>JACNIU010000282.1:0-5427 GCA_014382905.1 Desulfobacterales bacterium
GGGCTTCAATGGGTTCATAGGCTTTTTCTAAGAGAAACGGCTTTTGTATCGGAATTTCCAGTTTGAAAAATTGGCAAATTAGGGATAGACTATAATACTTATGAAGATCGACAACTCTAATAAGGGGAAAATTATGGATGACCAGAAAAAGCTCCGCCTGACACAGACGGTCAAGGGCGCCGGGTGAGCCTCCAAACTGCCTCCAGGGGACCTGGACAGGGCGCTTTGCGGGCTTGAATTTCCAACGGACTCCAATGTGATTGTGGGTCTCGAACGGGCGGACGATGCCGGTGTCTACAAGGTCACGGATGACATCGCCCTCATCCAGACCGTTGATTTCTTTACGCCCGTTGTGGATGACCCCTACTGGTTCGGACAGATCGCGGCCGCCAATGCCCTCAGCGATGTCTACGCCATGGGGGGTGTTCCCAAGACAGCAATGAATCTTGTGGCCTTCCCTCTCAGGGATATGGATATGGCGGTCCTCCGCCAGATCATACAGGGAGGTCTGGATAAGATGAGAGAGGCCGGCGTGGTCCTGATCGGCGGACACAGCGTGCAAGACAGTGAACTCAAGTACGGGCTCTCTGTCACAGGATTCATTCACCCGGACCGGGTTCTCACTAAAAAGGGTCTCAGAGAGGGCGATCGTCTCATCCTGACCAAGCCCTTGGGGACCGGGATCATCAACACCGCCATCAAGGGCGGGTTTGCCTCGGAAGACGTCATTGATGCCGTGACCCGTCTCATGGCCACCCTTAACCGGGATGCAGCGGACGTGATGAGTCGTTATCCGGTCCACGCCTGCACCGACATTACCGGCTTCGGTCTGATCGGCCATCTGGCGGAGATGATCGTAGGCACCGGGATCGGGATCCGCCTCTCCAGCAAAACGATACCGATCATGCCTGAGGCCCTAAAATATGCCGGGATGGGGCTGGTCCCGGGGGGCGCTTACAAAAACAGAGAGTTTCGAAACTCAATGACCGAATTCGCATCTTCCGTGGATCGACTGACTCAGGATATCCTTTTTGACCCTCAGACATCCGGGGGGTTGCTCATCTGTGTGGACAGGGAAAACGCTGATAAACTGCTGCACGATTTAAAGGAGAAGGGGATCGAAACGGCGGCTGTCATCGGAGAGGCCATTTCAGAACCAGCGGAAAAGATCATTGTGGAATAACCCAGTTACTTGTTATTGGTTACTGGTTATTGGTTGTCTGTGGTTGCAGGTCAGAGGTCAAAATCGGCAAAAATATCCTGGCAGATGTCCCACGGGCGGGAATTGTTCTGACGAGTAGATTTAGAGAAGGAAAATAAGATGAACAAGAGAATTGATTGCAGGGGATTGGCCTGCCCTTCACCGGTGCTACGGACAAAGGAGGCCATTGAGAAGAATCATCCCGAAACCCTCTGCGTTGTGGTGGACAACGAGGCGGCAAAGGAGAATGTATCCCGGTTTTTGACATCACAGAGATTTGAGGTAACCGCCCGAAAGGAAGGCGACGACTTTCTTGTCATTGGCAATATGGCGGCAGGAACCGCCCCTGAGATACCAGCGATGGAAAAACCTATGGAGGAGACAAAAAAGATCATGGTCATGGTGGCCACCGATCGTATGGGCCATGGTGATGATGAATTGGGGCGCAAGCTCATGAGCAGTTTTCTGACAACCCTGAAAGAGATGGGGAATGAATTATGGAGGCTGGTCTTTGTCAATAACGGCGTAAAACTGACCACCGAGAGATCAGATATGCTGCCGATACTCAAAGATCTGGAAAATGACGGGATCCAAATATTGGTTTGCGGGACATGTCTCACCCATTTCAAATTGCTTGACAAAAAGCTGGTAGGCGAGACCACAAATATGTTAGATATTGTTACTGCCATGCAGGTGGCCGATAAGGTCATTAGTATTTGATCTACGGCTCCCCATGACTTGAGACCTTTGCAAAACGCCCCCTTTTGGCCAATCTCGGCGTCAGGCTCAAATTTCAATCCTCGAAATATTCAATATATTCCTGTGGTTGAAATTCTCGCCTTCCCCTCCGGGGCGTAGGCCCCACGGGCCGGAGGCTTGAGCTTGACCAAAATTGAACATTTTTCAAAGGTCTCGACTTGTTTTGAGGATTTCATCTGAGAAATTCGTCATGCGGTTCTTCCACACCGGAAGCGCCGCAACAGGAGAAAACAAAGGCTGGAGGATTAGATAATGACCCGCAGTTTCAGCCCTCGCGGACCTCAGCGGGGCAAAACCAAGCCTGAAAAGATCGATGATGTGGTCGCCCGGGCCCGTCAGGCACAAAAAACGCTGGAACAGAGTTACCGGGAGCAGTCACTGAAGATCCATCCATGGATATGTGCCCGCTGCGGCCGGGAGTTTACCAATAGAAACGTTCACGGGCTGACGGTTCACCACAAAGACCACAACCACGATAACAACCCCCCGGCTGGAAGCAACTGGGAAAACCTGTGTATCTACTGCCATGATAACGAGCACCGCCGCCACCTCGATTATCTGGAGGGCAACGGCATCCAGGTGGGCGACGAAGAAAATTCAGGGCTCACCCACAACCCCTTCGCCAATCTCAAGGGCCTCTTCAAGGACAAGAAAGCGTAAGATCCTAACAGATCCTCGGAAGTTGTTCGCCGGTAAGCATGGAGAGGATACGGGTCCCGCCGACTCGGGTCTTGAGGAGAACCCGTCCGGGATTTTGATCTGTCACCTGTCCTATTATCTTCGAGTTTTTTCCGTACTTATTCCTTTTCATGGCACGCAAAACCGAATCGGCGTCCTGGGGAGCAACCGCAATCAGGCATTTACCCTCGTTTGCCAAATAGAGCGGGTCAAACCCTAAGAGCTCTGAGGCAGCCATGACAGCCTTTGAAATCGGGAGGGAATCTTCAAATAGATGGACACCCACCCCGGACTGGCCTGCGATCTCGTTGAGGGCCGTGGCAACGCCGCCCCGTGTCGGATCCCTCAGGACGTGAATCCGGGAACTGACCTTCAGGATAGACGCCACCAACGCATTGAGAGGCGCGCTGTCGCTTGTTAAACCGGTCTTGAAGTCAAGTCCTTCACGACTGGCCAGTACAGCAATTCCGTGGTCTCCGATGTCACCGTTAATAAGGATAAGATCTCCCGGCCGGGCATTGTGACTCCCCACCTCAACACCTTCCGGTACGAACCCGATACCTGAGGTATTTATAAAGATCTTATCCGCATTCCCCTTTGGCACCACCTTGGTGTCTCCGGCGACCACTTTTACATTGGCTTCCTTGGCAGCCCGGGACACGGAGTCGATAATCGTCATGAGGTCTTCCATTGGGAGGCCTTCCTCAAGTACGAGGCCAAGGGTCAGATAGAGGGGGACCGCACCCTGCATGCAAAGATCGTTTACCGTCCCATGGACCGAAAGGCTTCCGATGTCTCCGCCCGGGAAAAAGATGGGGTCCACCACGTAGGAGTCCGTGGTCATTGCAAATTTATGTCCGGACAGCTCTATCACGGCGCTGTCATCCAGCCGCCTCAGAAAATCGTTGTCCAAACGGGTCAGGAAGATGTCATTGACCAGCTCACGGGAGGCCTCGCCCCCGCTTCCGTGATCGAGTGTAACCTGGTCTGTTATCATTATTGCCTCGTTATGGGTAAATAACTTACACAACCCACTCAAGTGCCTAAAGTGAGCTAAAGTGACTAAAGTGAGCTAAAGTTAAGGAATTTGGTGACATTTTAATAATCAAGCTGAATTCCTCTTCTCCTGCCGCGAATATGGCCTTAACTCCGGTGATCGAGCCATTCCAGGAGATACGTGAGCACATCTTCTTTTTCCGGCTCGTTATGGACTTCGTGATAGAGACCGTCCCATATCTTTAGGGTGCACGCCTCCCCTGCCTTGGCCGCAAATTCGCTGCTAGCCTGTGCAGATGTGAGCCGGTCAGCGGATCCGTGCATCAGGAGCAGGGGCAGGGGAAACTCTGAGGCATGTTGCAGGGCCCACTCCCCGCTCTTAAGCAGGTCTATCCCCAGACGGGGTGTCAGCCGATCGTGGACCAGGGGGTCGTTCTCGTAGTCACTGACCACATCGGGATCGCGGGACAGAGTCCGGGTGTCTATTTCGTTGGACATGGAGAGGGTGGGCCACAGGCGGTACATGATTTTTCCGAGGACGACCTTCCATGCCGGCGGCGCGAACGCCGTGCGGAGGGCCGGGGCCGTAGCAATCACACCGGCTAATTGAGGTCGCCTGCGCAAGGCATACTCAATGACGAGGCTTCCGCCCAGGCTGTGACCATAGAGAAAGCAGGGACTTTTCGGATAACGGCCGGTACTCTTTTCCACAAAATGTGCGATATCCTCTGTCAAAACATCGAAGCCTGGCGCGTAACCGCGCTCCCCTTCGGATTTTCCGTGCCCTCGCTGGTCAAAGGCCAAGAGGACGTATCCGGCCCTGTTGAGACGGGCGGCCACGTGCTGGTAGCGGCCACTGTGTTCCCCCAGCCCGTGAACCAGACAGACCAGGGCCCTTGGTTCGGAACCCGGGTGCCAGCCCTGAGCATAAAGTCTCAGACCGTCTTTGGTTTGCCAGTCAAATTCACTATGTTTCATCTTGATGCCTCCCCGGGGATGAGGGCTCACTCAAAAATAACATTTTTAAATCTGACCTAAATCTGAGCGTCAATTCTGCGAACTTATTTTTGAGTGAGCCCTGAGATCCGATTTAGGTAACTACTTCTGTGGTGCAACAATTACCTTTACGCACTCATGCTCGGCAGGCGAACAGACGGTCTGGAATCCGGTGGGCGCCTCTGCCATTGTCAATCTGTGGGTCACGGTTTTCAAAACAGGGACTCCCCCATCTTTTATCAGTTTGAGGGCTGTCATGCAATCAACCGGAGCGCCCGCATACGTACTGGTAAGGCTTATTTCTGTTCTCCAGAAAAGGTCATTTATGGTGGCGGGAACGGTTGCGCCCTCAGCGGCACCGGCAAAGAAGAGAACGGTTCCCCCCTTTTCCACCGCCCTGAGTGCCAATGGAATGAATCCATCGAAACAGATAATCACCAAATCGGCCAGGCGACCTTCATTGGCCCGGCGGAGGGAGGTAAGGATCTCATCATCCACATGGAGGGTAAGGTCCGCCCCCATCTCCCCCGCTTTTTTCAGCCTGAAGGGGATGGTGTCCGCCGCCACCACGAGACCCGCGCCCAGGGCACGGGCCAGCCCCACGTGGAGCAACCCGGATATCCCGCTCCCCAATACCAGCACCGTTTGCCCCGGCCTCAACCGTGCGTTCTTCTGGCCCCTCAACACGCAGGCCAGAGGTTCCATGAAGGATGCCTCCTCAAAGGTGACGCCCTCAGGGATGTGAAAAACGCCCCGGTCCACGTTGATGGCAGGCACCCTGATATATTCAGCAAACC
>JACNIU010000282.1:5829-8762 GCA_014382905.1 Desulfobacterales bacterium
TCACATTACGGGCTATGGGTTACGGGTTGGGGTTGGACATTTGGCCAGGGACCGTCATTCAGTTGTCATTCGCTTCGCTGTCATTCGATTGTCATTAGGCAATGGGTTTTTGACCACTAACCACTGATCACTGTTCTTCCGACTTTGGACCTTGGACTTTGGACCTTGGACCTTATACTATTCAGACCGGGTTGTCTCAAAGAGGTCGAGGGCCTGCCGGGGAGTGGCGCCGTCATGGATAACGGCATTCAACGCCTTCATAACGGGGACCGGATGCGGGCTCTGCCAGACATTTCTCCCCAAGTTGATGCCGATCGCCCCCTTCTGCATCCCGTCATAGACAAATTCAAAGACCTCCAACTCTGTCTCGCATTTGGGACCGCCCGCAATGACCACCGGCACCGGACACCCATCCGTCACCTTTTCAAACCCTTCGTCGCAATAATAGGTCTTGACGATTTTTGCTCCCAATTCCGCCGCGATACGGCAGGAGAGGGCCAGATAGCGGGCGGTCCTCTTTTCCAGCTCTTTGCCGACAGCGGTCACTGCCATGACCGGAATGCCGTAGTCCTCGCATTCATCCACTAACAGGCTGAGATTCTCTAATGTTTCCCTTTCATAGTCGCTCCCCACAAAGATAGAGACACCCACCGCAGCCACGTTCAACCGGATCATCTCTTCAACAGACGTCGTGATGATCTCATTGGCCAGATCTTCACCCACCACGCTGGTGCCTCCTGAGACCCGAAGGATAATAGGGGTCTTTATCAGGGGATCAATGGCGGCCCTGAGAACGCCTCGGGTCACGAACAGGCCGTCCGCATAAGGGATCAGATCCCTGATGGTCTCTCCCGGCCTTTCAAGGCACCGCGTGGGTCCCTGGAAATAGCCATGGTCAATGGGGAGGAACTGGCAGTGACCGTCCGGTCGAATCAGGCGGGAGAGCCTGTTTTTCATGCCCCAGCCCAGGTTATCAGAACCTTTGATCCATTTCCTTTTCTTACACTCTGCCCGGGACGGCATTTCGCTCATATCTCTTGCCTCCAAAATCCCTTCTGCATCTGCCATATCTGTATCCTCCCTTATGCCCCGAAGTTTTCACCCTGTGCGGTTACATACCTGTTTCCTTTTCTGTTTTTCAATCGTCAATCGCCAATCCCATGGGGTCTATGACGGGTATTTGACGATGATGGTTTCATTTCGTCCCGGACCAACCGAGACAATAGAGACGGGAACCCCCGTAATCGTCTCGATGGCGTTTATATAGGCCCTGGCCGCCTCGGGTAACTGACCTATCTCTTTGGCTCCCGAGATATCATCCTGCCAGCCGGGCATCTCCTCGTAAACGGGGATAGCGGCGGCCATCCTCTTGAGACTCGTCGGTCTTTGACGGACCTTCTTCCCATCGATCTCATATCCCACACAGATCTTCAGGCTTTTGAGCCCGGTGAGGATATCCAGTTTCGTAATGGCAAGGCTGTCTAAGCCATTGAGTCGCACCGAATCCCCTACCACGACCAGGTCCAGCCACCCGCAGCGCCGTCGTCTCCCCGTTGTCGCGCCAAACTCCTTTCCCCGCTCCTGGATATAGTCGCCGGTTTCATCTTCAAGTTCTGTTACGAAGGGTCCCGCCCCGACCCGCGTTGTGTAGGCCTTGACAATCCCCACCACATGATGAAGCTGTTTCGGTCCGATCCCTGCCCCCGCGCACGCGGAACCTGCCACCGGGTTAGAAGATGTAACATAAGGGAAGGTGCCATGATCGATATCCAAGTGAGTGCCCTGGGCGCCTTCAAAGAGGATGTTTTTTTGATTTTTCAGGGCCTCGTCTAATTCCACGGAGACGTCAGTGATAAATGGGCCTAACTTCTCCCCCATAGCAAGATAACTGTCTAACATGGGCTGGGCATCTAAAGGTTCAGCGCCCAAAAACTTCTCCAGAAAGAAGTTTTTTTCTTTCAGATTTATCCTGACCTTCTCTTCCAATACTTCAGGGTCGGTAAGATCTACAGCTCTCACCCCGATCCTTGCCACCTTATCTTCATAGCAGGGGCCGATGCCCCGTCCTGTTGTCCCCAGTTTGGCCTTTCCCTTGGCGGCTTCCCTGGCCAGATCGATGGCTTTGTGGTACGGCATGATGATATGGGCCTTATCGCTTAGGGAAAGCCTTTCCGGACCTACCGATATCCCCGCCGCTTTCAGTTTCGCAATCTCGTCCAGGAGGACGCCCGGATCAACCACGAGACCGTTTCCGATGAGGCATTTCTTATCTTCATAAAGTATCCCTGAAGGGATGATATGAAAGATGAACTGCTTCCCATCTACTACGAGGGTATGTCCTGCATTGTTTCCACCTTGAAATCTCACGACCAGATCCGACCTGGCTGTCAGAAGGTCTACTACTTTCCCCTTTCCTTCGTCACCCCACTGGGTTCCGACCACTACGATATTGGGCATATTTCTCTCCTTATGGCATCATAATATCAGCAATGACCACATCGGCACTTTTCTTCTGTAAAATCTTTAGCGCCTCTAATCCGTCGGAGGCAACAGAACATTCGTAGCCGGACCGCTCCACGCCTTCCTGCATCAGATCCCTGAGCTCCTTTTCGTCATCTACGACAAGGATATGGACCCGGTCAACCTCACTTTCGATTCCCGTATTCATGGTTTCCTTCATAAAACCTCATTTTGCGTAACATTTTAGCCGTTTGAAATAAAGCGTTGGGCCATGAGGGTCTCTTTCCCAAAGGACGTAACAAAAGTAGTCCAGAGCGTATAGAACGCCCCCTTGACGTTCAATACAGATTCCGGGCAGGCAGAGACGATGTCCGTTTAAATAAATACCTTTTTCTGGGGCTGTCCAGCAACGAACTCCAAGGCCTCGCTGCCGTTCCTATGAAACGATCCACGTATTTACGTCCTTTGGGAAA
>JACNIU010000121.1 GCA_014382905.1 Desulfobacterales bacterium
TATGCCAATGCACCGACAATCTCCGTCAGCAAAATACCGCAATCTTCATAACAGACAGTTCGCAAAATTATCAGTCGTTGACCTCCTCATTATCGAGGACTTCGGCCTGAAGCCCCTTAAAAACTCTCAGGATCAAGACTTTCATGATCTCATTTCAGGAAAACTGGAATCGTACCGCACACAGACGAGGTTAAGCATTGGATAATTATCTTTGAGCGTCACCGCTCAGAAAAATAGATATCACAAGCTATTTTGAGAGGTTGAGTTTACCGATACGTTGGAGATATGTAAACTGAACGCTCCACTTCAGCCGCGCTATAAAGCGTCGGCTGGAAGCGCTTAGCTTTCTGGGATCTTGTTGTTGTAGTCTGGTGTTGGCTCTGCGGCAGAAACCGCTGGCAGGAATAACGAGGTCGCGAGTAGCGCAAATACCGCAAATGTGTACACTGTAATAGTCGGGTTTTTCACGCTCATAACCTTTCTCCATTTGGACTGTGTTGACAATAAAAATTGGTGTTAGGTAGCTAACATTAATATTGAATAGTCGGCGGGTTAATGCAGGGTTCAGTAGACCCACACCCACCCAGAACCATTAAGCAATGGCCCCGCAGAGGCTAATTAAGAGGGTCGCACACGCAATACTTTCAGAGTAGCCTACCACGAATCAAGGGGGCAGATTGATCCGACAGGCCTGAAAGTATCCTCAGAATGTGAAACCCCATCCGGTCTTTATCTATGGCTTGATACGGTCATTAACTAAGGCAGCCATTTTTTCCGCATCCCCCAGGTATTTTCCCATCTTGATTGCCTGGTCTTTGCTCATCAAAACCGCCGCGCCTGCAGCCGATTTTCTGACGCTAACCTTAAAATTCTTCCCCCGCGATGAAGAAAAATAGACCGTGTGGTCTCCTGCAGAAACCATTTTTTCCATGTTTGGGTCCATTTTTTTCATCTGTTCATCGTAATACCCCCCGGTTTTCTCCAGGACATCACCGACCGCCATGGCCTGTAAAGGCGTCATGGTCAGGCGTGCGAGCCCTCCTCCAGGACTGCTCAAGCCGATGGAAACACCTTTCGGATTCTTTTGGACGTTCATTCTTACGTCACCCGCCTTAGCGACACGCCAGGTAAAATTATAGTCCCCGATGGTATACTCCTGGGCACTGGCAAAACTAAAAAATACTGCCAGACAAAGAATATTGACGATTAAAAAGATTTTTTTGTGCATGTTGTTCTCTCCTGTCTTAGATAAGTTTACTTCCAAAGCGTCCCTTTTTCATGACACACAGGAAAACCCCTTGACGCCAACAAAGGGGCCGCCTGCGTTAACCTGTTTCAAACAGAAAATTCTACTTCCTTTCTAATATTTTCTCCTTAGCACTTTCATATTCTTCTTTCGTAATCACCCTCTTTTTGTATGCCGATTCAAGATCCATCAGTTCCTG
Source organism: Desulfobacterales bacterium (assembly GCA_014382905.1). Classification (GTDB taxonomy): domain Bacteria; phylum Desulfobacterota; class DSM-4660; order Desulfatiglandales; family Desulfatiglandaceae; genus JACNIU01. The sequence goes on from JACNIU010000121.1 coordinate 1,446, forward strand.
CCCCACCGTGGTGGTCGTTGTGTGGGATTTAACCTCGGCTCCTCCACCACCACAACCTGCGAGACCTGCCCAAAAAGGGATCAAAATAATCATCGCCAGAACTCTCAATCGTCTCATCCTTTCTTCCTCTGTTCGTCGAAGTTAATACCAACAGCTCAGAAAACAAGAGCCGGTACAAAAAAAGCCATCATATTGATGGCCCACGGATCACCCAATGTTGTCTTTATGCATGAATGGAGCAACTTCACGCCTTCTGTGTTCCCATATGAACGAGCCTGTAGGGCGTTATGCCATTGAAACCGAGCCTAAGATACGTTGGAGATATATGAAATCTAACGGCACAGGTCAGACCCGCAGTAAAGCGTAGTCTGAACCTGTTGGTTTGGGAATCATCGTCGTGATTCTGTTTCTTCGACCACTGACTTGTATTTCTCGTGAATCATCTTCCGGTCAAATTCCCAAAACTCCGCAAGCATTGCCTGATCCTCTTCATTTGTGAAGTAGCCCCTAGATGCAGGGAAGAAGACTTTGTCTTCTTTCTCGATGTGCTTGGGGTAGAACTCGACAAGGGTACGAAGCTTACTGAGAATGTTCGCCAAGGCGGATTCATCTCCGTTCCGATAACGCGTGTTGGCTTCAAGAATCGCTTTGGTCGTCTGACGCCCAAAGACGTGTTCTTCGAGCAATTCCTTCATGACGCGCTGATCTTCGGCAGACAAAGGGCGCTTGCTCAAGTCTCGGAAGAGGATGTCCTCTTCTTTGCCGTGGTGCGTCCGATCGGCGTACGTGCGAATGAAATCAACCGCTGTATCCACAAACTCAGGATCAACCTTGCGTATCGATTCGATTTGAACTAGGGCATCCTTGATAAGCAAGAGCATCCGTTCGATCAGGCGATGCTCTATCATGAGCGGAGCGCGTGCTTGCATGTTTGTTCCTCCTTTTTTTCTTGTCCCCGAACAAGTAATTCTATCGTTCTTTCTTGAGAATTAACGCTAATAGTTTTTTGGATAACATGCAATATGATGTGTTATCGAACCAAAATTGAATATCAATCATAGTGTATATACCGAGAATATCTGGAGTTCTCTTACATGTCAAAAACCAGAGGTTTGCCTTACAATATTGGAAAATGTGGCCGGGGATGCCGTATCTGATTGATGCAATCTTAGCACCAGTAGGCTTAAGCTACAAATCCCCTCTCTGTGATATTTTCTATGCTTTCCCCCACCTTTTACTCTTTGTCTGTAACTCCTGCTCTGCCATCATTACAAGGTTCGCCTTCATCATGCGCCCTAGCATGCTCTGCATTTGGTGCTGTGGTGCAAGGGGAAAGTTGCTCTTCAACTTTTTTCATTTTTTCTTTGTTTTGCTTTTCCGGCTTGTCCATCTGCTTTTCTTCCATGATTTTTATCTCTTTTGACCACTCTTAAAATAGGCATGTCCCATAAGGCATATTCGAGATTCTTCAAGCTTTTAGCCGCCCAAATTTTAATCATCTCGATGAATGATTTGCGCCTATAAAAGCCGGTATGGATAAGCTCGCTTAGCCCACTCGCTGGCGGGATATTTATCCCGCAGTTTTTCATAAGCTTCCTTGAGTGGCTTAGGGTCATCAGTATTTTTGTAAAGACTTACCCCCCTCAGATAAATTGCCTCGGGCGCGGAGTCACTCTCTGGATAACCTTTCAGGAGTTTGTCTAAATTCATCAGTGCGTCATCAAATCTATTCGTGTCAAAACATACCTTGGCTATCCCCAATAGCATTGAAGGAATCAATTCCTCTGGTGCAAAAAAACCAACTGTTCGATGATGTTCTACTCCTTCAGAGTCAAGAGTTATAATGGTAGGAGTCCATTTGACATTGAAATCAGTAGTCAAAGGTTCAACACCATATTTAAGACGAAAAGGTATCATGTTTTCATCGATGAAACTAACTATTCTATCATCAGGATACGTAACTGCATCCATCTGTTGACAACCGATTCACCCGGGGTTAAAAAAATCAAGCAATATATTCTTATTTTCAGTGCGAGCCTTGTCGAGGGCCGCAGCCATCTCGGTTTCCCACTTGATCTTATCTTCCATAGCCATTCCTCCTATTCCTTAATTCTCTGTTTCCAGAAAACTAACTTCTATCAAGTCCAATTCCTCGATGATAAGCTCACAGTACTTCAGTCGTCCCACAATAAAGACACCTTCACTTCGGAAGTTCCGAGATGCGGAATGAGCTTGATCTCCTAATTTAGAGGTGTTTCTTGTTTTTCCTGGATTGCGGCCACCTTTCTATGCTTCTATGTTGGCCTTCAGTTGAGCAATCTGAAGCCCGAGAGAGACGCACTGTTTCCCCCCCATACATCCATCTGCATCTTCGGGTTCCAAGTGGGTCTTTAGCTCGTGGTTGTCCTTTTTTAAATCCACAATCCACGCCTTTTTTGCTTCATCCCAATCTACATCGACATCTATACCGCATTCGCCTATCTCGGGATGGATTGACTTTATCTTTTCACACAATTCTTCCCTGTCGATCATGATCTTGTCCTCCTTTCGTTTAAATGGCCTAAAAAAGTTTCTATTCCTCGTTTCCCTTTCTTAAGATATTATTCCGGAAATTTCAAAGTTACTGATTCTCCATTCTCCTCCATTTTCGACTTAACGTTCATTTCAATGCTCCCGTCACGGACACCTATCGCCAAAGGTGTTTTCCTTTATCTCCTTCCAGATATGTAATTCCCCTAAAGGCTTCGATTACCTTCTCACCGATTTCTGAACCGGGATTTGGAAAATCCAGCTTCCGATATTCGGCAGCAACTTTCATCTCTCCATCATTTGATCTTGAGATTGAAATCTTCCTGGCATTAGCATTGATCCCATGAAGGATGGTCTACCCTTCGCCTACCATCTTCGACGGATCGACCCATTGGTCGAAATCCTCGGCGCTCACGTGGCCCAGCGCGATGGCGGCCTCCTTCAGCGTGGAGCCCTCCTTGTGCGCCTTCTTGGCGATCTCGGCGGCTTTGTAGTAGCCGATGTGCGTGCTGAGGCTGGTAACCAGCATCAGCGAGTTCTCCAGGTGACGCTTGATCACGGGCCAGTTGGGCTCGATGCCCTCGGCGCACTTGTCGTTGAAGCTCACGCAGGCATCGCCGATCAGGCGTGCGCTCTGCAACACGTTGGCGGCTATCAGCGGCTTGAACACGTTGAGCTCGAAGTGGCCGTTGCTGCCACCAATGGCCACGGCCACGTCATTGCCCATCACCTGGGCAGCCACCATGGTGAGCGCCTCCGGCTGCGTGGGGTTCACCTTGCCGGGCATGATGCTCGAACCGGGCTCGTTGTCGGGGATGATGATCTCGCCGATACCGCTGCGCGGGCCGCTGCTGAGCATGCGGATGTCGTTGCCGATCTTCATCAGGCTCACGGCCAGGCGACGGAGGGCACCGCTCAGTTCCACCATGGCATCGTGGGCGGCAAGCGCCTCGAACTTGTTCGGAGCGGTGACAAACGGCAGCCCGGTCAGCTCCGCGATCTTCTTCGCCACTGCCTCCGCGTAACCCTTGGGGGTGTTCAGGCCGGTACCCACAGCGGTGCCACCTATCGCCAGTTCACGCACCATCTCCAATGCGTTGTTCATCGCCCGCATACCGTTGTCCAGCTGTTGCACGTACCCGCTGAACTCCTGGCCCAGGGTGAGCGGCGTGGCGTCCATGAAGTGGGTGCGGCCAGTCTTCACCACGTCCTTGAAGATCTCGGCCTTCTTCGCGATCGTATCGCGCAGCTTCTTCACCCCCGGCAGCGTCACCTCCACGGCGAGTTTGTAGGCCGCGATGTGCATGGCGGTTGGGAAGGTGTCGTTACTGCTCTGGCTCTTGTTGACGTCGTCGTTCGGGTTCAGAACCTTCTTCTCGTCGGTGAGGCTTCCAACGTTGAGCACATGGGCGCGGTAGGCGACCACCTCATTGACATTCATATTGCTCTGGGTGCCACTGCCGGTCTGCCAGATCACTAGTGGGAACTGATCGTCCAGCTTGCCCTCGAGGATCTCGTCGCACACCCGCGCTATCAGGTTTGCCTTCTCCTTCGGCAGCACGCCGAGGTCGTGGTTGGTGAGGGCGGCGGCCTTCTTCAGGTAGGCGAAGGCGTGGATGATCTCGCGCGGCATGCTGGCCGGCGGGCCGATGCGGAAGTTGTTGCGGCTGCGCTCGGTCTGCGCGCCCCAGTACTTGTCGGCGGGCACCTTCACCTCGCCCATCGTGTCCTTCTCGATCCTGTATTCCATGATATCTCGTCGTTTCGTTCCAACAAGGCGGCCTGTGCCAGGAACCTTCACAGCAGTTCCAGCACTTTATCCGGCGGATGACCGATCACAGCGCGGTGGTCCTTCACCAGGATGGGGCGTTTGATATGCACGAAGTTCTCGTGCCTCACCTTCACCCATTCGTGCTCGTTCAGTTTCAGGCTCTTGAACTTGCCCTTGTGGATGGCCTCACCCTTGCGCACCAGCTTCTCTAATAAGTATTCTTTGCCTACTTGACCGTGTTTTAAAACATTTAATGATTCAATAGATAGTACGCCAGGAAACCAGTCTCCGAATCGTTCCATGTTCGTAACATAGTGGAAAACAACCGATAGTCCTTTACTTCATCTGTTGTCATGTTTTGAACTTCACCGTTCATAAGCTTCCCTTTTCACCTCTCACTTATCCTTTTCTTCAAGATAACAATTGCAGTGATGTTCACCGCGTTCAGGGCGTACATAAACGGGATTCTCATTTTCAGATTTATTTCCGGTCTTCATTAACCAGAACCAGTCAACGCCGCTGCAATGATAAACAGCAACAGAATAACCAATTTCGTCATCACTCCTTTTACTGTTCTATTTCTCTTTTCCAGAAAATAACAATGCCGTCCCTCCCAAAAAGAGTTTGTACAATCTCCCATCCCTCGGCGCCCCTTCTGTTGAGAATGTCTGTGAGCATGTTTATTTGATTTTCAGGGACCTGATCGATACTGCATGCCCCTTCAGCATTGCAGAAATAGACAAGATGAGTGAAATCCTCGTTCGCATGTTTTGTGATTTCATATTCATACTGCCTCATAAAACCCTCCTGTAAGTGCCTATTAAAGTTTGCTATAACCCTAACTGAGACAAAGCTAAATGAGGCAGGGATCAGGGGCTCCCGAAGAACTCCGCCCTTTTGTTGTCGTGCCCAGTGAACCCATACCCCTTTGTGTCTTGGACACTATGTATGAGCCTTTTCTAATCCCATTAGTCCTCCCCTTCTTGGTTTAGATCATGTCTTGAAGGGCATTGTTTTTAGCACCAGAGTCCATGATTCTTACTAAAACCTTGAACATTGGTTAAAAGTTATCAATTCATGTTTTCTTGAACCGCAACCTCGAAGTGGCTGAATTTCATTGAAGATTTGGTTTTCCAGTCATCGGTTTTTCGCCTCCGAGAAATTCCAGGAACATAGCAGGAATCCTTCACTCTTGGATTAACAGTCTAAATATGGCCGATAATCACACCGATAAGACGCTGAAAACCCATGGTCGTTTGCTCGGAAAAGGTTTTAAATCCTTCAAAGTGCATATGATCTAAACCACCAGTTAAGTGAACCGAATCATAAAAGCAATGGTCCGACCAGGTCTTAAAAGTGCACAAGGTCGGGCTTATTCTTTCATCTCCCTGATCCACTCCACGACCTCTTCAATTTCGGGTAGCTTGCCCACGAGTTTGACCTGACCGTCCACGACTACGGCAGGAGTCATCAGCACCCCGGCCCTTGCGATTTCCATCCTGTTGGATACTTTGATAACTTGGGCGTCAACGCCACTCATTGCCACAGCTTCCTTGACAATCGCTTCCACGGTATCACAGGTGGTACAACCGGTTCCTAACACTTCAATTTTCATAACTACCTCGTGTGCGATGCCATCCATGAAGGGTTTTCACCCAAAGAGAGGAATCATTTTATTGGCAAACCTTTTTTCGCTTTGGAAGTTCAGCCATGATACGGCTACGTTCCAGATCGCTCATTGTTCCCCAGTGGGTGATTTCTAAAATGTGACGAAAGCGGCCAATGCAGTAACCCTTCCAGTTTGGTTTGCAAACTTTCGTACAAGGCGAAAAGTCTTTTACCTTCCGATTCTGCGTCATCACTTGTTTTCCTAAATGGAAATTCCCATTCTGACTTCTTTGTTTATCCCATCCACCACCTGGCGGACATCGGCCAGACATCACCTTCCTTTTGGGTTCTTGTTAGCGCAATCACACCCTCCTGACTTCTTTTCTGCCACGATCTTTTCCATAATCAGAGAGCGACCGTTCTGGGTAAGATCCTGTCCAATATCACCTCTTGTATATTCAAAACAGAAGCAAATGAGATCGTCTATTTGAGAATCCCCTATTTCGTGTGATTCCTCAGGACTATCAGCATTAGTGGTTCTATTGGTTTCCTTTTGACCGGCAACATATCCCGATTTTAGCAATGCCCGACACATCTGTCCTACCGCCACCAATGCCGGATCATATTGGACTACCGCCTTTTTTTCAGGATGGCTGACAGTGGCGGTCTTTACTCCAGGAAGCCCCTCCAGGGCTTGCATAACCTTCCGTTCTCAACTCATTCAGGTCATTCCCTGAACATCCAGTTGAATTTCTTGATACTCACCCTGCTCTGTCATATGACTTACCTCTTCAGTTTTGGGATTCCCCACAAATTGCTTTTTTTCCTCAAAAAAATTATGGGAGTCATCCTGTTTTTATTAATCTTTTAACATGAAAATAATGTCATATTCGTTTAGTACAATTCTTACATTATCATTCTGTCTCATATCATCTGCATCTTGTCAAGGCTGGGATATGTAGCTTTCACTTTTTGCCTGGAAAATCAGGCAGATGGTTTAGGTATTCCACAGTCGAAAAAGAGGGCAAAAAAGCAACATTTCACTACCACAATCCAATCTGACATCACATATGTTGTGGCCATTTCATCCTTGACACACAATCGGATTTTCCCTACACTCCTCCCCGGAAAAATCAAGTTTTTGTCAGCTCACCTGAAAAAGAAGAAAATCATGGCCGATGCTTTTAAGCTTCACCTGTGAGAGAAACTTTCAGCCTCGACTGTCGGGGTATGGATGCCCCTCCCACAGGATCAAAGTCAATATTTGGGTTGCAGGCGTACCCGGCACTAAGATACTATTGGTAAACAGCTTGTAAGAATTTTAGTGTCTCTTATCATTTTGGGGCCCGGGGCAGTCCGGGCGTTTGTTTTCATTTTTCTATAGTCATAAGG
>JACNIU010000175.1 GCA_014382905.1 Desulfobacterales bacterium
CATTCATAGTAGATATTTGTTCCGTTTACGCGCTCAAATGGCATGAATTCCTCCTATAGGTTCCAATTTTCCTAAAAAATAGCCGGACGCTTCTTCACGCCCGTTTTTGCTGACAAGAAACAAATTTCCGCCTAAACTGGTATCAGGTAATTTCTGCTTGACCTTGAAGAAATGATACTGTTAAAATATGTATTGCGTCCAAAATGGATTTTGCGCCATACGTATGAGACCTTTGAAAAATGTGTTCACCCCTTAATTACACCCAAGGGTCTCAGCCTGGCCACCTTCTGGGCCAGGTTGGCTCCATGGACGACGTCAACGACCTGGGATATGTCCTTATAGGCCTCTGGCATTTCTTCCTGAAGCGTTCGTTTGCCTCTGGATTGAACAAAAACGCCTCTATCCTCTAACTCACGGTGTATTGCGCGGCCCTTTGCCCTTTTTACAGCCTGAGTTCGGCTCAAGAGACGGCCTGCGCCATGGCAACTGGAGCCAAAACTCTGCCGCATTGCCCCTTCGGCCCCGGCCAACACATAGGAGTGGGTGCCCATGTCGCCGGGTATCAGGACCGGTTGACCGGCAGTGCGATAGATTTCGGGGAGGAGGGGGTGCCTGGGTGGCAGGGCGCGGGTGGCCCCTTTTCGATGCACACAGAGCATAACTGGCTTACCGTGTACCAAGTGTTCCTCTTTTTTGGCGATGTTGTGGCACACGTCATACAGGAGGTTCAAGCCTAATTCCTTGGGGCTTATTGAAAGCGTTTTCAAGAGGCTTTCCATGGTGCAGTGCATCAGGATCTGGCGGTTGGCCCAGGCATAATTGGCCGCACAGGCCATCGCTGCCAGGTAGCGCCGGGCCACATCCGATTTCAGAAAGGCACAGGCTAACTGCCTGTCAGGAAGGGGAAATGATTTCTGGCCGCCGGGGGGGCCTTTGGTCATCTCCTTCAGGAAGTCATCGCATATCTGATGCCCGAACCCCCTGGAGCCGGAATGGATAAAAATAGTGACCTGGCCTTCAAAGAGGTTGTAGGATGCGGCCTTTTCAGTGTCGTAGATTTGATCCACAACCTGAATTTCGAGGAAGTGGTTTCCCGACCCGAGTGTTCCTAACTGGTCTCGGCCCCTTTTGATGGCTCTTTCGCTAAGGACGGATGGATCGGCCCCTTCCATGGTGCCACGGTCTTCGGTCCTGTCTAAGTCCCCGGCAACGCCAAAACCCATTTTGACGGCCCAGGCAGCCCCTTTGACAGCTACCTCGCTTTCTTTTGATTTTGACAGATGAATAGGTCCGGTCGAGCCTACCCCGCTCGGGATATCCCTGAACAAGGCAGACGTCATCTCTTTAATAAAAGGCCGAATTTCGTCAGCTCGGAGCAGGGTCGTCATGAGCCTGCACCCGCAATTAATATCGTAGCCGACCCCGCCGGGAGAAACAATGCCTTCATTGAGGTCGAACGCTGCAACGCCACCTATTGGAAACCCGTAGCCCCAGTGAATATCAGGCATGGCCAATGAATGCCCGACGATACCGGGCAATGTTGCCACATTGGCCACCTGGGTGAGGCTCTGATCCTCCCGGATCGATTTCATCAGTTCACTGTTCGCAAAAATAAGCCCGGGGACACGCATGGCGCCGGTTTGCGGAATCAACCACCGGTGCTCATCCACTTTTTCTAATTTTATGCTCATGATGAGATACCCAATACCTCTACAAGTCAAAAATTATTCTTGCTTGCCAGTGACCTCTTCTGCGGATCACCTCGATCTGATGATAAGTGACTGCCTTGATTTCGGCCAAGACCTCGTGCTTTTTGGGGTTGAAGGGAGCAATCTGGAGTGTAGCCTTTAGATGAGATTTCGTGACGGAATCGATTTCGGTGCAACAGACAACCTTGCTTTCACCTTCGAAGAGATAAAGGATTTCCCCCAACCAGCGTACCATAAGATCAGCGTGGTCTTTTCCGCTGACCGAAAGATGAAGAGGGGTAGTTTTTCCGCCCGGCGTCCCCTTGATCATTATCTGCATCATTGATTGGGCGGCCTTTTCGAACAGGTCCCTGAGGCTTGAGCCTGTCACCGTGATCCCCAGATCAGCGGTATGGTCCAGAAAAGTGAAGAGTGCAGTATTATTTGAGTTCATATTGAAATATTAGTTTCAGAGGGCTTATTTGTCAAAACTTTATATAAATCTTTATTCAAGAGTCTATCCAAAAACGGTTTTGTTATTAATTGTGAGAGATTATCTCTTAGATCAAACGTGTAAGAATCTATAAATGGAGGAAAAAACAATGCAATGTGCCTTTTGCGGATACAAACTCAACATTGATACGAAGTTGATGAAGAGTGATGTATGCCCACAGTGTTCCAGGGACCTTAGATGTTGCAGGCAGTGCAAGTTCTATGATCATCATGCCTATAATGATTGCAAGGAGGTTATGGCAGAGAGGATTGTAGACAAGGAGCGCTCCAACTTTTGCGACCATTTTGTCCTGAGGGGTTCATCCCAGCAGAAATCCAACAGGGAAGAGGATGCGAGAAAAGCGCTTGAGGCCCTCTTCACGAAATAGTTGTATCCACTGAGGGCCTTCTTCTCAACCCTAACGGGCGACCGCCTTCTTGATGCAATTCATCGTGCCATCCATTTTAGAATGGTTTTGGTTTAAAAATATGACAAAATAGTAAAGACCTCGAAGATCATCTTCCACGTATCCAACTCTGGTCCTGACTCCCTCGAGAGAACCGGTCTTATAACTTACGTTATTCTCCCTCTTGAGGAGATGCCTGTAGGGTTTGAACCGTTCCAATATGGTGAGCATGTGAAGAGCTGAAAGGCGGTTTTGTCTCGAGATCCCTGATCCTTCCACAATTTTGACACCCTCCAAGTGGAGATCGTTCCTCGCAAAATCCGTAACGGCGTCCACTCCTTTGGCCAAAGTCCCTGGCGGGCCGCTTACGGATGCCCCCAAGGAAATAAGGATTTGGTTGGCAATGAAGTTACTTGATGATTTCAACATTTTTTCAAGGACTGTTTCCAATGCAAAGGTAGATTCGTAGGTATAGATCAACATGTCGCCGGGAACGACCGCACCAAAACGAATATCACCCTGGGTTTTCACCCCCTTTTTTCTTAAGAAGTACAAAAGCAGTTCTCCTGCATAACGGGCTGCATCCTGAGAATCGCGTAAAAAGGCATAACGTCCGCTCTTCAGACCCAATGATCGAATCCGCTCCCTCGCAAAGGGAACCACAGGCGTTTGTCTCTCTGAAGAGATAATCCTCCCTTTTGCATCTCGCCGGAAAAAAACCGTGTTGAAGTTTGCGCAAAACGCCCCCACAGGCGCATCATACGGGTTGGTTGACTCGCCACACCCCGGGATTTCTATTTGCGCGTCAAAATAGGTATTATCTAATATGAGGTTTTGAAATCCTTGGATTTTCTTTGACAGGACGTCTGCAACTTCACGTAAGACTTCCGATATCAGCAGAGGATCGCCATACGCCTTCACCTTGAGGTTATGAAAGGTATCTGTGTAAAATTCCGTCCGGAACCTGTAGGACGGGCCAAAGTGATTGAGCGCTGCGAGGGCGGTTAACACCTTTAGTGTTGAGGCTGGAACGTGGTTTTTTGTTTCGTTTTTTTTGTAGAGAATCCTCCCGTCAGCGCCCGCCACCAAGAGTGCATCTTGAGATTTAATGTTGGCCAGACAGGGAAGCTGTTTCGCGTCTGAAATAAATGGTTGCAGGGAAAAACACCCTGCGAGCACGGTCGCGAGCAGTGTCATCCTTGCTGTTTTCTTGAAGGTTCTGGCAAACGGATGGTCAGGAGCGCGGGTAAGATAAGCGTCCAACAGGAGAGTGAATATAGGATTCATTTGGCCCTTGAATTGTATGTTTCATAATAATCCAGGACCCTCTTCACAAAGGCTTTGGTTTCGGGAAAAGGAGGCATCCCATTATATGATTCCACCGTCTCCGGCCCCGCATTGTAAGCTGCCAGCGCCAGGATTTTATCGTTCTTGAATCGCTTCAGGAGAAGACTGAAGTATCGTGTACCGCCAAAGATGTTTTCTTCTGGATCAAATGTGTTTTTTACAGCCATATCATCGGCTGTACCGGGCATCAACTGCATCAGCCCCTGTGCTCCTTCACGAGAAACCGCCGTGTGATCGAAGGCCGATTCTGCCTTAATGATCGCCCTTATAAAGCGAGGATCGACTCCGAACCGTATCGATGCCTGCCTTATGATGTCACCGTATTCCTCAATATATTCTGTGGGCGTCTTCCGGGCGCTGCTTATAAAGATACGATATCGGCTATCGGTCTTTATGTTGGTAAAGTGCCATACCCCATTCTTGTCTATATAACGATAGATCTCCGCCCGGGCGAAAGGGGTTACAGATAGTGAGAGTACCAGGGCTGAGGCAATGCCACAGCATAGCCTTCTGAAGCTTCGCCTCAAACCGATGAGTTGAAAGATGTAGAACAATTGCATTCCGCTTTGAAGAGACCTTTGCAAAACGCTGCCAAAGTGTTACTTTTGACCTAACTTTTTCCAGTCTGAAAGGAAGTTGCTGAGACCGATATCTGTCAAAGGATGTTTAATCAACTGTTGGATAACTTTAAATGGGATCGTTGCAACGTCCGCGCCCATGAGGGCCGCATCCAGTACATGGATCGGATTGCGAATGCTTGCAACAATCACCTCTGTATCAAAGGCGTAATTCTCATATATAGTTAAGATCTGTTCCACCAAATCCATTCCCACATGACTGATATCGTCTAATCTTCCCACAAACGGGCTGATATACGCCGCTCCTGCCTTGGCGGCCAGCAAAGCCTGGACAGGCGAAAAGCAGAGGGTCACATTCGTCTTTATTCCTTCCTCTGTCAAAACCCTGACGGCCTTCAGACCTTCTTCCACCAACGGTATCTTTATCACCATGTTCTCAGCCATTGCGGCCAGTTCCCTCGCCTCACGCACCATCCCCTCCGCATCCAGGCTCACCACCTCTGCGCTTACCGGGCCGTCAACGATGCCAGCGATTTCCTTTATGAGTCCTTTGAACTCCCTCCCCTCTTTGGCCACCAGGCTGGGATTGGTGGTAACACCATCCACCATGCCCAACTCCTTGGCCCGCTTAATCTCTTCTATGCTTGCCGTGTCAATGAAAAATTTCATATTACCCCCGTTTCGATTTTGGAATTTGGTCCCTTACAAGCCAAAAGCTGCTTAAGCAGCCTCCTTGCCCGGCTTTTTCAATTGCTTGCTCATGAAAAAGGCAAGCCCACCCCTCGCCAATGTTCAATTTTCAATCTTCAATATTCAATTCTCAGTGTTACCTTCTCCTCTCCTTTTCAAACTTTTCTGCGCAATCATTACTGCAGAAAAAGAACTCCTTGCCGCCTATGACCTTTCTCTGTGCCCCTCTTCGTGGAATATAGGTCAGACAGGAAGGGTCCTGAACCATCTCGTCAACAGGTCCGCCATCTGCACTCTGCACACTCTTCTGCCCCAGCCGCAGGTACTTCCGGATCACATGATACAGGAGAAAGGCAAGGGCAATGAGAATCAGGAACCGCATCTGCCCTCCCTTAGCGGAATAATCCCCTGCCCTTCCTCTAAGAGACTATCAAGGAGTTCGGCCATGGTCCTTCCCAGGACTGGATGAACCAAATCAGGATCCAATTCAACCATTGGTATAAGAACAAACCTTCTTTCATGCATGAGCGGGTGAGGGACCGTCAAATTTTTCTCACTCATTACCCGATTTCCATAGAGGAGGATATCCAGATCAATAACGCGCGTTTCCCATTTCCGCCTTCTCACTCTCCCCATTCCGGTCTCGACAGACAAAAGAAAGCTGAGCAATTCGTGGGCGGACAGCCCTGTTTCAATACGAATCACCCCGTTCACATACCAGTCCTGTGAGACCACGCCCACTGGTTCTGTCCTGTAAAATCGGGACTGTGTCTTCACCTTACAACAATCTATATTATCAATCAAGCCAATAGCCTTACGGCAATTCATCAGTTTATCGCCGAGATTTGAACCCATCCCGATATAAGCTGTCTCCATCTCTGTTGAAGGCAGTTCCGTCATCTAAAACTTTATTTCTTTTATCCTCTCTAATGCCTCAGAGAGTCTTTTCCTGTTCTGTGTCAGGGCAATACGGAAATAACCCTCCCCAGGCTCTCCGAAACCATTGCCCGGGGTCACCACCACACCTGCGTCCTCCAACAGCCGGGTAGCCAGCCGGGTTGACGTGTAACCTTCAGGGACTTTCACCCACATATAAAAGGTCGCCCTGGGTGACTCCACCTCGAAACCCGCAACCCTGAGACCGCGGACCATTATGTCCCTGCGGGCCGCATAAACCTGCACCATATCCCTTACGCAGGACTGGTCCCCCCTGATCGCCGCTATACCTGCCTTCTGGACCGCCTGAAAAACACCGGAATCGATATTGCTTTTTATGGCGCCGAGGCCCTCTATCCCTTTTTCGTTTCCCACCGCAAAACCGATCCGCCACCCGGTCATGTTATACGTCTTGGAAAGAGAGTGAAACTCCATTCCCACCTCTCTGGCACCTTCGGCCTCCAGGAAACTGCAAGGGCGATAGCCATCGAAGGCCATCTCGGTGTAGGCCGCATCATGACACACCACGATACGATGTTTCGCCGCAAACTCCACTACCCGGGCAAAGAAATCGAGGTCAGCGACAGCGGCAGTGGGATTATTGGGATAGTTGATGAACATGATCTTTGCTCTCTCTGCAATCTGTTCGGGGATCGTCTTTAAGTCCGGCAGATAATTGTTTTCGCTCAATAGCGGCATGAAAAAGGATTCCCCGCCCGCAAAGAGGGTGGCAATATTGTACACCGGGTAAGCCGGAGTGGGCACCAGGGCGACATCGCCGGGATTAATAAAGGCCAGAGGAAGATGCGCAAGCCCCTCTTTGCTCCCGATAAGAGACACAACCTCCCTATCCGGATCCAGATCAACGCCGAACCTCTCCTGATACCACCCGGCAACCGCCTCCTTGAAATCGTTCATCCCCGAATAGGAGGGATATCTGTGGTTCGCGGGTGCTTCCACTGCCCTTTTCATTTCCCCGATGATATGCTCTGGGGTGGAAAGGTCAGGATCGCCCACACCCAGATCGATAATATCAACACCCCTGGCCATGACCTCGGCCTTTTTTCGATCGATCTCTTTAAAGAGATAGGGTGGAAGTTGTCTCAATCGCTCTGCATACTCAAACAATTTCATAGTATCCTTTCTGCCGTATCGCAACTTCAGATACTTTAGTCACTTTAGCTCATTTTAGGCACTTTAGGCACTTCAAACTCTTCACTTAAGCCCTAAAACATCCTGCATGTCATACAGCCCCTCCGGCTGTTTCATCACCCACAGGGCGGCCCTCACGGCACCCCTGGCAAAATTGTCCCGGTTATGTGCCCTGTGTATCAATTCCAGTCTCTCACCGATCCCTCCAAACATCACCGTGTGCTCACCGGTAATATCACCGGCCCGCCATACCTGGATGCCGATCTCCTCATCTGTCCTCTCACCTATCATCCCTTTCCGCTCATATACTCCCACCTTTTCGAGATCTCTATCAGTGGCATCCGCCAGTATCTGGGCGAGCCGCATCGCGGTCCCGCTCGGGGCATCCTTTTTGAGCCTGTGATGAACCTCCAGGATTTCCATGTCATAATCGGCCCCTAAGATCCGGGCCATCTCCCCGGCAATCTTGAACATCACATTCACCCCCACGCTCATGTTGGGGGCCATAACGCACCTCATACCCCTGGCAAGGACCTCAGCCGCTTCCAACATCTCGCCCTTGATCCCGGTGGTGCCGATCACCATTGCGGCCCGACCCTGTGCAGCAACGATCTTCATATTCCGGAGGGTGGCCTGGGGCGCAGTAAAATCGATTACCACATCTCCCTTTTCAATCACCGCCTCCAGACTATCGCTGATCTTCACGCCCAAATCCCCCACACCGGCCACCACACCCGCATCTTCGCCAACGCTCGAGTGCCCTGGGGCCTCAAATGCTCCTGTTAGCGATGTTCCGGGGTTCTGGTGGATCATATGAACAATCCGTTTTCCCATCCGGCCGGCAGCGCCGGCAACAATAGCGTTTATCATGATCACCTCCCCGTCAATAAATCAGCACCAAATGACGACTCCCTCATCCTGCATGAGGCGCCATGCCTTCCTGACTCTTGTACCCAAGATTTTCAGTTTTTTCAACGAAATTCAAAAAGATTTCAGGATGGCAAACAACCTTGCTTCCCTTTTGCCCTATTTCTCACTTACTTTCAGCTAAAGTTACCGTAGATATCGTCGGTTATTCCTGGATTCCTTTTCAAGAGAAAGCCCGTCACGCCCGATACACCCTTCCGGTTACCAACCGCGAAACCGGTAAGCCCTAACAAGCATCCAGCATCCGATTTTGATTGACTTCCGCTGTGCTTTTCTTGTAAGGGAAATTAGGCAATTTTGCTGTTCATACCCTCTTCTTTAAATCCAAAAACAGCGAAAAGAGGATGAAAGATAGCTCGTGTGCATCCACAAACCCCGTTGCTCTAAACAGAGGGAGAGCGGGGTTTTGTATTTTTCGGCCCTGGAAAAAACGCATGGTAAAAGATATGGGATTTGAAGTGGGAATAAGAGCACCAAGAGAAAATCAAGAGAAAAGATTGACTTTTTTTAGGCAAAAC
>JACNIU010000267.1:0-6171 GCA_014382905.1 Desulfobacterales bacterium
CCCCTTTCTGTTCTCCGACGAGTCCTTCTCGCCATTTTTGACAAAGGCAATTTTTTCACCCTGAATATCATAAGCACGCTCCTTGGTAAGCGGCTGATGGAGAGAAATGCTCTCAGCAACGGTTCCTGAAAATCCCTTTCTACTGACATGATGGAGCCGAAGAATTTTGAGCTCTTCATAATCCACCTTCCCGTCAAGCGCATCAAAAACAGGCCCCAAACGCTCAATTCCAAACTCCTCAAACCTCTCCAAAATGAATTCCTTTTGTTCCGGGGAGACGGTCGAAAGGGAAAGAAATTCATTTGATTCGATAATACCGTTTCTCTCCTGGAAATAGTTGAACAGATGATTCAGGACCGTATCCCGCTTGATGTTGAATTTTTCCATAATGTTGCTGACCGTCTGGCCGGAATTGAAGAGTTCCCCCACGACCACATGTCGCCTCTTCCCGATTGACGGAGAAACCTCCGTCGGCTTTTTCCGGATTCCCTTGGGGTGTTCTTCGATCTGATGAGTTCTGCAGTATTCCCGGATCATATCCAGAAAGAGAGGGCCGTATTTTTCCTGCTTGACCGCGCCGACCCCGTGAATATCCATCAGGCTCACATCGCTCTGCGGAAAAAAGGTCGCCATTTCCATCAGGCTTCTATCTGAGAAAATGACATAGGGGGGAACCCCTGCCCTGTCAGCCAAGCGCTTCCGCTCCTTTCGCAGGATTTCAAACAGATCCCGGTCATAATCCTTTTCAGCTTCTCTTTCCGTGTGTCTATCAATCCTCTCCTCTTCCAACCTCCCCAGCACTTCTTCCTCGCCACTGAGGACCTTCCATGCCTTGTCTGTCAGGCTCAGGCCCCCGAACTCCATGTCCTGGACCATCAGCCTTTTCTGGATAAACTGCCTTGAGAGATGAAACCACTGCTTTTTCGAGAATTCCTCCCCGATCCCATAGGTCGAAAGATCCTGATGCCCGAACTTAAGCACCTTTTTTGCCTTTGATCCGCGCAAGACATCAATGATATGTCCGGCTCCAAATCGCTCTCCGGTCCGCTTTACACAGGACAGGAATTTCTGTGCGGCAATGGTAACATCATTCAAGTCCTTTTCTTCGGTCAGGCAGTTGTCGCACGTACCACACTCCTTTTTGGAATATGCCTCCCCGAAATAGTTCAAGAGGGGAATGCGGCGACAGTCTTCTGTTTCTATGAACCCTAAAAATGCGTTCAGATGGATGTTGGCCACCCGCTGCTCATGTCCCTCTTTCATATCTATGAAGTGCTTGACCTTCTGGATATCCCCGTAGCTGAACAGCAGCAGGCAGTGAGCCGGGAGGCCGTCCCGCCCTGCCCTGCCGATCTCCTGGTAATAGCTCTCCATATTCTTGGGCATATCGTAGTGG
Organism: Desulfobacterales bacterium; assembly: GCA_014382905.1. Taxonomy (GTDB): domain Bacteria; phylum Desulfobacterota; class DSM-4660; order Desulfatiglandales; family Desulfatiglandaceae; genus JACNIU01. The sequence continues at coordinate 1,397 of JACNIU010000267.1, forward strand.
ACCACAAAACGCACATTGGGCTTGTCAATCCCCATGCCAAAGGCGATGGTTGCCACCATAATCTGCACATCATCTCTGATGAAGAGTTCCTGGTTCCTGTTCCGGTCCCTGTCAGACATGCCCGCGTGATAGGGCCTCACCGAATACCCCCTGTTTTCAAGAGCCTGATAAAGGTCATCCACCTGCCGGCGGGAGAAGCAGTAGATAATCCCCGATTGTTCTGGAAACCCCTCGATAAATTCAACTGCCTGCACAAACGGATCATGCTTGGGGACCACCCGGATAAAAAGGTTCTCTCTATTAAAGCTGGCGACAAATTCGTCTGAGGCCCTGAACCCCAGGCTGGTCTTGATGTCTTCCCGCACCCTCGGTGTTGCAGTGGCCGTCAGCGCCATACACACCGCATCCGGGAAACGACCTCTGACCTCAGCAATCTGCCGGTATTCAGGACGGAAATCGTGCCCCCACTCAGAAATACAGTGAGCCTCATCAATGGTAAGGCAGTCCACCTCTAATGAGGAGAGCAGGGTCAGCATGTTGGCCCTCAACAGGGCCTCCGGCGCCATATAGAGCAGTTTAATCGCCCCCGCTTTCACTGCCTTTACATTACGCCGGTATTCCTCAATGCTCAACGAGCTGTTCAGGAATGCGGCTGAAACCCCCATTTGAGTCAATTGTTCCACCTGATCCTTCATCAGTGAAATCAGAGGAGAGACAACAATGGTGAGTCCCGGAAAAATAAGCCCGGGTATCTGGTAGCACAACGACTTCCCGCCGCCCGTGGGCATGATGACAAGGGTGTCATGCTTCTTCAAAACGTTTTCGATGATATCCGCCTGAAGCGATCTGAACTCATCATAACCAAATACTGTTTTGAGAATATGTTTTGACTTGTTTACCATGGCAATCGATTCATTGGCTTATAGCTCATTCATTGCGCAAAAATATTCTTCATCTTCTGCTTAAGCTTGTAGGAGAACCTCTTGTCTGTGACCAAACCCGAACCATCTCATCACTGGGTCCCCACATATACAGGCCTGAACATCTCTTCCTCCATTTGAAGCGCATCTTCAATGGTTGAAAGCATACTGTCCCGGTCCTCGGGCATCCTGCCGCGGATATCCACATAATTGGTGTAATGGTCGCTGGCCACCTGGGAGTTTATCTCCAGGTTTCGTATGATCTCCCTTGTTTCTCTGAGCGCTTCGTGGGGCGAGAGGGCCTGGAAGCGGCCTTTTCGGATCTGGTGAAGCAGAAGCGTGTTGGCCTTTGGGAGAAAGGTGCGCAGTCTGATGAAATGAGGATGGATGACGTTCAATGCCAGTGCAGTATTCATGGCGTGTTCATGGGTCCTTTCCTTTCCGCCGATCCCGATCATGATATATTCACTCAGTTCGATTCCTGATTTCAGAACCCAAAGACCAGCCTCAATCTGCTCCTGCGAGTCGGTTCCCTTTTTAATGCTCTGAAGGACCCGGTCGTCACCGCTCTCAAGGCCCACATGAATGCGCCCTAAGCCAGCGTTCTTCAGCTTTATAAGGCCAGCCAGGCCTTTCCTGTGGATATAGGTTGATGACCCGTAGACAGTGACTCTTTCAAGATGTGGGAAGATGTCATGTGCATAGGCGCAGATGGCGGCCAGATCGTCCGTGGGCATGGCGATGGTATTGCCCGCCGGGAAAAAGATCGTTCGGATGCCTGGCCCGTATTCCCCCCGTGCCTCGTCAAGGTCTCTCTTAATTTCATCGACGGGACGTACCCTGAATGGCGGACCTTTCTTGTAGACCATGCAGAAGGCACACTTATTGTGGGGGCAACCGACAGTTGCCTGAACAAGAAGGCTGTCCGCTTCGCTCGGTGGACGATATATAGGACCCTCATAGTGCATGTTCTGTTTCGAGCAATCCTGGCTTCATCTCGGGTGGGGGCTATTACACCTCCTCGAAGATGATGGGTGGCGGATGCATCTCCAGAAAGCCGACCCTTTCAGAATTCCGTGCTTGTCAACCCAAGCCCGCTTCGCTTAGCCGTCTCACAAAACTCGGCTTCCGCCGGTGTTTTTGGCGAATATCTTCCAGTTTCCGTTTGAATGCCGTCTCGTTGCCGTTTCTTTTGTCGATATCACGTAGATCTACGAGAAGCCTCACCGCTTCATCATAATCGGCTTGCTGTTTGGTTTTAATAAATTCATCAACTTGTTTCCAGACCTGGTCCCCGCGTTTGGCCAATTCATTCAGATATTTTTCGCGGATGACGGCCTTTTCCCGCTCCTACCGATGGCTCAAACCCGTCATCTTCAAAATCACCCATCTGAGCGCAAAAGAGCCACCCAAGATAAAGACATCGGTAATCCCCGTGAAGAATATCTGAACGTAATGTAATCAAGGAAGAAAGCCAGTCTTCGCCCTCCTCCCATTCATGGTCGTCAGTTTCTGAGATAAATTCAAAAATCAGGTTTTCTCCCTTTTTATAAGCGGTAACGTTTTCGCCATAACAATACTCCTTTACCAAATCAAAGTTGATCAGTTTAAGTGGAACCTTTAACATAAATTCGTGTGTTCCCCAGTTGGCCACATAGAGAAATGCGTCGAAGTATTTCTCCATCAGTTTCATGGGGCTGCCCTTAAAATCGCCCCAGTTATACTCGTTAACAAAACTGGTAGGGGTAATCTGCGCCCTCGAGGATAATTCTCTCAGGGCCTGAATCGCCTTTTCGTCCAAAGGCTGATCAATGGCCCGGAATTCGTAATACTGGTATTCACTCATACACCCTCCATTTCGCTCTTGTCGCTCCCATTCCTATCTCTCTTCAAATTCGATTTTATAGATCTACAATGTCCAGGGCAGCCCCTTCTCTTTCGAACATTCCTACATTTTCAGTTCATAATGTAAAGAAAAGGCCCTTAACTTTACATGAAAGTTGACTGATGTAAAGTTGTGCCCGTTTCTTATGATGTTCAATCCAAAAACAAGGCAAGATAACGGCCAAAAACATATAACTGGCTTCGTCCTATTTTCTTCCATTTTTTCAGTATATGAAGCTCTTCGAAATCTCGGATCAGGGAGCTGGCGGTCTGATGGGTCACGTCGAGAAGCGCAGCAATCTCGTTGGCCGTTATGAGCGGATGCCGATAGAGATGGTTCAGCAACAGACGCGCATTTTCAGCCCTTTTACCCAGGGATAAGGTCGAACGTTCGACTTCTTTTCGAAGCTCCAGAATAGATTGAAAGGTCGCGGCCCCTTTTTGCCCCGTATCCCTTCATACATTTGAGGTTATTCAAAATTTTATTGAATTACTGAAGGACGTCCCCAAGGTCCCCAATATTTCTTCTACCCCACATTTGCGCACGTTCCACAAGAGTAGATCTCTTAACCATCTCTTTCAGGCAATGAGATCTTACGTTTTTCCGGGTCCTCCTGCTGCCGGTAGAAGATCACCGTATGTCCGATCATGCCTGCGTTCTCCGCGCCTGTTTCTTTTTCGATGCGGCCAGAGATCTCCGTCTTCTCCTCTTTTTCTTTAAAATCGTTAAACTTCACCTTAATGAGTTCATGTCTTTCAAAGGCCTTTTCTGCAGACGACAGGACTTCGGCCGTAAGGCCCTTCTGGCCGATCAAGACAATCGGCTTCAGGCTGTGGGCAAGACCCCGCAGGTATTTTCTCTGAAAACCTTTAAGTTTTTTCATCCGAAGAGAATCCTCATTCCTTATTTTGTCTGCTTTTTTCCCGCTTTGCCTGTTTCTTTTCCTTGAGCGTTTTGGTTGCCTTCTTTTTGGTAGGTTTCTTGGTATCCCTTGATTTTCCCATTTGCATCCTCCTGGATGAAAGTGATCTAAGGTGAAGTGAAAAACAGGTTCCCCTCTCAGCCTATTTTACTCAGAGGGCTCGGCAGGGCCAGGAGAAAGGCGCTGACAGCCTCTTTGTGATCCAGCATCAGGAGCCGGACGCGACGGCCCGGGCCGAAAATCAACGCACCGAACGCCTCTGCATCCACATCAAGACGCAATGCCAGCAACCGGGGACCGTGCTGGCGCAGCAATGTCTCCATCTGACGATAGAAGCGTTCGGCGCCGTCATCGGCCATCACCAGCAGGCGCGAGACGCGCACCCCGCGGGGCACACCGCTATGTCGATCCACAAGACCCAGCCCCCGATCCTCGTTCGCGAGCCTTCGCGCCGCGCTCTCCAAACCACGCACCACCTGGCCTGCCCTGTGGGCGTTACGCAGGGCCTCCACCAGCTCGGGGCTGAGGGTACACGCCGGTACCTCCGTTTCACTCCCCTGCCACAGAGGCTTGGTGCGGGTGGTCAAGGTGCAGGGAATATGCCGTCCTCGCGGATCAGCCTCGACCAACCTGGGCAGCCGCAGGGCTCGCAGGTCCCAATGAAAAACCTGCTCGTTTACTCCGTTTTTGGATTTCTCATTCATTCCCGATCTCGAATTTAAGCCCACGCTGTCAGGATAATGACAAGACACCATTGTTGTATCATGCAACTATTCAGTCTCTTGACATTATGTAAGATTCTCTTTCTCTGTCATTGCGAGGAGCTTCAGCGGCGAAGCAATCTCAAAGTCGGCTTCAACCACTTAATCCCATGGTTTTTGAGCCGCAACGCCATGAACCTTACGTGCCGATAGATTTAGAGTCTGCTCCATGGCCCATGTTTGAATATTAAGAGGACCCAAAAACAATATTCCCTCCTAATTTTGAATTCTCCGTACGTTAGTGAAAGGCTCAGGTTTGACCCTCGGCTCATACACGAACAGGGATA
>JACNIU010000267.1:6536-8635 GCA_014382905.1 Desulfobacterales bacterium
TTTCATGGCCTTGGCATCCTTTGAGCCCTTTTTGATCCTTTTTATCAGATCCTGGTTGGCCATGATTTCGGCCATCTCCAAATCGTCCGCAAACTGCTGTTCTTGTATCTTGGCGAAGGCGGCCGTCTCGATGAGATTCGACAGGGGCCTGTTTTCTGACTGGGCGGCTTCTAAAAAAGCCTCATATACGCTGTCCTTCAGCCTCAATGTGACTGTCCTGGGCATCGACTGATCGCCTCCTTTCATATTCATATGTATTCGAATTTATTCTACAACTTGATGTTTGTCAACGGAAAACCGCCTCGAGAGCAATGGATATAGATAGGTCCTTGGGATTATGATACTTGGCCCAGTCCCTTTCGATCAACAACTTAAAACTTAACCCCGTATCGCTTCATCCATATAAGGTTATTCAAAACTTTATTGAATTACTGAAGGACGTCCCGCCCCTTCGTCGTCCACGGCCTGCCCCGGTTGTCCGGGTTGATTCTTTTAAGAGCGCTCTTCAGGCGACCTACCAGCAGTACATCCTGGAAACTCTCCCACTCGCTGAAATAGGGAACGCCGATATCGCCCTCGATGTGATCCCACCCCATTCCCTTCAACTGTTTTATGAAGGGAATTTCCACGTAGGTTTTTTCCTGGATTGGAAACTCCATAGTGCCCTCATTTTATTCATCTATAAAGCGTGCCCGGGCGGATGCTTTTATCACCGTGTTTTTCAGTTAGTGAATCAAGGGCTTTGTTCAATTCCTTTCTTTTTTGAGCTGATTCATCGTGTTGAAAAAGCCAAAGCTGATCCTCTGAGCCAAGAAAGCTGAGTTGAGATAGAGAAACCCCTAAAAGTCTGACCGGTCTTTTCCCCGCTTGCGTTTTTTCCAGAAGAGAGCATGTGGTTGAGTATATCTCAGAACCGTCATCAGTTGACTTCGGGAGTGTTTCAGACCGGGTTATTTGAACAAAATCGTTGTATTTTACTTTTAGAGTGACGGTTCTGCCTGTTGCATCCTCCCTACGCATCCTGCGAGCCACCTTGTTTGAAAGATACAGCAGCTCTTTCTTAGCAATATCTAACTCAATGATGTCCTGAAGAAAAGTCTGCTCATTGCCGATAGATTTTGCATCATGTTCCGTAATTACATCCCTGTCATCGATTCCCATGGATAGCTGATGCATTTTGATACCGTGTTTACCGAAATTTTTTTCTAAAACATCAATAGGCATCCGGCTCAGATCTTTAAATGTATGGATATTCAAGCGAGCTAATGCTTCTTGTGTTACTTTACCTACGCCCCACATCTTTTTGATAGGGAGCGGATCTATAAACTCCCTGACTCTATCTAAAGGCACAACTGTCAGTCCATCAGGCTTATCAATATCAGAGGAGATCTTTGCAATAAATTTAGAAGGGGCAACGCCAGCTGAGACTGTTAAACCGGTTTCTTTAACAACCATTATTTTAATTTTTTTAGCGATCTCCACTGGTGAACCAAAAAGACGTTCTGATCCAGTGACGTCAAGAAACGCCTCATCGATAGAAAGGGGTTCAACCAGTGGAGTGAAACGACGGAAGATCTCGAATACCTGCCTTGAAACTTCTTGGTACCTTGACATTCTCCCAGGCAAAAATATCCCGTGAGGGCATAGCCGCATGGCTTCTGCCATGGGTTGAGCTGAATGGACACCAAACTTTCTCGCTTCATATGAGGCAGACGATACCACGCCCCTTTCCTTACCACCGCCAACGATTACCGGCTTTCCCTTCAATTCCGGATTATCCAGAACTTCTACTGATGGATAAAAAGCATCCATATCTAAATGAATGATCGCTTTTGGCGTTAAATGGCTGGTCATTTTTGAGAATCTGGAATTCGAGAACGAGGAACAAACCTCAACTGTTCGCTTATAAAAAACAACATAAGTTAAACGTAGATCTGACCCCATCGTCATCAGAATCACTTTTAGCTTTTCATGAAAGATGATGAGATTAATCGACGTCGGGCATCAGTGTCCATTTGATGAACCAGTGCCATAAAAGATCATTGCGGACTTCAGGGAATGAGCTTTTTCACGCGCCCTACAATGCCGCTTTCCAAACG
>JACNIU010000085.1 GCA_014382905.1 Desulfobacterales bacterium
AGGGCTCGCGCAAAAATAAGTTCCCAGAATTGGCGCCCAGATTTAGGTCAGATTTAACTGCGCCGATTGAGCAAAACCACAGGAATAATCGTACTATTTCGAGGATTTTGTGATTGAGGTGCGGCCGGAGATGACCTGAAGATGGGATGCGAAAATGTGTGGTTATTTTTAAGCGAGCCCTAAAGTTTGACTTGCGAATGAATGTTATAATCTGGTACTTAGGGCTCATTCAAAAATTGAGAAGGGCTTCCCGTGACCAATATCGAAACCATACTCTTAGGCATTATACAGGGCTTGACCGAATTTCTGCCGATCAGCAGTTCAGGTCATCTTGTGGTCTTTAGGAACCTGCTCGGATTCAAAGAGCCTGAACTCCTGTTGGATGTATCCCTGCACCTGGGGACCCTTTTGGCCGTATGTATCTACTTTCGATCCGACCTCAAGAGGATGGTAGGGGAGATATGGGAGATGGTCAAATCAAAGGGAGACCACAGGTTTAGACTCAAACCCCATGCATCCCTTGCTCTGATGGTCGTAATCGGGTCCATCCCAACGGCGGTTATAGGGATTATTTTTGAAGACCCTTTAGAAAGGCTCTTTGGATCGGTGACCACCGTGGGGGTAATGCTTATGGTAACCGGTATCATAGTGGGTTCAACAAGGTTTATCCCAAAGGCCCACGGAAAATTGACCGAGGTGGGGCCCTTAATAGCCCTGGCCATAGGAACGGCCCAGGGACTGGCAATCATGCCCGGGATCTCCCGCTCGGGTTCGACCATTGTGTGTGCCCTCATCTTTGGTCTGAACAGGGAACTGGCAGGGCGTTTCTCTTTCCTCCTCTCCATACCGGCGATTATCGGTGCCGTTATCCTGCAATTGGACGTGGAGGCAATAGCCAGGGTGGGTGTGGTGCCTATGATCCTGGGCTTTTTGTCGTCGGCGCTGGTTGGTTTTATGACCCTGAAGCTCCTTATGGAAATGGTCAAAAAAGGCCAATTCTACTATTTTGCCCCCTACTGTTGGGCCATAGGGATACTCACGATTGTGTTCGTTTGAGAACTGATGATTACCCATGAAAAATAATTCGAGATCTTTTTTTGCTTATGTGATTCTAACTGCCAAAGGCTTCTGCATGGGGGCCGCGGACGTTGTGCCAGGTGTTTCCGGGGGGACTATGGCCTTTATCCTCGGTATTTACGAGGAGTTGATCAATGCCATCAAGTCGTTCGATTTCAAAAGTCTGAAGCTCCTGGTAACATTAAAAGGCCGGGCCTTCTTTGAGAGCATTTCCTGGAAATTCCTCCTGGCCGTGGGCGTCGGAATCCTCACGGCCATCTTCACGCTTGCCAGTCTTCTCTCCTGGCTTCTCCAGAATACGCCCGTGCTCATCTGGTCCTTTTTCTTAGGGCTGATTCTTGCCTCTGTGGTGACGGTCAGCCGGCGTGTAGAAGCTTGGCGTCCCCTCACGTGGCTTTCTCTCCTGGGAGGCCTTATCGGGATCTACTTCCTGGTAGGTCTTGTGCCCGGGACCACCCCCAATGACCTCTGGTTTCTTTTCCTTTCAGGGGCAATCGCCATCTGCGCCATGATCCTGCCGGGGATATCCGGCTCTTTTATCCTGGTCCTCATGGGCAAGTATCAATATATCCTCGAAGCCGTTAACCACAGGGATTTTCTGGTCCTCTTTGTTGTGGCGGCAGGGGCCTGCGTCGGGATTGCCGCATTCTCCCGCCTGTTAGGGTGGCTCCTGAGTAAATACCATGATCTGATGGTCGCGTTCTTGACCGGGCTTATGTTGGGTTCATTACGGAAGGTCTGGCCCTGGAAGGAAACGCTGGAAAGCTGGGTCGACAGTCAGGGAAAAACAGTGCCGATTATTCAGGCAAACATCGTTCCGGCACAATGGAATGGTGAGGTCTTCGCGGCCCTCGCTCTGATGGTGGCAGGATTCTTAGTGGTTTTTGTCCTGGACCGGCTGGCCGGGAGGAACAAAAGTGCCTAAAGTTGTGGTACGCCTTCGGCGATGCAATTTTAAATAAACACAAGCTTGTTTCGGCAAAATGCTGTGATGAAGACTGGAGCCCCTTTGTTTTTCAATTAAACTGAAGCCCTTGACCTTAGCCACTTTAGGCACTTTAAACTTTAGTCACTTCTTTACTCCCACCTCCCTGTGTCTCCCAGGCCGATGAGTCTTATCACAACCATTATATTTGTGTCGCTGTATTCCCTGGCCGCGCCCAACTTGAGGCCCCAGCACTGGCTCTGGTATCCAAACCAGCCGGCGGTCGAGATATTCTGGCCTGCATCTATATCCCTTTGAAGGGAACCCCCCACCGAAAAACCATGGACAAAGTTCACATTGGCACGGAAATTCACGTTTGTCTGCCCATCAGCCGAGCTCTGATAGTACTGATAGTTCACCTCGTAGGTATCTGCCCTCCCTCCGGATCTGTCAACAGAAAGGCTTCCGGAGAGGGTCGACTGGGAAAACGTATGCTCGTAGTGATCCCACCCTGCGCTCCCTCTCAGATCAAGGGAAGGAAAGGGGGTGACGATCAGTTCTGCTGTAAGCGGCGTAAAAGGCCTGTCTTCACCATCGTTTCTCGCATTATCAAGGTCGTAACCCTGGTATAGCTTAAAGGTGGCCCACTGCTGGTAGCTGACCCTCCCTTTCTTGTCTTCAAACCGGGCGTCCAAGAAATTCTCAAGGGAAACAGCGATCCGATTTCTATCCTTGTCTTCGCTGTTCTGGGTCATGGGGTCCAGCCATGGGACCTGATATTCGCCCCTGCCAATCGGAGAAAACCAGGGAGACTCATCTCCGTTCGTCCGATACCCCCTGTATAGGTACGTCAGGACAGGGGAGATCTTGTGCCTCAACTTCTTTGCATTGAACCATTCCAGATTATAGACCCGCTCCGCGCTGGTGGCAAGCCTGGCCCCAGCCTCATAGGCAGATTGATACTGGTGATCTTTATTCCCTTCATTGTCATCGGTCCAAAGGGCGTTGTACGTATAGGTGAACGACGGTTCGAATTCAACATAGGGACCGAGCCAGAACGGGAAGTTCACCTGGGGAGAAATGGAGAGGCTGTGCCCCTTTTCCGCCTGGTCGCTCCAGACATAATCGTAGTTTGACTCAAGATTGAAAAAGATGGGCAATTTCTTAAGCTGCTCGGGGAGCAGAATAAAGCTGAGCCCCCCTAAAGGCTCCTCTATCTTCTTGTTATCAGAAGGATCTCCAACCGGCTGATAATAGCTTCCGATTCCCTGCAGGCTGTATGACTCGCCGTCTCGACTCAGTCTGAGGGCGGATCTCCTTGTGGGGGAACGTTTTTCGTCAAACGGACGACGCGATTCATCAGCTAAATCCGTCCTTGCGGAAAACCCGAAAAGCTTCTCATCGAATTCCCTCAGATAGTCCTGATCGCTGACATAATCCGCATCGAAACGGGCGACCACACTCAACGGCAGGTTCTGGTCGGCCCTTCCCCTTAACCAGTACCGCGTACTGTTGGTGCGCTCAAACGGGCTGATCTCTAATTTGTCATGGTCTGTCATATTCTTTGTTTTTTCCTTGTCTGAAAGGATATCGAACTCGATAACGCCCTTTGAATTTTCATCCGCCATGTAACGAAATTCCGCCCCCTGCATATACCCGCGCCTGCTCATATAGCGTGCATATAATGTAGCGTCAGTCTGGTCTGAAATGGCCCAGAAGAAGGGGATCTCCGCCTCGCCGCCGTTGAGGGTTGAGTAGCCTACCCTGGGGGGAAGCAGACCTGTCTGCCGCTTGGTCTTGGCCGGGAAGACCATGTAGGGCACATAAATGATGGGTAATCCCCGGACACGGAATGCAGAGTTTTTGACGGTCCCGTAGCCTTCAATTGTCACGTTCACCTCAGACCCTGTAATGGTCCAGTCCGGATGGGTCCCGTCACAGGTGGTCAAAGTGAATTCCTTTACCACGTAGGTGTCCTCCCCCACCTTCTCCATGTGACTGCCACGGATATAATAGTGGTTGGCGCTCAGGAAAAGAGAGGCATCCACGATCTCTCCGGTCTGGGTGTTGAGATTAAAAGCCCCCTCTTTACCGGTAACAATATCACCATCCGTCTCTAACCGTAAGCCGCCGGAGACCTTGGCGATCTCTGTCTTAACGCTGAAAATAGCGCGCTGTGTGTAAAGGGTCTGCCGGGACTTTGTAATGACGACATCCCCTTCCGCAAGGTAGGTGCCTTCCTTTTCGTTGTATGTCAGGCTCTTGGCCGTTATCCTCCAGGGAGTTTCATCACTTACCGCCAAACGTTTCTTTGACAGTAGATCCCCCGCAAAGGAAGCGTGGGAACCGAACACCACAACTAAAAGGATAATCACAAATATTGCGATTGATCTCAATGGGTATCGAGGTTTGATGGTATTAATCCTCCTCAGGTGCCAGAAACTGGATACTTGATTCTGTCCTCACCAGTCCGGTCTTTCGAGTTCCGGGATAAAATAGGTCAGGGCCTCGCCCACTGTGAAGAGAGACCCGCAGACGACTATCAGGTCCCGGGGGTCGGCCCTCTTCTTGGCCCTGATCAGGGCATCGGTCAGTAAAGGTACTTTTTCCATGGGTTTTCCAAAGAAGGCCGCCTTTGCCATCAGGACATCGGGGTCGGCTGCCCGCCAGTAGAGGGGTCTTGTGCAGATCACATGATCGGCTAAGGGAACAATTGCCCGCATCATCTGGTCGATCGCCTTGTCCGCCATCACCCCGATCACTATGATCAGTCGCCTGTATCTGAAACCCGCCCTGATGGAACGGGCCAACACCCTTAATGCACCGGGGTTGTGGGCCCCGTCCAATAAAATCGTTGGATTCGTCCCCACAATCTGCATCCTCCCGGGCCAGACAGTGTCCTGCACTCCCTTACAAATTTCCGCATCAGAGACCTCAATCTCCTTTTCTCGGAGCCTCTCTATAATACCTATTGCGAGGGCGGCATTTCGGGCCTGATACGTTCCGGTCAGACCGAGGCTGAGCCCCTTGATCTTGAGCCCCGGACCACTGTACTGGAAACCGGTTTTCGTAGTCCGGTATCTTATATCCTTCCCCACCCGCCACAGGAGAGCGCTTCTCTCTGTGGCAATGGTTTCCAACGCATTTATAACGGGAGCCTGGGTAACTGCGGTGACCACATCAATTCCTTCCTTGATAATACCCCCCTTCTCCCTGGCAATATCCAAGAGACGGTTTCCCAGGAATTCCTGATGTTCCATCGATATATTGGTAATCCCCGAAACCATCGGAACGATCACATTGGTCGCATCGAGACGCCCCCCCATGCCCACCTCCATAACAGTTAAGTCGACTTTTTCGCGGGCAAAATAGATGAGGGCCATGGCCGTGGTCGCCTCAAAAAAAGTGGGGGGTTCTTGGGGTGAAAAGGCGCCCCGCAGCTCGTCAATGAGACCTGCGGCCTTATCCCGTTCGATTTCCTCACCGTTTATCTTAAACCGTTCGGTAAACCGGACCAGATGGGGAGAGGAATACAACCCCACCTTGAGGCCTGTTTCTTTCAGAATAGAAGCGATAAAGGCTGCCACCGACCCTTTGCCGTTGGTCCCGGCAATGTGTATATATCGCTGGCCTTTGTGGGGATTTCCAAACGCCTTCAGCAGGTTCTCGGTCTTGGAAAGCCCGAACTTTATACCGTATTTCTGAAGACCATAAAGGTACTTGACCGACGTCTGATATTTTTTTTCGTAGGTTCTCATGATTCCGGATGTGTCATTTGGCCTTTGGCCGTCATTCATTGTCATTCAATCGTCATTCGGTTGTCACCCACCACCGCCCGCTGCCTCCTGCCCACTGCCCACCGATCATTTGACCTTGGACTTCGGACCTCGGACCTCGGACATCGGACGCTCCTCGTCAGATCTTCTCCAAGGTGGTGTATTCTAAATGAAGGAGTTTCCGACCGGCGTTCTTAAAAAATACCTCCACCTTGTTGTCCGCCACAAACCTCGAAACAACACCGGGTCCGAATGCGGGATGTTTGACCTTTTCGCCCCGAGAAAAGAGAGGCGATTTGCCCGCTTCTCTCAAATCCCCTGAAACACCTCTTCTCCCGCCCAATACCCCCGGAATCGACCCTGATTCATGCGAAAAGAGGTCGGCTGGAAGCGCAGAGATAAAGGCAGATAGACCGTTCCCGGCCCCCTGGTAAGAGGACCACACCGGCGCCAACTCCTGGCCCGGATAACAGATGATCAACTGATCCTTGGCCCTGGTGGCAGCCACATACATGAGACGACGCTCTTCTTCTAAATTCAGGGGGTTGCTGTATGCCATGGCGGCAGGGAACCTCCCCTCCATGACCCAGATGATAAAGACCACCGGCCATTCAAGCCCCTTTGCAGAATGAACCGTGGAGAGGGTAAGTGTCTTCCCCTTTTCTACCTGGCCCACATCCGCAGAGCTGGTCGGAGGCTCCAGGACGAGATCGTCCAAGAACCCCCTCAGATTCTTGTAGCGCTCGGCCATGGGCATCAACTGCTCAAGCTCTTTTTGACGCCTCGGGTAGTCATCAAATTTTTCCTTAAGAATGGGGAGGTAATACTCCATGACCTGTTCAACGGCGTTTCTTGGTTTTACCTCCTTGGACATCAAACGACCCAACAGCTCGCCCAGGTTTTTCAGGCCGCCCTCCCGCTTGCCGACGCCGGACCACGCCGCAAGCTGGCCGGGGGGAATATGTTCCTTTTTCATCCATTGAATGATGGCCTGGCTTTTCCCCAGGCCCACGTTTTTCACAAGCCTGAGTATCCGGATCCAGCTTATCGCCTCATCTCTGTTCACAACGACCCTCATGTGGGCCAGAAAATCTTTGATATGGGCTGATTCCAAGAACTTGAAACCGCCGTATTTCACATACGGGATCCTCTGACGGGTCAGCTCTGCTTCCAATTCAAAGGAGTGATATGCCGCCCGGAACAGCACGGCAAAATCATTGATGGATCGCCCCTCTGCCAACTGCTCCTTCAGATACCGGGAGACCAGCAGTGCCTGTCCATGTTCTGTCCTTGTATCAACAACTTTCGGTTTTTCACCGCCGCCGCGCTCTGTAAAAAGGCATTTTGTATACTTCTCATCTGCCTGATCCATCAAGGCATTTGTCAGGGCAAGGATAGGTTGCGTGGAGCGGTAGTTCTGCTCTAACTTGATGATCTTTGTCTCGGGAAAAAGAGAGGGGAAATCGAGCATGTTCCGGTAATTGGCCCCCCTGAATGAATAGATGGACTGAGAGTCGTCTCCCACCACCATGACATTACGGTGCCCATGGGCAAGCCATTTCACGATTTCCGCCTGGATGGCATTTGTGTCCTGATATTCGTCCACCATAATATGACCATATCGCTGACCGAGCTCGCTCCGGACATCTCTGTTTTCCCGTAATAGCCTCTGAAAGGAGATGATCAGATCGTCATAATCCATTAACTGATTGTTTTTCTTGTACGCTGCGTAGAGCTTTCCCAACTGTTCTATCTGGGGCGCCACCTCAACGAACTGCCCGTATTCCTCCAATATGAACGCCCCCACAGGCGTCTGTAGATTGGCGGCCTTGCTCAGGATATTGGCCAATGTGCCACGTCTCGGAAATCTTGGGGCAGTTTTGGACATTTGAAGATCGGGGATGAGGGAATGGAGCACCTCTTCCATGTCAGACCTGTCCAATATGGTAAATGAGTTGGCGTATCCCAACAGCTCAGCATGTTCTCTGAGAACCTTGAAGGCAAGGGAATGAAATGTGCCCCCGGACACGAACCTGCACCGTGCATCAGAGAGGCTCGCGGCCCGATCCAGCATCTCCTGGGCAGCCTTCCTCGTAAAGGTCAGGAGGAGGATTGATTCAGGGGGAACACCGGACTCCACCAATCGCGCCACCCGATAAATCAGGGTCCTGGTCTTACCGCTCCCGGCCCCTGCTATGACAAGGATAGGCCCGTCAGCGAACATGACTGCCTCCAACTGGGCGGGATTCAGGACCTCATTGTAGTTGATTCTCTTTGCCAAAATTTAGATTCCTTTTCGATTCCAGGCTTTGTTTGATGGCTGAAGGCTTGATATGTTGATTTAATCCCCCCATGCGGGACTTTTTCCAACTCAACAACTCAACCACTCAACTGTTTGACGATCTCTGTCATTAATAATAAGGTTCGTACTGAGATCTGGCTTCAGTCTTGATATCAGGTTGGCCATCCTTTTTCAATACGATAGTTGCCCCTACATTACGTGAAACTGCAACTTTTTTCCTCCCTGACAGGTGCTCCCTATGCCGGAAGAATCCCCTAACCATGGGCGAATGACAATTATTGAACTTCAGGCTATTGATCCTTCCCCTTTTCAACGGCGTCAACATTTTGAAGAAGATAAACTCGAAGGGCTTGCGGCAAGCGTTCAACGGGATGGATTGATTGAGCCGATTGTGGTACGGCCCAATGGGAAGCGTTACCAGCTTATTGCAGGAGAGAGAAGATGGCGGGCGATCAGATAACACAGGTTTTCGTATTATCAAAATTTCGGATCCGGACTACGGTCAAGGATAAGAAACCTTTCAGGATATTTTTC
>JACNIU010000066.1:0-5327 GCA_014382905.1 Desulfobacterales bacterium
CTGTTCCAGATAGGACGAGACCTTTGAAAAATGCTCAATTTTGTTCGAGTTCAAGCCTCCGGCCCGTGGGGCCTACGCCCCGGAGGGGAAGGCGAATATTTTAACCACAGAAATACATTGAGTATTTCGAGGATTAAAATTTGAGCCTGACGCAGAAATCGGGCCTCCGGCTCGTAGAGGCGAGCCTACGCCTCGGTGAGCAAAAGGGGGCGTTTTGCAAAGGTCTCAGGACCAGGGGTTTTTGTTTTTACTTGTCTTCCAATCTCTCCAAGAGATAAGCATAAAGGTCTATCACGCTCAGGTCCAGCTCAGCGCTGCTCAGGGCGCATTGGAGGTGAATCCGGCATTTTGGGCAGGCGGTGATGAGTCTGTGTGCCCCGGTCTGCAGGGCCTCCTGAAGCCGCTCAATCCTCATGTTCTTGGAACAGTTGGAACATTCCATCCATGCACTTGTGCCACAGCACAGGGCGTTTTCCCTGTTACGGCCCATCTCAACCAGATGGCTTCCGGGTATCAATCTCAACAAATCCCGGGGCTGTTCATAGAGCCCGGCCCCCCTGCCTAACCGGCACGGGTCGTGATAGGTCAAGGCACCGTTTGAAGAGGGCTTGAATGAGAGTCCGGCGCCGGGCAGTTCCCGCGCCAGGAACTCAGTCATATGCTGTATTTCAAAAGGGAGTTCACCAAAATATTTCGGGTAATACTCCTTGAAGGTGGCGTATCCCTCCGGACAACTGAAAAGCACTGTTTTGGCCCCGGAGGACCTTATCACCTCCAGGTTGCGCCCCGCTAATCTTCGAAAAGCCTCCTCATTCCCGCTCCACAAGGCGTCATGCCCACAGCACCTTTCTTCATTGGTGATAACCGGGGTAATCCCCATCCTGTTCAGAATAGTGAGCACCCCCCGTGCGCTCTGGAGCGGTGAGAACTCCAGATAGTTGAAGATCACTTCAAAGTAGGGGAGACACCCGACAAAGTAGAAGTAATCTCCTTTCTCTGCAAAAGTGCCTGTTTCCTCTGCCCACGCCGTGCGCTGCTGTTTGATCTCTCCCGCCTGTAGATCAACTATAGACTGCATGATCCCATGATGGCTTTCCAATGGGAGGCTCCCCGCCGCCCGGGCCTTCTGCCGGAAAGAGCGGATGAATTCGGGGAAATCGATCTCGACAGGACATCTGGAACTGCAACGCTCGCAGCTCAAGCATGCCCATATCTCCTGGGCCCGGGTAAGATCGCCGTTTGGCTCTTTCATGGCACGCTTGATCATCTGCCGCGGTGAAAAGGAGGGCAGGACGCGGCTGACAGGACAGCTCCCCGTACACACCCCGCATTCCATACAATAATCGATCTGTTTTTGAGTGAGTTGCATTGCCTGTACCGTAGAGGATTAAATTCAAAATTCAGGGTCATATAAAGATATGAGTGTACTATATAAAGCTGATCAGTTCTGTCAAGAAAAAACACCGTCGTTCAAATTTTGGATTCTCAATCGTCAGGCCGAAAACCTCCCTCCTGCCCCACCAGAGGAGCCCGGTCAGCAAGTCCTGAAACTTCCCCTCAGGGTAACAAATCATAATTTCAGAAAATTCAAAAAAATTACTTGACATAACAGGGCCTGGAAAATATATTTTAAAGTTTTATGGTGTTTGTGACTCTCAACTACCCCGTTTGCGCAGGGGTGCATTCATCCTTATACCAAATTTATTGCGCGCAAGATGGTCACAAACTCTTCCTTCAGGAAGGTCCTGAGACCCTTGATGGAGGAATTTTGTGGTTTATCTGCAAGGGAAACGGAATAAAGAATATGGCTGAGAATAAAAGAAAAGGGAAAATTGTTATCGACAGGGAACGATGCAAGGGGTGCCACATCTGCATGGAAACCTGTCCGAACAACAGAATCGAAGTGGATGACGCCCTCAACAAGAAGGGTTACTCTCCGGCTCGGTTCAAGGAGAAAGTTTCTGAAGGCGAAAAGGGATGTGTCGGATGCGCCCAGTGCGCCACGGTCTGT
Source organism: Desulfobacterales bacterium (assembly GCA_014382905.1). Classification (GTDB taxonomy): domain Bacteria; phylum Desulfobacterota; class DSM-4660; order Desulfatiglandales; family Desulfatiglandaceae; genus JACNIU01. The sequence continues at coordinate 2,012 of JACNIU010000066.1, forward strand.
CCCGATGTCGCTATCGAGGTGTATCGTGCCAAGTGAAAAGATGTTAATGAACGGTTCCCACACGGTGGGAGAAGCAGCGGTGCGAGCCGGATGCCGTTACTATTTCGGCTACCCCATAACACCGCAGAATGAGCTTCCGGAGTATCTTTCCGCCCGCATGCTGGAAGTGGGCGGCACCTTTATTCAGGGGGAGAGTGAGATTGCGTCCATCAATATGGTCCTCGGGGCTTCGGTTGCCGGAGGGAGGACAATGACCTCATCTTCGTCCCCCGGGATCTCCCTAAAACAGGAAGGGATCTCTTATATGGCGGGAATGGAACTCCCTGCGGTTATCATCAACATGATGCGGGGTGGGCCGGGCCTGGGGAATATCGCGCCCTCTGCGGCTGATTATTTTCAGGCCACGCGGGGTGGCGGCCATGGCGACTACCGAACGCCTGTACTGGCTCCGGCAGGATGCCAGGAATTGGCGGACCTGACATTTGTGGCCTTTGATCTGGCGGATAAGTACCGCAACCCGGTCATGCTTTTGGGTGATGGCCTGATGGGACAGGTCATGGAACCGGTGGTTTTCCCTGACTTCATAGATCTCGAGGACCTGCCCAAGAAAGACTGGGTTTTAAACGGCTGTAAAGGCAGGGAACCAAGGGCCATATTCTCCATGCTCCTGGGGCAGCAAGGTGAACTCTATTACCACAACCTGCACCTGCAGGAAAAATATGACCGCATAACGGCCGATGAGCAGCGGTGGGAGACAAAGCACACCGAGGACGCTGAAGTCATTGTAGTGGCCTATGGCACGGCAGCGCGTATCGCTGAAAGCGCCATTGAAGAACTCAAGGCCGAAGGGATCCTCGCCGGTCTGTTTAGACCGATAACCCTATGGCCCTTTCCTTTGCCCGCCCTGCGGGGATTATCGAAAAATGTCCCCAAGATTGCGGTCTTTGAATTGTGTCTTGGCCAGATGGTAGAAGATGTGATCCTTTCTGTCGGCGAAAGAGCCGAAATCTATTTTCACGGCCTGCCAGGAGGAATCATTCCCACCCCGGCCGAAGTGGCCGAGTTCATCCGATCGACCGTGACGGGCGACGGAAAGGTAGGCCGGAGGATTGAAGTATGAGCACGGAGATTGAATATAAAAAGGTATTTGGCTGGCCGGAGTCCCTGAAAAAGAACCCCACCCATTACTGTCCCGGATGCGGTCATTCGATAGCACACCGTCTGGTTGCCGAGTGTCTGGATGAGATGGGCCTTAGGGAGGAGACCATCGGCGTGCCGCCCGTGGGCTGTGCGGTATTGGCCTACAACTATTTTAATTTTGACATGGTCGAGGCCCCGCACGGAAGGGCATTGGCCGTTGCCACCGGTATTAAACGGGTTTACCCGGACAAGTTCATCCTCACCTATCAGGGTGACGGCGACATGGCGGCCATTGGGACCGCCGAGACGATCCATGCGGGAAACCGGGGCGAAAGGATCTCGGCCATCTTTATCAATAATGCCATTTACGGGATGACCGGCGGCCAGATGGCCCCCACAACGCTCCTTGGCCAGACTGCCACCACTGCCCCCGGTGGCCGCAACGCACGTCTCCACGGCGGGCCTATCGACATCTCGCGCATGTTAGCGGTCAGCGATGGGGTGGTATATATTGAACGCTGTGCGCTGACATCGGTCAAGCAGATCCGCAAGGCCAAGAAGGCGATTAGGAAGGCCTACCAGTGTCAGTTGGATGACCTGGGCTTTTCGGTCGTAGAACTTCTGTCCCCCTGCCCGACCAACTGGAAGCTTTCACCCAAGGCTGCGTGGGAGTGGGTGAACGAGGAAATGGTAAAGACCTTCCCCTTAGGCGTCATCAAGGATACCACCGGATACGAGGACAAAAAATGATTACCCGAACAACTTTCTCAGGTTTTGGCGGCCAGGGTGTTTTGCTGATGGGATACGTCCTGAGCCACGGGGCCATGCACAAAGGACTCAACGTCACTTATTTTCCTTCTTACGGCGCTGAAATGCGTGGGGGAACGGCCAACTGTACCGTCACCCTGTCTGACAAAAAGATCGCCTCACCTGTGGCGTCCAATCCTGATATCCTGGTCGCCATGAACTTTCCCTCCCTTGCAAAGTTCGAGGCCTCCGTCGTCGAAGGAGGGACCGTTTTCCTCAACGCCTCTCTTTTTAATGAAAAGCCTTCCCGTACCGACATTGAGACAGTCTCGGTGCCGACTTTGGAATTAGCACAGGAGGCAGGCTCGGAGCGCGGGGGCAATATGGTGATGATAGGAACGGTTTGTGCCAAAACAGGACTGCTCTCTCTTGATGAGACCATAAAAGGGATGCAGGCCTCCCTCAAAGGGAAAGAGAAGTTTTTTGATCTCAATCAGAAGGCCATTGAAAGAGGTTTTGCCTTTGTGGCCGATGGGAAGTAGGCGCCCTGCCTTCCTTTGGTAGCATCATCTCATAAAGTCCTCCCGACTGTCGCCTTGTAGAGCGTTGCCTCACCCGCAATCTGATACTGCCGGACCGCGGAAGGGATAATTAGAGACTTGCCTTTTCCCAGGGCCAGGACCTGACCGCTTTCCAGATCCTTGATATCGGCCTCTCCTTCCATGCAGATAACGATCTCCACACTTCTATCCACAGGGCTTTTAAAAGGGTGCCCTTTGACAACAAGAATTACCGACAACTGAAACTCTTCCGCAGGCGTTAGATAGATCTTCTCGCCCAACAGGCCGGCAGACAGCGTCACCCTTCTGACAGGTTGAGGACTGAAATTCACGATCTTAAGCAGTTCCGGAACGTCCACATGTTTGGGCGTCAGCCCCCCCCTCAAGACATTGTCGGAATTGGCCATCAGTTCCATTCCTACGCCTTTCAAATAGGCGTGGAGTTGGCCGGCCGGGATATAAATGGCCTCCCCCGGTTCTAACGCCACTAAATTAAAAAGAAGGGGGGATAAGACACCGATGTCTCCGGGGTATTCCCGGTTGAGTTCAACCATCCAGTAAAACGCCCGGTCTTCGTTAATGAAATGGCGGGCGCCTCGTATCACCGCTTCAAGTACCCCTATCCTGCGGTCCTTCTCCATGGACACTAATGAGGAAAAAAAGTGCTTCAACCCTGAACCTTCAGCCACTTTTCTCAACCGGTTGAGTTCATCTGACAGGGTCGCGGCCGAAATCTTATCAAACAGGTCTAAGATATCTTCAGGTGTGCGGAATCCTTTAAGGGCCTCAAACGGCGTCAGAGCGCACAAGATTTCAGGTTTGTGGCTTGCGTCTCTGTAGTTGCGCTCCGCCGCGTCCAAGGGAATACC
>JACNIU010000066.1:5632-8610 GCA_014382905.1 Desulfobacterales bacterium
GGCCTTTCCGACGGCACCGGCAGACCCAGAAGCGACTGTATGGCTGTCCTGGATCCCCACGCATACTCCTGAACCGGATTCTTCAAGACAGCGATCTTATCCATACCCATCTCCCTCTCCGGCCCAACTTCACTCAAGGCCCCTACCCTTCGAATAAGTGAGCTAAAGTGCCTAAAGTTTACCCCGTTCAATGCTTTATTGTTTTCTTTTGATTCCGCAATCGCCCGTCAGGGCTTGGTTCTGTCCATATCCTGCATCTTTCTTACAGGATCTGGACAAAACCAACAAAAACCCCCTTTGTGGCCTTAGCGTCTTGAGCGAAGCGGGCGGTGAAAAAACATCTCGCACTTACCCGCATAGCAAAGCAGGGAACATCCCGCCTTGCGGGAAGGTTTAAGGGATTAATTAAATCAAATCCCCGATCATCCTTTCAAGCTCACCTGTCTTCCCCCAATAGAAATGATCGGCACCCTTTATCATCCTAAACTCTGCCTCAGGGTTCCACCTGGGGACCATCTCTTTAATCATAGCCGGAGGAGCAATATCATCCTCGGACCCGGCAATCACCAGCCTGATCTTCTCGCTATATTCAAGAAAGGAAAAATCAATAAAGTTGACAGGCGGAGAAACCATGATCATCCGCTTGACATCGGTCAGGCTTTCAATGCATTGTGCATTGACCCAGGCCCCAAACGAATAACCGGCAAGGTCGATAGACGTCTTCCCCAATCCACACAGATATGCCACCGCGGCCGTGACATCCTCCTGTTCCCCGGTCCCGTTATCATATCCCCCTTCACTCCCGCCCACACCCCTGAAATTGAACCTCAGCGTGGTATACCCGTTTTCCACATAGGCCCGGACCACCGATTCCACCACGTTGTTGTTCATGTCCCCGCCATAAAGTGGATGGGGATGCGTCACAACTACCGCGTTCTGGCCCTGGCTTTCGTTGATCAGACCCTCTATGTTCAGATCCTGCGACTTAAAAAATACCCGCTCTTCTTTCATTTCAAAACCCTTCGCTCCCAATGGCCCACCCTACCCCTTATAACAAATATGACGGTATTGCTCAAACAGGCTGGAGTTATCCAGTACTGTTTAAGGAAACTTTTTGGGATCGTCAAGAGAAAATTCCGCTCGTTTTCCTTGATTTTCCCATTGAAACCATATAATATGCCAAAAAATATGGTTAAGGAGGTGGACGGCATGCCCAGAATGGTCAAAAAAACGATCGAATTAGATCAGGACAATATCAATACTGCACGCCGAATTTTCGGTGTAAGAACCGAAAAGGAAGCGGTCAACAAGGCCCTGGAGATGGTTATCATCGATAATCGAATTATCGAGGCCCATGAGTCCGTAGGAGGCAAGGGTGAGTTAATAGAGGATATCTTCAAATGAAGGTCATGTTCGATACAAACATCTACATCTCTTTCATCCGGAACAAAACCCACAACACCGAACTCCTGCGCCGTGGAACCATAAAGTACCTCTCCGGCATTGTCCTCATGGAGCTTTGGGCCGGGAGCAAAGGCAGGAGGGGGGAGAGGCTGCTTTATCAGTTACAAAGACCGTACATGGATGCCGGTCGAATTGTCACGTTGACCCTTGAGCAGTATATCAGGATCGGAGAATTCTTTTCAGATCTTCCTTCCATGTACAAAGAGCTTTCCAAAAAGGCGGATTTCTTAAACGATGTTCAAATTGCACATACGGCCGTCTCAATCGGCGCATCCCTTTATACAGAAAACATCACCCACTTTGATATCATCGCGAAGTTCATGAAGCAACTTAAGGTGGCGTATCTTTAGGACGCGACTGGTTTTTTCTTGACTTACTCCTCATCTTCAATAATATTCCTCACAATTAACCTCTCAACCTAACAACCTGAATCGTAACCATCCTTCATAACCCATAACCTCTGAACCCAGGACCTTAAAACCCTGAACCCGTCTGTCGGAGGTTCCCCATGGAGTACCACCTCAAATACTGCCTTCTCATCTCCTGACAGGAGCTATTTTTCCTGTCGGGAGCGAAAACCGTCATTGCAGATCCGGAATTTTAAGAAGCAATAACCGGAACCTGAGGCTATTCCCTGCTGATTTCATATACCGATTGACCACCAAGGAGTTCCCCCCTTGAAATTGCAAATTGGGATGTCAAAATCAGGGTGCGGCGTGAAATGTGGAGGAAGTAGGGCGGCCAAACGGTAGCGAGAAAAGTCACCCAGAGAACTGAGTAAGGGGGTGGAACTCGGGCCTCGATGTAAATTTTGATCGATTGACTTTTTTACTTTTTTACCAGCGTCCCCATTCTCACGTGTACCTAACCCGGGAAATGCCGTTGTTTATCAGGGAGGCCCCTGAATTGATGAGAAACCCCAGCCCCATCATTCATATTTCTCTACCTTTGCGTCTTTGCGCCTTTGCGTGAGTAAACAAATGAGCCTGCGAACGAAACTTCTACTGATCCTGTCCGCCATCGTCATGGGCGCCGCCGTGTCGGCGTCGATGATCGTCTACTTCATCGCGTGTGCCGAGCTTGAACAGGGGGCCGAAAGACGCCTGAGGGGGGAGGCGGTGCTGCTGGCTGAACTGGTCCAGCGTCGATTTGATGCCGAGCTGCGCAAGTTTGAGCATTGGGCGGCAATGCCCATGGTCATTCGCACGGCGCTGAACTATAAGGACCCCGAGCTGCTGTCCGCCTTTGACCACTACTTCTCTACCGTTATCACCCGCGAGCCCTATTCGAGCATCTACCTGATCAATCGAGCGCGGCAAGGGGGACGCCCATGCAAAATTGCGTTTCTTTTCTTTTCGAGTATGATATAGACAATTCGTGCCGAGACAATCAAGAATAGACGCACCGGGAGCGTTGCACCACATCATTCGTTAGGAAGGGGGACGTCCGTAAATAAGTAAATAAATCAGAAAACAGAAAAGATACTTACTTTCTTACGGACGTCCCCCTATTTA
>JACNIU010000286.1 GCA_014382905.1 Desulfobacterales bacterium
GGGCTGTCCAGTGACGAATTCTAAGGCCTCGCTGCCGTTCCTATGAAACGATCCCCGTATTTACGTCCTTTGGGAGAGAGACCCTCATGGTCCAACGCTTTGTTGCAAACGGCTAAAGTGTTACAAATCTAAATTATCTGCTTGATCCCCTTGATTGCCTGCCTGATACGATGGGGGTTTTCGACCAGGGCAAAACGGACGTGATCGTCGCCATACTCCCCAAATCCGATGCCGGGAGAGACAGCAACCTTGGCTTTCTCAATCAACATCTTGGAGAATTCCAGTGATCCCATTTCAATATACCTGTCCGGGATTTTTCCCCATACGAACATGGTGCCCTTCGGCTTTTCTATGTGCCACCCCACACGATCCAAGCCTTCAATGAGCACATCGCGGCGTTCCTTGTAGATATCCACTATCTCCTTCACACAATCATTCGGGCCGTTCAGGGCGATAATGGATGCTATCTGGATCGGCTGAAATACGCCATAATCGAGATAGCTCTTTATCCTCCTGAGGGCCCCGACCAACACCGGATTTCCCACACAGAATCCAACCCTCCATCCTGGCATGGAGTAGCTCTTGGAAAGGCTGAAGAATTCCACCCCGATCTCCTTGGCCCCGGGGATCTGGAGAAAGCTGGGGGGCTCATAATTATCGAAGACCAGATCCGCATAGGCGAAATCGTGTACCACAACCATCTCGTGCTCCCGGCAGAAATCTACAATCTTCTCAAAGAACTCACGATCCACCACAGCCGTTGTAGGGTTGTGAGGGTAGGAGATGATCAGCATCTTGGGGTTCGGCCATGTCTGCTTCACTGCCACTAAGAGATCCTCAAAAAAATCCCTGTCCGGCCCGATGGGTATGCTTCGGAGGTCTCCCCCTGCAATGATTACGGAATAGGGATGAATTGGATAAGTTGGGTTTGGCGCAAAGACTACATCGCCGGGACTTATGGTGGCAAGAACCAGGTGAGAAAGACCCTCCTTCGCGCCGATGGTGACAATCGCCTCTTCGTCCGGGTTCAGTTCCACGTCATACCGCCTCTTGTACCAGTCGCAAATGGCATGCCTCAACTTGGTGATGCCCATTGAGGCCGAGTATCTGTGGTTATGCCCTTTTTTGGCGGCCTCAATCAGTTTCTTGACAATATGCTTAGGGGTGGGGAGATCCGGATTTCCCATACCCAAGTCGATGATATCTTCTCCCCTGTGTCTCGCATCCATTTTGATCTTATTGACAGTGGCGAATACGTAAGGTGGCAAACGGCTCATTCTTCTGAATTCTTGCATGATCTCAAAGCTCCTTCCAAAATATTATCCTGTTCAAGGAATACCGATTCGCGCAGAATTTTGAATTATAGTCTACAGCTTAGAAAAAATCAAAACCAAAATTCCCTATACGGAAATCTCTCCTCAGCGCAAGCGTGCAGGCCGTTTGCCGGCTTTTTTGTTTTTTAAACTCCTGTAACAGTTCAGCATTTTGAAAACAATCATGAGTGGATTGCCGGACCATGAAGGTCTCTTTCCCAAAGGACGTAAATAAGTCCCTCATTTCATAGGAACGGCAGTGAGGCCATGAAAATTGTCACAGGACAGCCCTCTCCGAGGCGTAGGCTCTACGAGCCAGAGGCCAGCAGGAAGTATCTGTTTAAACGGACAGATTTCCTGCCTGCCCGGAACCTGTATTCAACGTCAAGGGGGCGTTCTACGGCCTGTTGAAAATTTTTGTTACGTCCTTTGGGAAAGAGACCCTCATGGTCCTTAGTCTTGCTTCAAACTGTTACAAACTCTTTTTGTGACTTTTGAATGTGCTTTTGAATGTGTTTGGTGTATAGATAGTCGGGAATTAAGGAGACTACTTTACAGAGGAGGATTCGATGACAAAGAGTGATACGGAAAATCTTGTTACCTATCAAAGGGATGGTCATATAGGTATCATTACCCTGAACCGGCCTGGCAAGCGAAACGCCTTGAATCCAGTAGTCTGGAACGTCCTGAATGCGGCCATCGGCCAGGCTGAAGAAGACGGAGAGGCGAGAGTGATCCTTCTGCGAGGCGAAGGGAAATCGTTTTGCGCCGGCCTGGACCTCAGCCCGGAAAATGAGCTGTTTTCCGCTGTCGGAAAGGCCCCGGATGCGTCACAAAAGGTCTGGTTCTTTAAAGAAGTCCGGAAGACGCAGGACATCCACACGCGACTGGAACGTATTTCAATACCTACGATCGCGCTTATTCACGGACATTGCCTCGGCGCGGGGCTTGAACTCGTCCTTTGCTGCGATATCCGGCTCTGCTCCCAGGAGACCTTATTTGCCTTTCCTGAGGCCAAATTGGGTTTTATCACAGATGTGGGAGGGTTGCAGCGCCTCCCAAGGGTTGTGGGAAAGGGCTACGCCAGGGAAATCGCATTCCGGGGGCACCGGTTTGACGCACGCCGGGCCCAGGCCATCAATCTGGTAAACGATGTGTTTCCTGATAAAGAGACCCTGGATATCAAGGGGAGAGAGATGGCAGAAGAGATCGCGGGCAATCCCCCGTTAGCTGTCCAGGGGGCCAAAGAGGTCTTACTCTTTGATGAGGAGGCCGGCCTGGAAGAATCCCTGGAATACAATGCGGCCAGATCGAGCATGATTGTCCCTTCGGAAGATCTTTTAGAGGCCGTCTCCGCATACATTCAGAAACGAAAAGGAGAGTTCAAAGGGGCTTGAGATGGGTGATAGGAGACTTCATAACTCTCCCAACAATCTTTGATGCAGATTATCAAAGCCGCCATTGGACATGATCAGGACCACGTCCCCTGATCGAGCCTCCGTCAGCAGCGCCGCCAACAACCGGTCCGTATTTTCAAAATAGGAGGCCGAAAGCCCCCTCTCGGTCAGGTCAGACACCAATTGCCGGGAAGAAAAGCGTTCTTCAACAGGGATTTTTTCCATTAGCAGTGGTTCGGGGATCATCACCAGGTCCCCGCCATCAAATGACTGGGCGTAGCGGTCCTGAAAGATCTTCCGCCTGCTGGAATTGGACCTGGGTTCAAAGACGGCAATCAGACGCCGATGCCTATATTTCTCCCTCACCGCGCGAACGGTCTCCCTGACCGCGGTGGGATGATGAGCAAAATCATCCAATACGAGGACGCCCCTCCTTTCGCCGATGATTTCCTGCCTCCGTTTAACGCCGCTGAATGTCTTGACTGCTTTTTGGAGGGTAGGGTAGGGCATCCCCAAAAACCGGCCCAGGACCACGGCCCCCAATAGATTGGATATATTGTGCCGGCCATAAATGGAAGTCGAAAGTGTGGTCGCTTCTTTGCCTTCCTTGAGAATTCTTATATTCGTGAAGTCTGCTTCAAAACCCACATCTACGGCTCGCCATATGTTATTTTCGGAAAATCCGTAGGTTTCGATCCTGCACTTTGCACTCTGGCTTTCTCGCCTTATGGTCTCATCGTCTCCGTTTGCAATGAGAAGCCCGTTTGCCGGAACAATATTGATCAGTTTACGGAAACTCTCGATGACATGGTCGAGATCGCGATAAATATCCGCGTGATCGAATTCTATGCTGGTGAGGATCGTGACCCATGGCTTATAATGTAGGAATTTAGGGCCTTTATCGAAAAAAGCGGTATCATATTCATCCCCCTCTATGACAAAACAGGGCCCTGCGCCCAACTTGAAATTCCTCTCAAAGTTGACGGGAATCCCCCCTATCATAAACCCGGGATCCATACCGGCGTTTTCCAGGATCCATGCTATCAGGGCGGACGTTGTTGTCTTGCCGTGCGTCCCGCTGATGACAATGGGTCGTTTGTCATCTAAAGCGAATTGCCCGATCGCCTGGGGGAAGGAGAGATAGGGGAGTCTGAGGGCTGAGAGTTCGACAGCCTCCGGATTCTCTTTTGTGACCACGTTTCCCACAATTACCAGATCAGGCCCGGGATGGAGATGTTCCGGTCTGTAACCGTTGAAAACCGGGATTTTTAGAGATTCAAGAAAGAGGCTCATGGGGGGGTAGATATTCTGATCTGAACCGGTTATCAAATAGCCCCTGTCTTTCAGTATCCCCGCAAGAGACGCCATTCCGGTCCCGCAAATACCGATCAGATGGATATGGTGGAGAGACCTGGGCACACGGTTGAGAGAGGGTATAAGTTGGGCGCTGGGATGGTTTTTTTGGGGTTTGATCAAGGTGGGACATCCTCCTTTGGGAGATGTTGCTGGTTATTTGTTGCTGGGAAACTGAAAAAACGCTTGATATTTGTTTCTGTATTTGTTAAAAAAAAAAGTTCTGAAGATTCTGAACTCATAAGGAGACATCCAAATGGCAAGGGTATGTGAAATTTGCGGCAAGAGGCCTATAGTCGGATATAGCGTAAGTCACGCTCATAATAAAACCAAAAAACGCTGGTACCCCAACCTTCAAAGTGTGAGATGTGTTAGAAACGGGCAGACAGTAAAGATAAAGGCATGCACTGGCTGCATCAGGTCCGGCAGGGTTGTGAAGCAGTCGAGGACCGCTTATCAAGCCGCTTAGGGCTCGCGGAAAAAAACTTCACATTTTCGCACGAGCCCTTATGGGCTGTTTCAATCATAGCCTCTCCACAATCAACACATTCCTCACCTTCTTGATGGCGCCCATAAGCTCCTGTAACTGCTTGTAGCTTTCCACCTCGATGGTAAAAAAAGCGATGCCTTTATTATCCAGGGTTGTTTTGATCTCAGCATGGATGATATTGGCATCCTTCTGGCTGATAATCGTGCTGATGTCAGCCAGGATTCCCTTTCTTTCCACGCTTGTCACCCTCAGCGTAGCCGGATACACCTCTTTTTCAGTCGGTTTCCACGATACCGCAACCAATCTGTCGGGCTCGGCGTTTTTGATGTGCTTGCAGGTTTCCTGGTGGATCGTGATACCCCTGCCGCGAGTGATAAATCCGACCACCCGTTCCCCCGGGAGCGGGTGGCAGCATTTTGCAAAACGGAGCAGCATATCACTGACCCCGTCTACTTTGATCATGTCAGCCCCTTTGGGGCGCCTGAAGCGGTTGACCACCTTTCTGACGAGGCCTTGAGATGTGTCTTCCTTGATGCCTAATTTGGGTTTGAGCCGACCAACGACCTGCCTCGGCGAGACCTTGCCGAAACCGATCTGCGCGACCAGGTCTTCAGCCGAAAGGAAAGAAAGCTCCCTGGCAACGGCCAAAATCTGCTCGCTCTTAAAGATGTTGGTTAGGGTCAATCCCTCATGGCGAAGGGCCTTTTCCAAAATACTTCTCCCCAGGCTGACGCTTTCATCTCTTTCTTCTGTTTTTATCCACTGTCTTATCTTGGTTTTTGCCTTTGGAGTTTTTGCAAACTTTAACCAGTCTTTGTTTGGATGCTGTTTCGAAGAAGTGATGATTTCTACAATGTTTCCATTCTTGAGTTCATATCGAAGGGGGACCATTTTACTGTTGACCTTGGCCCCCATACATTTCCCACCCACCTCCGAATGTATGCTGTATGCAAAATCGATGATCGTGGCCCCTTTCGGGAATGCCCTTACCTCTCCTTTTGGGGTAAAGACATAGACTTCGTCGGGGAATAGATCCATCTTGACGGACTCTAAGAATTCGTGGGGGTCCTGAAGGTTTTTCTGCCAATCCAAAAGCTGCTGCAGCCAGGCAAACTGCTTTTCATCCGCCTTTGTTGCAATTGCCTCTTCCTTGTATTTCCAGTGGGCGGCAATGCCGGTCTCCGCCACCTTGTTCATCTCCCATGTCCTGATCTGGATCTCCATCCTCTGACCATAGGGACCGATGACGGTGGTGTGGAGAGACTGATACATGTTTGCCTTTGGGACGGATATATAGTCCTTGAATCTCTTCGGAACCGGTTTCCAGATGGAATGGATATGTCCCAGGACCGCGTAGCAGTCTTTGATGGAATTGACGATCACCCTGAATGCCAGGATGTCGTAAACCTGATTGACAGTGAGATCCTGCTCCAGCATCTTCCTGTATATGCTGTAGAAATTCTTTTGCCTGGCCTTTATGGTTGCCTGGATGCCGGGTTCGTCTAAATTGGCGGAGAGGATCCCTTTGACCTCGCTCATGAATTTTTCCATCTCACCCCGTCGCTGCGCGGTTTCGTCCTTGATCTTGGCGTATATCTCCGGTTCCAGATAAAAGAGGGAGAGGTCTTCTAAGCTCGACTTGATCCAGTTGATCCCCATCCTGCTTGCTAAGGGTGCGTAGATATCCAGGGTTTCGGTCGCGATGCTTCTCTGCTTTGACTCCGTCTGAAAACCAAGAGTTCTCATATTGTGGAGGCGATCGGCCAATTTGACCAAGATGACGCGGATATCAGAAGACATGGCAAGGATCATCTTCCGTACATTTTCGGCTTGTCGCTGCTCATGGCTGACAAACTGCATTTTGCTGATTTTTGTAACCCCGTTCACGATATTGGCCGTTTCCTCGCCGAAGAGACCCCTTATTTCTTCCAGGCTCGCATTGGTATCTTCAAGGGCATCGTGAAGCAGGCCGGCCGCGATGCAGATCACATCCATCTTGAGCTGGGTAAGTATATAAGCGGCTTCCAAGGGATGGGAAAGGTAGGGTTCTCCCGAGAGGCGAATCTGGCCCTGATGAACCTTGGCCGAATACACATAGGCCTTCTCTATCAGTGCAACGTCTGCCTTTGGATGGTAGCTCAGGACCTGAGATGTGATATCATTAAATCGAATCATGGAGGGCTTTCACTTTCTCTTTGATAGAGGATGCGGCATTATTAACGGGCACGAAAAAGCTCTCCGTTTCAGACCGTAGCTTGATCTCCACCTGACCGCTCTGGATCCCCTTAGCGCCCACTGTCACCCGAACAGGTATTCCAAGTAGATCCGCGTCGTTAAACTTGACTCCTGCCCGTTCATCCCTGTCATCAAGGAGCGTGTCGACCCTGTATTCTAAAAGCCCTGCATAGATTCTTTCCGCTGTTTCTACAACCTTGGTGTCATGCATCTGAAGTGGTAAGACGGTAACTTCAAAAGGGGCAATCGGGATTGGGAATATAATCCCATTCTTGTCATGGTTTTGTTCGATGGCCGCTGCCACGGTTCTCCCAACCCCTATACCGTAGCATCCCATAATAATGGGTTCTTCTTTTCCCTCGTGGTTCAGGAAAACTGCTTTAAGCGCCTGGCTGTACTTGGTGCCTAACTTGAAGATATGCCCGACCTCGATCCCTTTTCCGAATTCAATCTCTTTGCCGCATCTGGGGCAGCAGTCATAGGGGGTGATCATCCGCAGGTCGCCGAAAAGGTCCACGTTAAAATCACGGTTCAGGTTCACGTTTCGCAGATGCAGGTCCTTTCTGTTTCCCCCGGTTACAAAGTTTCTCATCCCTTTTACCGCATGGTCAGCCACAATCCTGACATTCAGGCCCATAGGACCGGCAAATCCCATGGGCGCGGCGGTCGTTTCCTCAACCACCCGTTCCGAGGCCAATTCAACTGCCTGGGCGCCCAGGAGGTTTTTGAGCTTGGACGCGTTCAGCTCATGGTCGCCTCTTACGAGGACGGCAACATTTTCATCATCAACGGCAAGGATAAGGGTTTTAATTAGGTGGGCGGGCGAGATGGAGAGAAAGGCGGTAACATCCTCCACTGTCTTTATGCCCGGAGTGTCTGCCTCTGCCATCGGGCGGAGTCCCTTGGCCTCTGATTCGGTCTGAGTGTAGTCCGGGTTGACCTCTGCCCTTTCAAGGTTGGCCGCGTAGTTGCACCCCGTGCAGTTGATAATCTGATCTTCTCCGGTTTCCGCTAACACCATGAACTCATGGGAATAGCTCCCGCCGATGGTGCCTGTATCCGCCTCCACTGCCCTGAACCTTAGACCGCACCGGTGAAATATCCTGGAGTAGGCCTCGTACATGGCTTCATAGCTTCGGTTGGCCCCCTCTTCGTCCGGATCAAAGCTGTAGGCGTCTTTCATGATGAATTCCCGGCCTCGCATGAGGCCGAACCTGGGTCTTATCTCATCCCTGAATTTTGTCTGGATCTGGTACAGGTTGATCGGCATCTGCTTGTATGAGTGTATCTCCTTTCGCACAAGGTCGGTGATGACCTCCTCGTGCGTGGGTCCGAAACATGCATCCCGGTCGTGACGGTCTTTGAATCTCAAGAGTTCGCGGCCATAATGTTCCCATCTACCGCTTTCCTGCCAGAGTTCTGCCGGTTGAACAGCGGGCATGAGGATCTCAATTGCGCCGGCCCGGTTCATTTCTTCCCGGATGATGTTTTCCACCTTTCTTATGGACCGGAGGCCCACAGGAAGATAGGTGTAGATGCCCGAAGTCAGCTTCCTGATCATGCCTGCCCTGAGCATGAGTTGATGGCTGACTACCTCGGCGTCCGAAGGCGCCTCTTTGTGTGTGGGTATGAAGTAGCTGGAATAGCGCATAGGTGTCTGTGAATCTCCTTTTGAGTTGAGTATAACACTTTAGCGGTTTGAAAGAAAGCCAGTGACCATGAGGGTCTCTTTCCCAAAGGACGTAACAAAAATTCTCCAGAGCGTATA
>JACNIU010000065.1 GCA_014382905.1 Desulfobacterales bacterium
GTAAGCCTTCTTGACCACGATATTCCCTTTGAGCAGGAGCCGCTCGATCACCTTGGCAATGTCGAATTGGGCGTAGTTTGCGTCGCGAACGCCCAAAGCGATATTCTCGAAGTCGCAGAAAAGGGCCATGTTCCTTGTCTCAGCCCGATATGTCATGACATAAATCCTCCAGAAAATGGTTCTCGTGATTAGGTTTCCTGAAAATCATCGTACCGAGAGCTTTGAAAAATGTTCAAATTTAGGCCATCTTCGGCTGCCGCTCAATCATGAAGTCCTCGAAATAGTTCACTATTCCTGCCTGCCCCGTGAAATGCGAAGCCCATTTAACTGGGGTGGCTTCACTCAATCGCAGCAACCAAATCCGACCTAAATCTGAGCGTCAATTCTGCGAACTTATTTTTGAGTGAGCCCTAAGATGAGCCTATGCCTTTGATTTCGACGTTTTCGTATCCCGCTTCGCCTTTAATATCTCGATGCTGTCCTTTAGCCCTTTGTAAAGACGGGACATCTCTAAGGCCATTCCAGCAATCTGGGCTATTGCCTGTATAAAATTTACATCTTCCAGGGTGGCTTCCCAAGGTTCGGCAGAGTAAACTCTCAGAACTCCTATCGGATTCTCTCGTAAAACAATAGGCACAGACAGGATTGAAAAAATCCCCTCCTTTTTTGCCTCCTCTGGGTACTGAATTCGAGGATCATCTGTGACGTCGTCAATGGCGACCGGCCCATCTTTTAAAGAGTGGGCGATGGAGCGCATGGCGCTCAGAGGACCCTTGTTCAGATACTCCTGACTTAACCCCATTGACGCGGCTACCTCCAGCTCATTGCTCTTGCGGTTGAAAAGCAATAAGGCACATCCCTTAACCTCCAAGGCACTCTTTACACTTTCCACAATAAGTAAGGCTACTTCTTCAGGATCCCTAGACATTACAACACCATGAGTGACCTTTAATAGGGTCTCGTAATTGATGATTTCTCTTTTCATGACGTCCTCCTTGCTAAAAGATTTCAACCGACAAAGGCCCCTACTTTCCCGTTAGCCCACTGGAAAGCGCTTTACGGCATAGCCCCTCCTCGCTCTAATCCCACACGTTTTCGCACTTTTTCCCATCCGTTATCGCGGTTCGATGTAGACCGGTTGTCCCATCTCGGAAAAGGTAATGAAAGAGTGAAAGGACTGGATCTAACCTCGGTCTTCGGAGACCTGTATGTTTTGACACTCATCATGGCCTTAACTGAATCCTACGAAGGATAACGAAAAGCTCACCGGCGGCAATGGAGCGGCAGCGGAATAGCCGTCCGGTGCAACTACCCGATTATTGTTTCTTTTCCTTATCACACAGATAGTCTTGCTTTTTCTTCCCCTCCCTCAAGTCGTTTGCTTATAAGGTTTAATTTGAATGTTCTAACAGTTGCTGGAGATAATATCGTACCTTTTGGGCTCATAAAATACAACGCATCAAAAGGACACTGAACAATGCAAGCTCCGCATTGAACACATCTCTCTGCCCCTGGTATTGTTGCAATATGCCGATTTGTATCCACTTCATAACAGTTCTTCGGACAAATCTGCCCGCAAAAACCAGCGCCTTTGCACTTTCGTTCATCAAGCACAATCTTTAAGAATCTGTCTTCATGGAGACCGCTTTTATATATGGGAGTGCTCCCCATTAAGTCCAGACTGATGATAAGAATAACGATGAAGGAGATGGAACCCCAGCGAAAGATGAATTCCCAAGTAAATGCATTTGTCATGATGCTGAAGACAAAAAGGCAGAATACAGAAAGTCCCCACAAGATTAGGGGGATACGCCCGAAATCGAAGATAACAGTATACTTACTGAAACCTATTCCTTTCTTCTTTGGATCAAGCCACTTGGAGTAAAGCGGGAAAGACATAAAAATAATAAATGGCAGTCCCCAGATAAAACCGTTTAGAGGCAGAAGCGCTTCAGGCCAAAAGCCAATCATTATCAGAGAGGCGATAATTGAAAACGGGAATGCCCACATAATGGCCATTTCTATTCGCTGCACCAATGAGAATCTTACTTCCCGCATCTCAATCGTTTTCTTAAAATTGTTTTCAATAAACCCCTGAATATCTTTTGCATAAACCGGCCCCCAGATCACCCTCCATCCCGTTTTCTTTCGTATATATTTGGCTTCAATACCAGTAGCCGCAAGTTGTGGGAGTATCACATTTTTGTGATCCACAAGATTCTCGATTCTGCTGGTTTTAAGGATTGAAATAACATCGTGATTTGTAAAATGACCGCCTGTCGCCCCACACCAAACATTATGTCCATTGCTTTTTGCAATCAAAAGATAACAATAAATTCCATGTAAAGCTCTTTTTACTCTCTTAACAGTCAGGTGGTAATTGCAGGTTAAAAAGACAGGTGAAGTTCTGTCGGGTTTTCCAATTTTTATCACGCCTGTCTTACAGGGAATTGGTATGACTCTCAGTAATGTTTCAAATATATTCACAGCCATATAATTGAGCAGATTCATTTTCTCTTATTCCTCAGGCTTTTTACCAACTAACTCGATAAAATTTCCCATTTTATTTGAGCTGACGGATTCTATCAGAAAACCTTCCCTTTCCATCATTTCTGGCAGATTCTCTACTCCCTTTGTAGTAGTCTGTGTAAGAATATAAGTAATTATTACGAGAGGAAGCCTTATCAGCCAATTGAACGTCTTTTTTGAAAGGCTAGTAGGTCTTACTTCATCTGCAAGAAGCAGAATCCCTCTTGGTTTTAATATCCTTTTGAGTTCTTTCAGAGTATATACTAATTCATGCTCGGTTAACTCAGAAAAACAAAGGCCACTCATCACGACGTCATAACTTTCCGATGTTTCGCCATCAAGTTCAGCAACACCCATTACACAAAACTCCACGTTTTGTGTAACATTCATCTTATTCGCTCGTTTTTGTGCGATTTCCAACATCTGCAGATTGACATCAATTCCTTTTACATTTGCACCTTTCTGAGCGGCCCTTAGTGTCAATGCGCCGGTTCCACAGCCGATATCAAGAACTTTCTGCCCTCTTTTGATGTAAGATGTTAAACGATCATACGCCTTATCTAATCTCCCAAGTGTAAGGATACGAATGCCCGCATCATATCTGTCTGGGGCTGATTCCAATACCTTCATTAAAATATAGGTGCTGATTCTATATTCTCCCGTGTATTGCTTCCAAATGCTTTAAATTGCCTTGTTATGAATCTCCGGGACATCCATTGGTAAATATTGTCTGGTGTATTAGATGACCCCCGTCATTGCAGGAAGGCTTTAATGTACGCAGTTACCCGGTCTCTGGTCATTTGATGGGAAAGGAAGTGGTCTCCCTCTAAGGATCTGAACAGAGTTCGCGGACATATCCTCTACTCCAAAACAATCTCTTCCCTTTCTAATGCCCGGAAACAAGAAGTCTGCGTAATGAGCTACGGCAGTCAGACATTTCTTGATTCCTATTTGTGCCGGAAACATTTTTCTGTAATGGGTCCAAAAAGATCTGGCCACAGCCGCCGGGTTTAACCGCAAGACAGCATTTATTAGTACAATCCCCTGTAAGGGTTCTTTGAGGCGATATGCCGAATAAAGAAGGGGTATGGCCGAATAACATGGAGCAATGCCAAACAAAGGAAGTCGGCGCGTTAAAGCCAACCGCTGAGCATGGGCAAGCATATGTGCTGTATCACGGAGCGTTGCTCCAAGAGAAAACCTGCCTGAAGAATTGCCGTGGCCGGAATAGTTGAAAGAAATAAGGTCGTATCCTTTTCGGATCAGCCATCGAAACATACCGATCTCGTGGGACACGTTTCCGCCAATCAAGGGTGGCAGAAAGATAAGACCATGAGGGGACGTATTTCGGACACTGGCCCATTCGATCCAATCCCTACGTCCCTTTGAGCACATTCCTTTTTCAAATACAATCGTCATTGAAATCCAAAGCCCACTATTCCTCGTTGAGTGAATCCAGTTGTTCGGCTTCTTTGAGTTTCTCGATATCGATCTTATCGTGTGGTCTTCCGCTCGCTTCTTTTGCCTGGATTAGGTCAGACCTCGAAATAAACGGAATCGTAAAATCATCCAATTCAACGAACTCACGGTTTTTCCATGCATTTTCAAAATCGACTCCTGGTATCGACATCATAATATCAACTCGTAGAGGCGGTCTTCCCATCTGGTAAAAATAATCCTTGTGAGTGAAGTCATCTGCGCTAAGATTAGCCAGTGGCGCTCCAAACTCTTTCAATGCTAAATACACTGAGTTTGCATTCTCTGGGTCAGTCGCTATCCACAGATCGAGATCTTTCGTGAATCTTGGCTCGCTGTATTTCATTACCGCATAACCGCCCGCAACAAGATATCGAATCTTATGCTTTTCGAAAAGATTCAATAGTCCTTTGAAGTCTGGATTCGTCAGCATTTTTACCTCGGATCAAGAAGTAGTCATGAAGCATTTCCGTTACTGCCTCGAAAATGGCACGATCACCTTGAGATTGCCAAAAGCGAATGTCGAATGAACGACTGCCATCCGTGATACGTTGATATTTTTCCTCTATTATTGTCATTTTGTTCTCCTGCAACCAACGCTTTGGATCACCTGGCCGAAGAAGCATAGCGAGTGAGGTTCAGGTGCATTCTTTAGGCTATCGAAAGCTTTGGGTTCAATTTTTACTGCCTGGTATCGGATCCCCCGAGTCACGTTCAGCCACAGCCTGTTTAAATCCCACTTCCTCCGTACGTTGCTTAAACCAAACACCTTCAGGACTATGCCTGGCCATGCCGTCGAAAAGAGTCGCAATTGTTTGGGTGCTTGCCAGCCCCATATTTTCATAAGCCTGATTGACCATCATTTTCATCATCATAAGCTGATTCTTGGGCCTTTAAATCATATCCACCACAAAAACCACGGCCGGCGCCTGTCAGCACTACGACATGAACAGAATCATCATTATTGGCATGACCAAAAGCCTTAGCTATATCTTCCGGCATGGTTTCACTGATTGCGTTAAAACGTTCAGGGCGATTCAATGTGATTGTGGCAACTCGTTCTTTCGATTCATACAAAACAGTACCAAAATTCATAATCAGTTTTCTCCTTTGAGGTAATGTAGCGCCTAAAAGTAATTATACAGATCTGGATATTATCACCTCTGTAATGTTATCCGGCAAAACACGCGGTTTCATGTCAATTCGGGGCCGATTTCTATATATTGTGTGTCCTTCCAACGCGCTCGGAAGCTAAGATACTTGCATTTGTCATTCGTCTCGTATCGGCTAAATTTCCGGCCGAACTCAACAACACTGCAAGACCTATACTTGAAAAAGGCGCTACTCAAATATAAGCCGGTTTTGTGATCAATTTACCACATACCGCGGGTGGACGCAAATAGAACGAGCGGCATTGTCAAGGAGACCGTACCGTCGAGGTCAAACCGTTTGATTGGAGCTATGTTGGTGGTTTTTTTCTGGTCAATATTAGCGTTGAGCCAGTTGTGATACCTGCTTGGTCAGCCTTTCGATGCCACTAAATCTTTGATATCAACACCACGAGACCTTTGAAAAACGCCCTCTTTTCTCCTATCTTAAATCAAGAAAACCCAAATATAACACGGCTGTTTCTTCCGGTTTTTCGATCATAGGGAGATGACCAACGGCATCCATTATCTCTACCCTGGCATTCGGCATGACGGATTCGATAATTTTTGCACCGGATACGTGAAGCACCCTGTCCTGAGAACCCCAGACGATGAGGGTTGGAACCGAAAGCCCGTTCAATAGGACCTCCAGTGGTGGAACGTTCGCAGCGCTGCGGAGCTGCTTGAAAATTTTTTTATTGAGCGGTTGATGCTCAATGGCCTCCTGGATGAGGAGCCTTTTGATAGGGCGTGGTATAAACGGCCTTGTTACAAAAACGAAATCCAGCAGGCGCTCATAGTCTTCCACGCTTTTTGCAACCAGTGGGTTCGGTTTTCCTTCTTTAAGCCGAAGAAACATCTCACTCGGTTCTGAAGAGGCTACGCCGCCCGGGGCAATCAGGAGGAGACTCTTGATATCTTCCGGATACCGTGATGCGTAGGCACCCGCAATGTTTCCCCCCATGGAGTTTCCCCCGAGATGCAGAGATTGGATCCCCATGGCCCGGACAAATGCCCTTACCCACTCAACCTGATTGCTGATGGTATAATCGCCGTTAGGATCCTGACCACTTTCCCCGAACCCCGGCAGATCCAGCGCAATCACCCTGAAATGCGGGGTCAGGTACTTTCCGATTCGTGTCCAGTTGTCTTTGTTAGCGCCAAAGCCGTGGATCAGCACGAGGGCATCGCCTTTTCCCCCTTCCAGGTATTCAATATCTACCCCGTTTACGTCGATGCGGTGCTGGGTAAGACCCCCGGCGGCTCTTTCCGCCTTTCGGAGGAGGACAAACATCGTTTCTGGAAATAGGAAATAGACGCCGATTAAACCGAGAAGGATAACTGACGGCACCAAAATAACTATCTTTTTCATACGTTTTGACATGGTGTATATAAATCGTCTCGAAAGCACATCGATAAAATCATGAGTAACTCAATAAGTTCGGGTGGAGTTTATCCGCAAGGATTTTATCCCGCCTGGCGGGACGCCTAAACTCCAGAAGGCCATACGACATTTCTGGATGGCACTGCTATTCAATTCAGTATCCCAGCTCTTTTTTAATCTATCTCGACTAACTCCTTACAACTCCCACAGCGCTTGGCGCCGCGAAAGAGCTGATCACCACAATGAGGGCATCTGTAACGATTTTCCTCTTCTTCCACCCATTTTTCAGAACCCAACCTTTTTCTATCAGGAACAGAGCGGAGTATTACTTTTTTACCAACAGGAACAGGAAAATCATTAATCAATTTACAGGCAAACTCTTTACATTGATGGCAGCCTTCATAATGTTTTTCCATGACACACTTTCGAATACCACATACTTGGCAGTATACAAATTTTGTGTCTGACAAACAGCCTTTGCAGACTATTTGTTCAGGAGTAACACCATAAGCGTTGGCTAATTTTTCTTTTAGTTTTTCATTATTGGCGCGACTGGCCATATACACTCCGCAAACGCCACAATATAGACCGCAGGGTGCTAATAATTCTGTGTTCATTTTGTTGTCTCCTTCTTATTTTTGACTATCTTCAATTCAAATTTCCATGACAACTTTTCCCCAGCCTCCGTATTGTACTCCTACATCCCAACAACCGAATCTTTTAAAAAGTTTTTTATTTGGTTCAACCCATTATCATGATCGACTTATTCAGCCTTGGCGAAGATATCCTTGGCGATCATAATCGCTGTCATCGAGCTCGGCCAGCCCGCATAGAAAGCAAGATGGGTGATCAGTTCGATTAGTTCATCCTTGGTAACACCATTCTCAAGTGCGCGGCCAAGATGGAATGGCAGTTCGTTGGTTCGATAGAGTGCAATGAGTGTAGCTACAGTAATTAGACTTCGATCCCGTTTGGAGAGTCCGGGACGTTCCCAGATGTCGCCGAAAAGAACATCATCTGTAAGTTCGACGAGCTTGGGTGCGAAGTCGCCGATCTTCTTTTGAGCAATTGAGGGTTCTTTGGTCATTGGTATCTCCTTTTTTGTCGCGAGTTAGTGAAGCAAGTCTGATAAGTAAATCACTGGGCGAAAGAGCAAGCGCATTTCAGGCAACGACAAGTTCAGCGGAGCCGCGCTGCTTCGGCTTCCGTTGGAACGTCTTGTTATGTGAACTACAATCATTGAATAAATGCCACAGCCCGTACTGGTGAACCATCCGCATCTTCAAAGCTCAAAGGAAAACAGGAAAATTCAAATTGATTGCAGGGTAAATCTACGAGGTTTGTCAAGTTCTCTATGATAATAGTATTTTTCTGTAGTAGAGCTTTGTGTACAGGGTAATCTTGAGTGTCTGCTTTATCAGCAGAGATAGTATCCAAGCCAAATCCCTTTAGCCCAAACTTGCTTAGCCAATTCGCTGCCTCTAAAGACAAAACATGATAATCCGAAAAGTACTTCTCAGTACCCCAATATCTACTCCAGCCAGTATGAATCAAAAGAAATTCAACTTCCTTAATTTTGTCATGGTAAGGATATAGCTCTTTGACGCCAATCGTTTTGGTCTTAATATTATGAAATTCCAATAGCAATGCCGTTCCATAAAAATGCTCTATCGGAAGCAAGTCCAGCGTTTTGTGCTCTTTGATCAAATGAGCTGGCGCGTCAATATGAGTTCCTGTGTGTGAGTACAAGGTTATCTTTTTTTCAAGAAAACCTATATCATCAATGGACCATTCGGTTATAAATACAGGTGGTTCTGTGCCTGGATAGACTGGCATATTCGGTGATATGGAATGAGTTAAATCGATTAGTTTCATGTGCTTACCAATTAATAATTTTAATACATCAAAGCTACTTTTCCCCGGCCGAAACGAAAGGAGAATGCCATAAAGGGGTCAAATCTACTTTTGACTCATTCTATCTCTTTTCGAATAAGCGTAT
>JACNIU010000192.1 GCA_014382905.1 Desulfobacterales bacterium
CTTGAACTCGAACAAAATTGAGCATTTTTCAAAGGTCTCATCTTTCCTATAAAAGAAAATTGTCAAACTACTCAACTATCCTAAGCGTGGGCAAGAATCTCCGCTACTTTGGAGGCTGCCCCCGATGCCCGGATGACGGAATCAGGCACATCCATGGGAGACTGGCAAAACCCGCATCCAAACACCCCTTCCTTAGTTGTACCGAATGGATTGCTCAATTCTTCGGGTATGGCAATAAAACCGAATTCGTCTAATTCCACTCCCAACCGTTTGGCAATTGAGATATTGCTCTCCGAGGGAACCAGGGCCTGTGAGAGGATGACCATATCGAATTCCCTTGCCCTGAATTCCCTGTTGACCGTATCTTCATAATGAATGACCGGATTTCGGGTCTCCTCATTCAGGGTGACCCGGCCGGGTCTGGCCCGGATATATTCCACCTCGTACTGACTCTTGGCGCGGCGCACATATTCCTGAAACCCTTTTCCCACGGCCCGCATGTCCATGTAGAAGATCGTTGATGTCAGTTCCGGACAGTGTTCGCGTGCCAGGATGGCCTCCTTGGTGGCATGCATACAGCAGACCGCGGAGCAGTATTTCATATGCCGGATATCTCTTGATCCCACGCACTGGATAAAACCCAGACGCCTGGGCTCTTTGCCGTCAGACGGTCGTTTGAGGTGCCCGGTGGTGGGACCGGACGCGCATATCATTCTTTCAAACTGCATCGCCGTAATAACGTTCTCGATCCTTCCCCATCCATACTCCACCAGGGGAGAAACATCATAAAGGTCAAACCCGGTGGCAAGGACCACTGCCCCCACATTAACCGTCATTTCCCTTTCTTTCTGGGAAAAGTCCACGGCTTCGGCCTTGCACGCCGCGACACATGTGTAGCATTCGGAGCAGATACCGCAAGAGATACATCTCCTGGCCTCTGCCACGGCCTGGTCCTGGCTGAAACCCAACTGCACCTCCCGGAAATTATTGAGTCTTTTCCCCGGATCAAGCCGCGGCATCCGGGTGCGGGGGAGATGCGCATACCCCTCGGTGGAAACATCCTCGACCGGTTCCCATTCCCTTTGACGGCCTTCTCGGAGGTCAACACCACGGATGAATCTGTCCATGGAGATGGCGGCCTGCTTGCCCGCTTCGATCGCCTCAATGACGGTCCTGGGTCCGGTGACGGCATCGCCCCCGGCAAAGATATCAGGGTCATCGGTCTGCAGCGTGAGCGGGTCCGTATTCACCGTCCCCCACCCGGAAAGGGTGCAGGCACATTCAGGTCCCAGACAGGCCCAGTCGGATTCCTGGCCGATGGCAGGGATCACACCGTCCACCTCGATAATAAATTCCGATCCTTTGATTGGAATGGGGCGGCGCCGGCCGCTTTCATCGGGTTCTCCCAGCGCCATCTTAAGACATTCAATGGCCTTCACCTTCCCATTCTGGCCAATGATGCGCGTGGGGTTTGTCAAGGGATGGATCGGGATCCCTTCCTCTTTACATTCCTCGATCTCCTCTTCATTGGCCGGCATCTCTTCAAAACTGCGGCGGTAGATGATAAAAGGCTCTCTTACACCCAGCCTTCGTGCCGTGCGAACCGCATCCATCGCCACATTGCCGCCCCCCACCACGGCAATCCGGTCTCCTAAGGAAACCTCCCCTCCTAAGTTTACTTCCCTGAGGAAACCCACACCGGGATAGACCCCTTCAAGATCCTCCCCCTCGATATTCAAGCCTTTGCATTCGTGGGCTCCGATCCCTAAAAAGATGGCCTTATACCCTTCCTCGCGAAGGTCCTTTATCGTTATATCTTTCCCAATATCCACACCGGTCCTGATATCCACCCCCATATCCCGGATGATCTGGATTTCGGCCTTGATAATCTCCCTTGGGAGCCGGTACTCCGGAATTCCCACGGAGAGCATACCGCCGGCTACAGGGAGTTTCTCATAGATGGTGACCGGATACCCTTCCTTGGCCAGGTAATAGGCACAGGAAAGCCCGGCGGGTCCGGCACCGATAATCGCGACCTTCTGGTCCCTTTGCTCTTTGATCTGAGGGAGATAGCGGGTTTCTGAATTGAGATCAAGATCGGCCACAAACCGTTTGATAAAATCTATCGCGACCGGTTTGTCCACCTGGCCCCGCGTACAGACCGATTCGCAGGGGTGATGGCATACCCTGCCGCAGATGGCCGGAAGAGGATTTTCCTCTTTGATGAGCCTCAATGCCTCAGCGAATCTCCCCTGGGCAATGAGGGCTACATACCCCTGGACACTGATGTGGGCGGGGCAGGCAGCCTTGCAGGGAGCCGTCCCCCTTCGGTCGATGGCAAAGGTGGAAGGGACCGACTGGGGAAAGTATTTGTAAATCGCCTTCCTCTTCCCGAGACCGGCGTTGAATTCATCTTTTACCGTTATGGGGCATCCTTCAATGCACTCTCCACATCCTACGCACTTAACTTCGTCTATGAAGCGGGCCTTTCTAACGATTCTGGCCCTGAAATCGCCCGCATTACCGGTAAGTTCTGACAATTCAGAATAGGTGAGGAGTTGGACGTTTTCATGGTTGGCACACTCAATCATCTTTGGGGCCAAGATACACATGGAACAGTCATTGGTAGGGAAGGTCTTGTCCAGTTGGGCCATCCGTCCCCCGATGCTCGGTTTCTTCTCTAACAGATAGACCTTGATCCCCATGTTTGCCAAGTCTATGGATGCCTGGATCCCCGCGATTCCACCGCCTATGACGAGCGCTGCTTTCTGCGTCAAACCTTGCCCCTTCTGGTCTGTAATTTCGGATTTCCCTGGCCCCACGGCTCGTGTTCACTCTTGCTTTGAAAAATTGTAACGCTTTAGCGGTTTGAAAGAAAGCCGGGGACCATGAGGGTCTCTTTTCCAAAGGACGTAAATACGTGGATCATTTCATAGGAACGGCAGCGAGGCATTGAAATTCGCTACAGGACAGCCCCAGAAAAAACTATCCATTTAAACGGACATCGCCTCTGCCTGCCCGGAACCTGTATCGAACGTCAAGGGGGCGTTCTATACGCTCAGGACAATTTTTGTTACGTCCTTTGGAAAAGAGACCCTCACGGTCCGGCAACCTACGAATGATCGTTTCAAAACGCTAAAGAGTTACGAAAAATTCATGGACAGTTATCCGGGAGTCACCAGCTTTCATGGCCCACGTTTCAGGGTTTACCCTGCGAAGTTCATGATAGTGAACTCATGTAATATAAAAAATACCATATCCCGCCCGGTTGTCAAGCTAAAAATGGCACGAAAAAAACATATAATAATAGAGTCTTATGTCAATGCTGATAGGATAACAATTCATGTTGACAAACGGCTGCCAAGAGATGTAGGATTTGTGACGAAATTCAGCAGAGTGAACAATGGCGACAAGATATCAGGCACCTTCAGTAAAAAAGGCGTTTCAAATATTGAAACTCATCTCCAAGGCGAACCGCGGGTTGGGGATCACCGAACTCGCAAACAGCCTTGAAATGAGTAAAGGGACGGTCCATGGAATTATATCTGCTTTAGAAGAATCAGGGACCATCATGCGGCACCCCCTGACAAAGAAATATACCCTCGGGTTCACCCTCTTTGAATTGGGGAAATTAGCTTATTCTCAAATCGATCTGAAGGATCTGGCGCGGCCGGTGATGGAAAATCTGATGGAGCGGACCCAGGAATCGGTTTATGTGGGCGTTCTGAACGGGGAACATATCACCATATTAGACATAGCTGAATCCAGCCAGGACCTCAAGATCACTTCCCCGAGAGGGACCACCATCCCCCTCTTTGCAGGCGCCACAGGGAAGGTAATTTTGGCATCCATGGATAAGGAAAAGGCCCTTGATATTATCAGGTCGAACGGTCTCCCCAGGTTTACAGAGCGTACGATTACGGATCCGGAGGTCTATATTCAGGAGATAGAACGTGCAAGGGAAACCGGATACGCCACCGATTATGAGGAATATATCTCCGGGGTGAGGGCTGTAGCTTCGGCCATTAAGGGATGGAAGCCCTTGATATCCGCCATCTGGGTAGTGGGATTCAAGACAAGTCTCGACGACCATAAAATGGAAACTTTGATAAACGTGACAAGAGAGGCTGCAGAAGAAATCAGCCGAAGGATTGAAGAGCAATCTATAAGTCACGATCTAAGAAAGGTATCGGGATGGCCCAATGAGCCACCCCGATGAAGAAGGCTGTTAATTCCAGCAACGGCCGGGGCCGTAGTTTCCCCTGTATCCGCCGCGACCTCCGCGGGAACCTCCGGGATTTCCACCGGAATAGCCTTCAGGGGCCACCTTGCGGGCCTCAAGCCTGGAGTTAAGGCTCTTTTCAGCCATCTGGTTCTTAAGGGTGCTAATCTCTTTTTGAAGGGACTTGATTTTCTCTTCATCCGGATTCTGTGAATTGATAAGGTTGTTTAGTTCAGCGTTCTTGCTCCAGATCTCATTTCTCAAGTTTGCAGTCTCGTTAAAAAACTTCTGGTCGAGTTCGTCTAACCTGCTCTGCTGTTCCTGTGTCAGGCCCCTGAATCCACCATCACCTTGCGAGCAGTACCCTGGACCACCTCCGTAACCCCCCATGCGATACCCTCCTCCCCAGCCCGGGCCATGGGCAAAGACGGGGTAGGCTATGACTCCTGCCAACAACAAGATTCCTATAATCGTTACCAGTTTTTTCATTTTGATACCTCCTGTGTTTGAATTTGTTTTGGTTCTGAGCTTTAATCAAGGCAATGGTCGTGCCAAAGGAAGAACATGGAGAATAACCTGTTGAAATTGATAGATTATTATCCCTGTTGACAATGAAATCGCATTTATCTGTTGCTTTCTTTTATAAAAAGGTGGATACTTTGTATCCAGGTGCTGTACCCAGATGGATACAGAGTACCCGGTAACGGCCCGGTCAAGAGACCCTGCCCTTGCCACCAAGTTTGAATCAGCGTAACAAGTTAGCGGTTTGAAAGAAAGCCAGTGACCGTGAGGGTCTCTTTCCCAAAGGACGTAAATAAGGGGATCATTTCATAGGAACGGCAGCGAGGCCTTGAAATTCGTCACAAGACAGCCCCAGGAGAAGTTATCCATTTAAACGGACATCGCCTCTGCCTGCCCGGAAGCTGTATTGAACGTCAAGGGGGCGTTCTATACGCTCTGGAGAATTTTTGTTACGTCCTTTGGGAAAGAGACCCTCACGGTCACTGGCGCTCAACGAATGATTGTTTCAAGACGCTAAAGCGATACGAATAAGATACATTTGGTACTATTCTTGCTAAAAAGAATTTCATGAAGCGCAAAGTTAGTAAAAAATCGTGGGCCGGAATTCCCCCATGGGTCGTTATCGGTGCAGTCCTGATCCTGGCGCCGATCTTTGTCTTTCTGACATTTGACTCCATCAATCTCCAGAAGGAAAATACCATTGAACTCCTGAAGGAAAAAGGCGCGGCCCTCATCAGATCGTTTGAGGCGGGTGCCCGAACAGGGATGATGGGTATGCGATGGGGAGGGGCACAGGTCCAGAGATTGTTGTCGGAAACAGCAAGACAGCCTGACATCTCATATATCCTCATCACAGATGTTGAGGGAAAAATTCTTGCCGACAGTGACCTTGCCAATATCGGAAAACAGTATGGCGCCGGCCTAAACTTAGAGCGGATTTCCCATTCAAAAGAGGTGGCATGGCGCCGGGTATCCGCGAGGGACGGGTCTAATATCTTTGAGGTGTTCCGGCAGTTCTCACCCATCAGGGGAGGATTGCGGGAACATTATCCCGGGATGATGCGTAATGACTGGTGCCGGGGACATGTGAGTCGTGAAGGGGCTCAGGATGGTGCGGGCCAGATCATCTTCGTGGGGCTGGATATGGGGCCTGTTGAGGTGGCCACAAGAGAGGGGATACGCCGTAGCATCGTCATGGCCGTAACCCTCCTCCTGATCGGCTTTGCAGGGATTGTGTCTCTCTTCTTAGCGCAGGCCTATCGCACAACCCGGACCTCCCTTTCAAGGGTAAAGGCCTTTTCCGACCATCTGGTCCATAACATGCCGATCGGTCTGTTAGCCATTGACACGGACGAAAGGATCGCTTCTTTTAACCAGACCGCCGAATCGGTCCTCGAACTATCGTCCGTTACCGCCATCGGGAAGAGACCGACGGAAATCCTGCCATTGCCGCTGTCAACGTTTTACGTTCAACTGAAAACCGGGCAGGGTCTCATAGATAAAGAATTGGATTGTCCTGTTTCAGGTGGGAGAACCATCCCCTTAGAGGTTGTCGGCACCGTGTTAGAGGACGAAGACAGCGTCTCCATGGGGTGGGTAATCCTTTTCAGAGATCTGACCGAGATCCGGTATCTGAAGAAGGAGATAGCGAGAAGCCAGCGCCTGGCATCTATCGGAAGGTTGGCCGCCGGGGTTGCGCACGAGATACGGAATCCGTTGAGTTCCATCAAGGGTTTCGCTACCTATTTTAAGGAGAGGTACCGGGAGATTCCTGAGGATCAGAAGACTGCGGAAATTATGATTCAGGAAGTTGAGCGTCTAAACAGGGTCATCGGTCAGCTCCTGGAATTCGCCCGGCCCATGAGTATCCAGAAAAGACCCGTATCCCTATCTGACGAGATCAGTGCCTCCCTCAAGATGGTTGAGGGGGACGCCCAGGGAAAGGGAATAAATATCAATTTCAAAAGGGATCCTGGGAAAGGGGACGTCTGGATAGACCCTGACAGGATCAAGCAGGTCCTCCTGAACCTTTATCTGAATGCCATTGAAGCCATGGGGAGCGGGGGCACTCTTTCCGTGGAACTTGTACAGGATGATGCCTCAGGTCGCCTCCAGATTCGTGTGTCGGATACAGGTACGGGTATCAAAGACGAAGATCTGCCCCATTTATTTGACCCATATTTTACGACCAAACCTTCAGGAACCGGCCTTGGACTTGCTATCGTGCACAACATCATCGAATCCCATGGGGGCGAGGTCAGTGTAGAGAGCCGCTACGGGGAAGGCACTACCGTAACGATACGTTTGCCTTCTGACAAAGGGGACTCAACCGGATGAAAACGACAGATACGATTTTGGTGGTGGATGACGACCGTGCCCACCGGACCATGCTGCATACCCTCCTTTCCGGATGGGGGTACGAGGTCAATGAGGCGGATGATGGCCAGACAGCCATAGAACAGGTGCATGCCCGTGCCTTTGACCTGATCTTAATGGACGTCCGGATGATCCATGTCTCCGGTCTCGAGGCGTTAGCCGAAATCAGGGTGTATAATCCGGCCATTCCAATCATTATCATGACGGCTTACTCCTCCGTCGAAACGGCTGTAGAGGCCCTGAAGAAGGGGGCGTATGACTATCTCACCAAGCCCCTCGATTTTGATGAATTGCGGTTAGTGATGGAAAGGGCCATGGACCACAGCCAACTTAAAGAGGAAAACCGGATCTTGAAAGAGACCCTCGGCAGCCAATTTGATACCCGGAATATCATCGGACGGAGTGAGGCCATGATCCGGCTCCTGGAGACAGTGGCTCAGGTGGCCCCTTCAGAGGCAACGGTCCTGATAACCGGGGAATCGGGTGCCGGTAAGGAGCTCATTGCAGGGGCGGTCCATTTCAACAGCCCCAGAAAGGATGGCCCGTTTGTGAAGATGAACTGCGCAGCCGTCACCGAGACCCTTCTTGAGTCGGAACTCTTCGGCCATGAGAAGGGGGCCTTCACGGGGGCCCACAGGCGCAAGGAAGGAAAGTTCCGGCAGGCGGATGGGGGGAGCATCTTCTTAGACGAGGTCAGCGAGATGTCTCTATCCATGCAGGTCAAGCTGTTGCGGGTCCTGCAGGAGAGGGAGTTTCCCAGGGTGGGAGGTGAAGATATAGTCAAGGTGGATGTGCGGGTGATTGCCGCTACGAACAAGGAGCTTATCCAGGAGATTGACGCTGGAAGGTTCCGGGAAGATCTCTATTACCGGCTGAATGTCGTGACCCTGAACGTGCCGGCCCTGAGAGAAAGGAGCGAGGACATCCCTCTTCTGGCCGGGCATTTTTTAACCATGTTCGCCGAAAAAAATCACAAAGGATTAAAAGGCTTTTCCCCTCAGGCCATGGATCGGCTGTTGCGATATCATTGGCCGGGAAATGTCCGTGAATTGATGAATGCGGTGGAAAGGGCGGTGGTCCTCTCAAGGTATGAATACATTGATGAGGAGGATCTCCCCTTTGCTATAAAGGACGGATTGGCCGGAGATACTGCGAGTTTCCCCCCCCGTATCGCTGAAAGCGGGCTCCTGTTAGAGGATATGGAAAGGGAGACGATATTGAAGACGCTCGAATCCACCGCTGGAAACAAGAGTGAAGCGGCAAGGCGCTTAGGGATCACCCGAAAGACCCTGCACAAAAAACTCAAGAAATATGGGGTGATGCCATAATATGAGACCTTTGCAAAACGCCCCCTTTTCCCCGATTTCTGCGTCAGACTCAAATTTTTATCCTCG
>JACNIU010000067.1 GCA_014382905.1 Desulfobacterales bacterium
GGACAGATGAGAATGATGGTCAGGTAATCGCTGAATTTTCTTCCGAGGCTGCGTGCCTCCTCTATGCCCCAAATGTCATTGAACGAGTTCTCGATATCTCTCAACACCCGTATTACGGCCCAAAAAAGGACGATGAGACCGATACCCGCGATAACCCCTCCTTTTGTTGCCTCTAAGAGCGAGTGGGCGAAATCGATGATTCTCATGGCCACTTCTTCCTGGCCCTGCAATCTTTCAAGGAGATCCTTCTGAAGGACCTTTTCAAAACCGAATCCCTTGGCGATGCCGAATGCCACGGCCAGCACAGGAACGATAGCCAGGAGGGAATAGAGCGTCAGTGCTGACGCCCTCAAATGAATACTGTCCTCGCTGAACCCCCGTGTGGCCAAAAGAACAATCCTCAGCAATCGAATCCCGAAGGATTTCTTTTTTGAAAGCTCTCTTAATTGAATCCGCCATATTCCGGTTCTGATGAATTCAAGAAAACGTGGGATCATGATCGCAAACTCCTCTGCCACTCGAAACCCGTGAACACACTTCCTGCTATCATCCTGTTCATTTCTGTACAATACAGCCTAATATAGCATTGTCAAAGAAAAAGCGTAAAGGATGGCGAACGGTTCTATATTCTCTAATCAGAATCTGGACCGAGCACACCGGCAAGGAAAAATTGACAATACTGCTCCTTATTTCTTAGACTAAACCCTGTTCCCGATGGGATTCGCTCATTGTGGTCATCAGGTGTTTCAAACAGGCTTAAGTTAAGGGACAGAGGGAAAACTGCCCCCTGCTTCTCGGATTTTTGTTGTTTTCTGGTTGCATTTATTATATGAGTACCATAAACAGCATGTGTGAACATCCAATAATATCCAACCCTTTGCGAGCCGTAGGTTCTACGTGCCGGAACCCGTCTGAGAAGGGAGGTGAAAAGCTCAAATTATAGTGTATTTCGCAGGTTACTCTCTTGAGAAACTTTGACTCTACCATATCAGCAAGGAGGATGTCCCGATGAAGAAAAAGATCTTTGTGTTTTTCTTGGTTGCAATGATAGGAATCGCCTTTATGACCGTAGGCGCATACAAGGCTCAAGCCCAACCTGTAAAGCTGACCTACAGCAATTTTTTCCCGCCAACCCATATCCAGAGCAAATTAGCTGAGGCCTGGTGCAAGGAAGTAGAGAAACGGACCGATGGTAAGGTCAAGGTGGAATACTACCCCGGAGGGACCCTCACCAAGGCCGCCCAGTGCTATGACGGTGTTGTGACCGGACAATCTGATATCGGGTTTTCAGTCTTGGCTTACACCCGCGGCCGCTTCCCGGTTATGTCGGCAGTTGATCTTCCTTTGGGCTATACCAGTGGACAGGCTGCCACCGAGGTGGTCAATGCGGTCTATGACAAATTCAAACCCAAAGAGCTGCAAGATACCGAGGTCATGTACCTCCATGCACATGGACCCGGTCTTATTCATACAAAAGGGAAGGCAGTTAGAAAATTGGAAGACATGAAGGGCCTGAAACTTAGGGGCCACGGAACCAGCGCCAAGGTCGTGAGTGCCTTAGGCGGTACACCGGTCCCCAAACCGATGCCCGAAACCTATCAGATGATTCAGAAAGGCGTGGTAGATGGCGGTGTTTTTCCCTTTGAGGCTGACAAGGGGTGGAGATTGGGAGAAGTTACCGATTATATTACTGCCGATTTTTCAGCAGCCTATACGACCTCCTTTTTTGTGGTCATGAACAAGGACAAATGGAATTCCCTGCCGATGGGAGTGAAGCAGATCATCGAGGGGATTAACAAAGAATGGGTCAAGAAACATGGGGAGGCCTGGGATACCAGCGACATGATAGGGATCTACTATTTTCTCAACCAGGGGGGCCAAATCATCGGTCTTGACAGCAAGGAAGGCCTTCGATGGAAGAAGGCTGTCGCGCCCATCTCTGAGGAGTATATCCAGGAACTTAATAAGAAGGGCTTCAATGGTGATGAGATTGTCGGTTTCACCATCCAGGCCCTGGAGAAAGCAAGCAAATAGCGTTCACGATAGAGGGTCGATCCGTATAAAGGGAAAGGTCGACCCTCTAATCATGTCTGATCTTTATTGTTGCTTTCAAGACAAACCTTTATCCACAGGTGTCTCTGCATATTGAGGCCCTTGCAAATCCTTTGATCATGGGCGCATTCTGGAAAATTATTGACTGGCTCCTGGACAAGCTCAAGATAATCGGCGCTGCCTGTCTGGTCGGGATGACCTTCCTGACCTGTGCGGATGTGGTGGGCCGGTTTTTTCGGCACCCCATTTTCGGTTCTGTCGAGATTGTTGGCTATATGGCAACCCTTTCGGTGGCCATGGCATTGCCTTACACGCAGCAACTCAAGGGCCACATCGGGGTAGAAATACTGGTACGGATCTTCTCAGAGAAAATTCAAACCATTATTGACCTGTGTACCGGCTTCTTAAGTCTTGGACTGTTCGTTCTTACCACCTGGCAAATGGCAATCTATGCCCAAGAAATGCGCAAATCCGGAGAAGTCTCCATGAACTTGGAATTTCCGGAATACGGTGTCATCTATGTCGTTGCCTTTTGTTTTATGGTGTTCTCCCTGATCCTTCTAAGAGATATTATCCAAGGCATTAACAAATTGAGAAACCCATGAATCCTACTCTGATCGGCATAATCGGTATCGTGGTGATGGTCATTATTTTCATGGCCAGAATGCCCGTGGCCTTTGTCATGGCCATGATCGGCTACTTGGGCTTCAGCATCATGATTTCCGAACAAGGGGCGCTCTCTCTTCTTTCAAGGACTGTTTATGATGTTTTCTCATCTTACGGCCTGACAACGATTCCGCTTTTTATCCTGATGGGTCAACTTGCATTTAACAGCGGTATCAGCCGCAGGCTTTATGACACGGGCTATAAATTCTTAGGGAGCACCAAGGGTGGTCTTGCAATGGCCACAGTGGCCGCCTGTACGGCCTTTGGCGCCGTGTGCGGATCCAGCCCGGCAACGGCCGCTACCATGGCAACGGTCGGATTGCCTGAGATGAAACGGTATAAATATGCCGATGAATTGGCTACCGGTGCGGTAGCATCTGGCGGGGGTCTGGGGATGATCATGCCGCCCAGTATTGTGCTGATCGTATACGGTATTCTGACCGAACAGTCCATAGGGAAGCTATTTGTGGCAGGAATTATTCCCGCCATCCTCGTCACCATCCTGTTTATCATTTGCATATACATCAGGTGCCGACTGAATCCGGAACAAGGCCCTGCTGGAGAATCATTTACCTGGAGACAAAAGTTCAAGTCGCTCTTGGGTATGGGCGAGACCTTGGCCGTCTTCGTCCTGGTCATGGGAGGTCTTTTCATCGGGCTGTTTACGCCCACAGAAGCGGCAGCCGTAGGGGCCTTAGGTGTTTTAGCCGTATCTTTTATCAGAAGACAGCTTACCTGGGATGGGTTTGTTGAATCCCTTTACGAGACACTCCGGACCTCCTGCATGGTCATGATGCTGATAGCCGGGGCCACTGTCTTTGGAAAATTCCTTGCCGTTACCAGGATACCTTTTGACATGGCAACCTGGGTCGGCGGGTTTGACCTGCCCCCCTATATGATCCTGGCTGTGGTCGTGCTGATCTACTTTTTCGGCGGCTGCTTTATGGATGCCCTCGCTTTCGTTATGCTCACGGTTCCGATTTTTTTTCCTTTGGTCGTCGGCCTCGGCTATGATCCCATATGGTTCGGCCTGATCATCGTGATGGTAACAGAGATGGGTGTCATCACACCACCCGTCGGGATCAACGTCTATGTCGTTTATGGTGTGGCCAAGAACGTCATTGGCGAGGTCCCCCTCGAATCCATCTTCAAAGGGATAATTCCCTTTCTGCTGGCCGTGATTTTGGGAATAATTATCCTGATGATTTTTCCCCAGATTATCCTGTTTCTGCCCAATCTCATGTATTGAGCTTTTACGTTTTAGATCTGTGAGATGATCTCCCACAACTAACGGCAAAACCGTTATTATACTATTTTTCTGGACTCAAAATTTAGAAGTCAGCCAGAATCCTGAATAGAAAAACGGTGTGTTGAACTTGTTCATGACGAGGACCTATCATGATGGATGAACAGAGATACTGGAACCCCGTGCTTGAGACTCTCTCCCGTGAAAGACTCAGGGCCTTGCAGT
This sequence comes from Desulfobacterales bacterium, assembly GCA_014382905.1. Taxonomy (GTDB): domain Bacteria; phylum Desulfobacterota; class DSM-4660; order Desulfatiglandales; family Desulfatiglandaceae; genus JACNIU01. The sequence continues at coordinate 4,190 of JACNIU010000067.1, forward strand.
TCAGGAAATTCAAGAGGATTTTCCGGTGGGCGTACGATCATTCGAGATTTCACAGAGCCCTCTATGACGAAGCCGGCATCGCCCCTGATAATATCCGCTCTTTTGATGATATCCGACATGTCCCCCAGGTGGAAAAGTCCATGATGAGGGATGTGCAGCGGAAAGACCCTTTCCCCTATGGGGACGCCCTGTGTGTCCCCCTTGAAGAGGTAACGGAATTCCGCCAGACAAGCGGCACCACAGGGCAACCGATATACCAGCCGGATACCTGGACCGACTGGGAATGGTGGGCAGAGTCCTGGGCCTATATCCTGTGGGCTCAGGGCTATCGCCCGAAAGACCGTGTCTTTATCCCTTTCGGCTACAACGTCTTTGTGGCCTTCTGGGCCGGGCATTACGGGGCCGAAAAAATAGGGTGCGAGGTGGTACCCGGGGGCGTCCTGGACACCAAGGCCCGCATACTGAAGATACAGGAATTGAAGGCGACGGCCATGATGGCGACGCCGACCTACGTCCTGGGCATGGCGGATACGGCCAGGAACAAGATGAACTTGGATCCCTCCGCACTGACCATCAACAAAATAACCTGTGCGGGCGAACCCGGGGCCAGCATCCCTACAACCAAGAAAAGAATGGAAGCGGCGTGGGGGGCCAAGGTCTACGATCATTCAGGTGCCACTGAAATCGGCGCATGGTCTTACGAATGTCAGGCTCAGCCAGGGGGAATGCATGTAAATGAGGCGTTCTTTCTGGTGGAAATCGCGGATATTGACACAGGTAAAATCATTGAGGCGCCGGGGAAAAGGGGCAAAATGATCGTCACCGCATTGGACCGCGAGGCCCAACCCTGCATCCGTTTTGATTCCAAGGATATTATCGAATGGGACAGAGAGCAATGTCCCTGCGGAAGGACCTTCAGGCTGATCAAAGGCGGGGTCGTCGGCAGGGCCGACGATATTACCAAGGTGAAAGGGGTCCTGCTCGCGCCTTCTGCCATTGAGGAGGTGGTCAGGGGAATTGCTGGCCTTGGCGACGAGTATGAGGTAGTGGTGGACAAGAGAGGGGATATTGACCACATTACCCTCAAGGTTGAGCTGATGCCCGATCGTCAGGATATGCGCCAGAGCATCGAGGGACAACTCAAGGATCAGTTGAGACTTAAGACCAACCTGGGGTATGACCTGGAATTCCATGATTACGAGACGCTTCCCAGGTACGACGTCAAGGCGAGACGGTTTAAGGATCTCAGAAAGGCCCATTGAGGAGAAAAGAGGAAGAAAATGCACCATCAGATAGACATAGAGGGGATGAACAGCAAGATTGTCGCCATGAAAAAGATCGCCGGCGACCTTATTCAGACAGCGGATGAATTCCCTGCCATCGCCAGAAATACGGCCAGGATACTGTCCAGCCTAAAGATGTTAGAGATCAACCTGTCCGACCTTGTGGATTTTGAGTCTCAGGAATAGGCATGTGTCTCCTCCTCTTAGCGATACAATCACATCCTGTTTACAAATTGGTCATTGTCGCAAACCGGGATGAATATTATGAACGCCCGACAGCCCCGGCCGCTTTCTGGGATGACATGCCTCACATCCTCGCGGGGAGGGATATGCGTGCCGGAGGAACATGGTTTGGCGTCACTAAAAAGGGTAGGATAGCGGCCGTCACCAATTATCGTGACCCGGCCTCTTTCAAGCCTCATGCCCCTTCCAGGGGGGAGTTGGTGAGCAATTTCCTGACAGGAGAAGAGGCGCCTGAAGCGTTTCTTGCCAGGCTGGATCTGAACGCGGGGGATTACAATGGGTTCAACCTTGTTGTGGGAATTAGAGATCAATTCTACTGGTCTTCAAACCGGGGTGGCACGGCACGCCGTCTTGCCCAGGGCATATACGGTGTGAGCAACCATCTCTTGGATACCCCCTGGCCCAAGGTCTCTCGAGGGAAGACCGCGCTGCAGAACATCCTGTCGGATAAAACCCGCCTTTCCCCTGAAAAGCTTCTTGACGTGCTCCTCGACCGCTCAATTCCCGCTGACGACGCCCTCCCTGATACCGGCGTAGGTCTCGAATGGGAGCGAATCCTCTCGCCGGTCTTCATCTCCAGCCCGAACTACGGCACAAGATCATCGACGCTCCTGTTCATAGATCAGAATAACCACGTCACCTTCACCGAAAGGACACACGATTCAAGCCTGGAATCCAACAAGGACGTGGAGTTTAAATTCTTGATCGAAGACTGAGAGGGAACCAGAATTATTTCTTGAAGCGGGGGGCGGGACGTTTAATCGGCCTGCTACTTGGCATAGTCCACTGCCCTGGTTTCGCGGATCACGACCACCTTAATCTGGCCCGGATACGTCAACTCTTTTTCTATCTTCTTTGCGATATCATTGCAGAGAACATGGGCCTGATCGTCGTCAATGATTTTGCTTTCAACCATAATCCGAATCTCCCGGCCGGCCTGAATTGCAAAGGATTTGCTCACCCCGTGAAAGGATGTTGCAATGCTCTCGAGCTTTTCCAGTCTCTTGACATATGACTCCAACATCTCCTGCCGTGCTCCCGGTCTTGCCCCGGACAGGGTGTCAGCGGCCTGCACCAGAATAGCTAAAACCGACTCAGGCTGGAGATCTTCATGGTGGGCTGCAATGGCGTGAATGACCTGGGCTGCCTCACCATGCTTCCTGGCAAGATCGGCCCCGATAAGGGCGTGTGGCCCCTCCACCTCGTGGTCTACCGCCTTGCCGATATCGTGAAGAAGGCCCGCCCTCTTTGCCTGCTTGACGTTTCCCCCGAGTTCGGCGGCCATAATTCCACAAATAAAGCTTACTTCCATTGAATGCTGCAGCACATTCTGGGCATAGCTTGAACGGTATTTGAGTCGTCCAATAAGTTTCACGAGTTCATGATTAATGCCATGAACCCCCACGTCGAAGGCAGCCTGTTCTCCCGCCTCTCTAATGCTCGTTTCGATCTCCTTGTTTACCTTGGAGACAACCTCCTCTATCCTGGCAGGGTGAATCCTACCGTCATCAATGAGCCTCTCCAATGCAACCTTTGCAACCTGCCTTCTAACAGGATTAAACCCAGACAGGATGACCGCCTCGGGAGTATCGTCGATAATCAGATCAATGCCCGTTGCAGCTTCAATGGCACGGATGTTCCGTCCCTCCCTGCCGATAATCCTGCCTTTCATCTCTTCGTTGGGGAGGTTGACCACGGAAACTATTTTTTCCGCGGCATAATCCCCGGAATACCTTTTTACGGCTAAAGCAAGGATCTCCTGCGACTTGCGGTCTGCCTCGGATCTCGCCTCGTTTTCAATCCTTCGCATCAATTTTGCAGCATCATGCTTGGCCTCCAATTCCATGGAGTTGATGAGGATCTGCTTGGCCTCATCTACGGAAATACCTGCTATTTTCTCTAATTGGTTTCTCTGTTCAGTAATAAGGCGTTTATACTCCTCCTCTTTTTTTCTTGTCTCCCTTTCAATTTTGTCGATGGTTTTTTCCTTTTCAGAAATCCGCTCTTCTCTCTTTTCCATCTGTTCAATTTTCTTATCAAGGTTCTCCGTCTTGTGAAGCAGACGCTTTTCCTGAATCAGCATATTCTCTTTTTTCTCTTTGGTCTCCTTTTCAAATTCAACTTTCATTTGATAAAGGGTATCCTTGGCTTGAAGAGCAGCTTCCTTCTTTGCTGTCTTGGCCTCCTTTTGTGCCTCAGCCAATATTTTCCTGGAGTATTCCTCTATCGCCTCAATCCTGCTTTCCACAAGCTTCTTTCGGACAAAGAAGCCGATGAGGACCCCGGCCATTAAGGCTCCCCCGACAAGCACAATTATATGAACAGCGCTCAAGCTCATCATGATGTAACGCTCCTGATTATTGGTAAAGATCCGGACCAGAGCCGGCCTTTTTGATTATCCCCAGAGGGGGTTGAGTTCATTGGAATCCGAAAAACGTATGGAATACCGGAGATCAGACCGTAGGGCCCTCGTCTCCGTCAAGAGTAAGAATGATAAGGAAATAGGGGGGTAATCCGGACGTCAGAACAGATAGTCCGGACTATAACGAAGGGATAATAACAGGAGCAGGAAACACCCCTGCAAAGATGTGCGACTTCATTAGGCCTTCAGCAATTTTTCGAAAACCATGACACCATTCACAATATCTATCTTATTTGACACAATAAATATAATTCACTCGCACTCAGTGTAGTTGCCCTGATTAACCCCTAATCCCCACATATATATAAACTCTCTGAACCACAATATGAGTCCGGAGAAATATCCTCGTGTAGCCGTTGATAGCGAAAAAGGGCGT
>JACNIU010000271.1 GCA_014382905.1 Desulfobacterales bacterium
AAATCTGACCTAAATCTGGGCGCCAATTCTGGGAACTTATTTTTGCGCGAGCCCTTACAATCCGACCCTGATTCCTTTCTGAAAGATGTGCACCCGATTAACGTCTATGTTAAAATCAATTATCTGGCCGGGTCTAAATGACGCATCCTTTGGGGCACGGATCGTCATATTTTCGTTCCCGAGGTGCGCATGAATATACTTTTCCGAGCCCACGTCGCTGATCATTTCCACCGTGGCGTGGAGGGGCCTTTCTGCGGTCCCCCTTATCCTTATGTCCTCGGGGCGGATACCCGCTTCCACTTCCCCTTCCGTGAGATCGATCCTCAGATCACCGAGATCAATGGAAAATCCCTTACCCTGGAACGTAAGGCGATTCCCCTTGTGTAACAACCTCCCTTGATACAGATTGATCTCGGGCGAACCGATAAAGGTGGCCACAAATGTGTCGGCGGGAAGCGAATAAATGGTTTCCGGCGTTCCTGTCTGGCGGACTTCGCCATCGCGCATGACGACTACCTTGTCCCCGAGGGTCATTGCCTCCACTTGGTCATGGGTGACGTAGACGACGGTGGTTCCCATCTGACGGTGAAGCTGTTTGAGCTCAAGACGTAGATTGGCCCTCAGCCTGGCGTCTAAATTACTCAAAGGCTCATCTAAGAGGAAAATCTCAGGTCTGCGCACCAACGCCCGGCCCATTGCCACCCTCTGGCGTTGTCCACCTGACAGTTCCCGGGGTTTTCGGTCCAGGAGATCATCAATCCCCAGGAGTCTGGCCGTGTCCAGGACCTGTTTCCGTATGGTTGTCTTTGGAACCCCCCGCATGCGAAGCCCGAAACCGAGATTTTTTGCCACGGTCATATGCGGATAAAGGGCATAACTCTGAAAGACCATAGCCATGTCTCTCTCACGGGGGGTCAGCCGGTCAACAGAATGACCATTCAGCTGAACCGTGCCTTCATCCTGGGGTACGAGGCCTGCTATCACATTGAGTAAGGTGCTCTTGCCGCAGCCTGAAGGACCTAAGAGGACGCAGAATTCCCCATCTTCCACCTGTAGATCCACTCGAGAGAGGGCTATCACCTTCCCGAACCGCTTTTCAATTCCCTTAAGCGTCAGAGAAGCCATCTTTACCCTTTCATTGCCCCTGCGGTCATTCCTCGCACCAGGTGGCGTTCAAAGAAAAGAAAGAGAATTAGAATCGGTATTGTAACCATGACCGAGGCAGCCATGACCAACTGCTTGGAAAGATGTACACTGCCGGCTAACTGGACGATGCCCCTTGAGAGGGTGAATTTGTCAGGGGTGTCTAAAAACATAAAGGCGAAAAGGAACTCATTCCAGGCAATCATGAAGGTGTACAGGGCCACGCTTGCGAGGGCTGGCGCAGAGAGGGGGATGACAATCCGCCAGATAACGCCAAAACGGCCGCACCCGTCGATCAGCGCGGCATGTTCCATCTCTACCGGGAGCGTCTTGAAGTAGCTCCTGAGCATATAGAGGGCCACGGGAAGGGTCTGTGCCAGGTATACTAAGATCAAGACATGAACCGAATCCCTCAGCCCCATGCGGGAAAAAACCACATAAAGGGGGATCACTAAGACAATGGCCGGGAACATGTAGATAGTCAGGATGCTGTAGGACATAAGCGCCTGTCCCCTGAAACGGAGTCGCGTCACGGCATACGCGCCCACCGTTGCGAGGGCCACGGATAGCACCACTGTCATGATGGAGACATAGAGGCTGTTGGAAATATATCTGACAAAGCCATGACGAAACAGGACGTCATAATAGGCGCTCAGGTTGATGCTCCCGATATCCAGCCCTAAATTAGCAGGATTCATTACAATCTCTTCCAAAGGCCGCAGAGAGGAGATAATCATCCAGTAAAAAGGAAAGGCGACCATTATAGCGAAAAAGGTGATCCCCGCGATCCTGAGGCCACGGATGATAAAGCGTTCAATTTTCAATTCTAACGCTCCAGCGCAAGTAGACGAAAACAAAGATGGCGAGAACCCCGAACAGGACCATTGCTGTTGCCGAACTTGCGCCGATGTCAAACTCACCAAAGGCGTAATCATATACATTCAAAGGGAGGATCTTTGTCCCTGCCTGCCCCCTTGTGAGCAGGAATACATCGTCAAATTTGTTGAATGTCCAGATAAACCTGAAGAGAAAGAGCGTGGAAAGGACAGTGGTAAGCTGCGGCAGGGTAATATGAAAAAACTGCTGAAGCGGCGTGGCCCCGTCCACCGATGCCGCCTGGTAGAGGACATCGGGAACGGCCTGGAGACGCGCAAGGATGAATAGGAATGCAAAGGGGAAATAACGCCATCCCTCGAACAGGATCACAGAGAGGAGGGCCAGTGGGATACGGAGCCCGACTCCCATGATCTCCATGTCAAGCCAGCGCTGGGATAGGAAGGGGATCGGCTGTTTCAGCAGACCGGTTTCCACTGCAGACTGGTTGAAGACGCCCAATTGGGGGTCCAGGATAAAGCTCCAGGTAAAGGTGACGGCTACCACCGGGGCGATATAGGGGGAGATGAAAAGACCTCTCAGAAGGTTGCGGCCGGGGAACTCTCCGTTGACCAGGAGGGCCGCCGTCAATCCCAGGAAAATAGACAGGAGGCTTCCTCCGATGGTGTAGGCCAGGGTCGTCCACAGGGTTGTTGCAAAGTCCGGATCTGAAAAGATCTTCCGGAAGTTGTCTAAGGTAAGGTTGAATTGAAACAGGGTATCGCCCCTGAGGTCAGCTAAGGAAACCGGTTTCAAGCAGAGCCACAGGTTCCAGATGACAGGGAAGACAACAAAGGCGAGGACAACCGCGAACGCAGGTGCCAGCATCCAGAAGGCAAGACGGGATTCCCTATGGTGCATGCTCTCAATATTCATCTGGCTTCCTAACCCGGATAAGCCGGAATTGGGGAATTTAGTCATTCGATTGTCATCCGGTAGTCATTCAATTGAGATAGGAAAGTGCTAATGGGCTTTTTTCAATCGACAATTTTGCCCCGTGAAATGTTTACCCCGTTCAATTCGCAGACCATTTAACCGGGGCCTTTTCTTTTCTATTTCACTGGGGCATCAATCATCAATCCCAAGCGCCTTCACCTTCTCATCCATCATCCGGGTGGCTTCCTCTGCGTTCAGTTCTCCGTCGAGAAAACGTTTGAGGATCCGAGGGATGGTCTTTGTTCCGTAGATCTTGGATACAAGGGCCCCTTTGCCCTCTGTAAATCCCCAGCGGTCAAGGTGATCCACTCCGGTTATCATCCTCCTGGCCACATCTGTTCCATAAAAACGGGAGATCCTGGCACGCGTATCTACCCCAAAATCAAGATTCATCCAGCCGTCGACAAAGCAGCTTGGCGCCGACCTGGTCCCTTTCCGAACAGGCAATTTACCTTCTGCCGCCATGCTCAACCACTTCAGGTACCCGTCACTCAGAAGAAACGCCAGCCACTGTTTTGAAAGGCCTATGGCCGCATCGCGTGTGATTCCCAGGCAATTTATATCCCCGTATTGAGCAGACCCCCCTGGCCCCTTGATGACGGTAACAAAGCCGGTATTCTCAGCTAAGAACCCCGGTTTTTTCTTTGCCACATCGGGCAAAACGGGCTGATCTTTCCGAAGCCCTGACAGCTCGTCCAGGATAAAGGGCGACCATATAATCATGGCCGCACGGCCGGACAGGTAGTCCATCCGCGTATGCAGCCAGCTGATGTTTCCGGGAGGGGTGAAGCGGGAAAGGGCCTTGTAGAACCGGAGGGTTTCCACCATTTGGGGGGTATTTAGATGGATCTGCTGCTGGGGGCTCCCGGTTCGACCTCCCAGCCTAACCCCGTTGGAGAGCGCCAGGTGCTCAAATACCTGCTGGGTGTAGATCTGCGCCGGATCTGTGGGCACCTCGAATCCCCAGATCTTCGGGGGATTGTTCAGTGCCCTGGCCGCTCTCAATATGCGTTCCCAGGTATCGGGGACCTGGAGCCCTTTTTCCCTGAAGAGATCTTTACGAAAGAGAAGTAACTGGCCCCATGCGTCCAACGGTACTGCGGCATAGCCATTGCCAACCTGTACAAGGTCTAAAGGCCCCTGGCTGAAGGTCTCTTTGCCGAGGGCGTTCACCACTTCAGTGGAAGACCGCACATCGAGTATCCCGGCCTTTTCCCAGCCGATGGTAAAGTCAATGGGATGGTACAATACATCAGGGAGGGACCTGGCAGCATACGCAGCCGTAACCCTTGCGGCTAAGAGGTTTTCCTCTACAGGGATGACCCGGACCAAAATTCCGGTTTTTTTTGTAAACCCATGCGCGATCTCCTGCTGGATAGCCAGACGGTCCCTTTCTACTTCTGTCGTCCAGAAGGTTATCTGATCCCCGGCCCCGGCAAGGCCAATATTCAGTGTCATGAGAGTCAGGATGGTGAGAATGGGGAATGCTGCCGTTTTCATTGTCACCTTACCCTTCCTGATACCGGGAGATACCTCAGCTTAATGATTTCTGATCCCTTAGACCTGTGGCCCTGAGAGCCCGGATAGCGCCGAGAGTATCGATCGGTGATGTGCCCACATAAGGGAGTCATATCGGAATATTTTATACTATCTTATCTCTTTTGGCAAACGGCTTTAACTATTTGGATTCTTAAACAGAAAGAAGCCGGGTTGAAGTTGACTCGGCTGGTCCTGTTGAGAGCGAAAAGGTCTCTGAAAGAGAGAAATTAGAGGCTGAGATTGAGAAGTACCGCCTCGGGAAATCAACCATGTTCAGGGTGGCGCAGGCGGAAAGGGACTTTGTTCAAAGCCAGATCTCAGCGGTACGGGCGAATATTGATCATCTTAAATCTTTGACCCAGTTTTATCTGGTTGAGGGGTCACTATTGGTGAGGCGTGGCATTTCTGCGATTGAATCCAGGTTTTCCTCTATTGTTTGCATCGACTCAGCGAGTCCATCCAGGGAATGATTCTCTTAAATTCATCACGATTCCTCACTCTGATTGATCTGGTCTCGTCATGGAATCCCTTACTTCCACGCAGTATCTCCCTCTTGACTCGGCATACGATTTGACATCAACATCTATGTTCGGGTCGAGATCCAACACTATCCGCAACGTTTTGGAAGCACGATTTAGGCTTGACCTGACCTGTTTGACGACTTTTCCATTTACGGGAATTTCTGGAGGACCGTCCCAGGAAGAAACCCCCATGATGTGAACTGCCACTTTGGGGATGGCCTCTCCCAGCACAAGGACAACCGGGATAGCGTAATAATCGAGATCAACATGCAACCTGTCGATGCGATTCTCGCCAATTTGCAGTTCTATCTTCTTGCCGATGACCTTTGTTGCGTGGGAAAATATCGAATCTTGATCGACGATCCTAAACCCGCAAACTGCTAATCGCTGGCCTTCCGGGCCAAGGACCTCGACGCGCCAATCGCCAATCTCCCTGGGCCGAATGGTTTTTGAGCTGTAGGTCCTCCAGTTTGCGGATTTCACTGCAAGACTGACCTCCAATTGCTTCCTGCCGCCAAAATACCAGACATGGGTAACCGATGTTGGATGGGAGGCTCCGACAATCTTTGTCAGGTAGTACAGTTTTCCCACATCGGATCGGAATTGAGAGTCACCGCCCAGGCATTTTAGACCGGAGAGATCAAGACATATGGACCCCTCCAGAACTTGAAGGGGACTGATCCTGTCTATTTCAGTGACAGCTCCGGTAGTTAGGTCGGGCAGGGTCAACGAAATAGACAGCAAAAGGAAGAAAAGGAGTTTTTTCATGGTATCAGAAAAGGTCGTCTTCCACCCCGTCGGTATCGTCCTTATTCGGCCTGGTAAAAATAATTCTGTACTGATCTTCAAAACCCTCAAAGCATTGACGGCAATCGGCATCCAGCTGGCATTTCTCTCCTTCCAACTGTATAGGGCTGGTGGGAAGGGGTTCAAGATGAACATCGAATCCCGCCTCTTTGTACATTTCAACCGCTTCGTTGAGCCGGGGTTTGCTGGCTATGAACTGCCGGATCCAGCCCTGTTGTTCCAGGATGTCAGCTATTGCTTTGTCTTTATCCACAATCCACCAGAATAAGGGTCCTGCCCGAAAGCCCGGTCAGGACAGAATTATTTTCAAAACGTGAGTCAGCCAAAGGCCGGGGGAGATCTATTGCCCGGAAGGATGTTGTGCCTTTCTTCGTGGATGGTTCGGGGAGCCTGGTTCCAAAGAGTTCAGCTGCATAGCTCAGAACGTCGGGGGAAATCGTCAGAAGGCTAACGCCGTCCGGAATTGAGCGACCGAACAGCCCGAACCATGCCTCTATTACCAGTCTGAGGTGGCGCTCCTCTATGGAAGGATGTGAATTGGAAACCGGGAGATCATCGAAAAGACTTCGTGAAGGATTCGCTTCGCCAAGAGCATCGGCGAGGGGGGATCTTCCTGCTTTCACACGAAGCAGCATCTCATCTGTTGAGATCCGGTCCTCCTCCAGTTCCCGTTCCAGATGAAGGATGAGATGCCATTTGAGTGCCTGTTCATCAACCGGGTCACGAATCTCCATTTTCGTCAGGCGAAGGGCCCGCCTGATTTCCCACGTGGCATCCTCTCCTCCCCATGTGGGTAGAGGTGTATATCCCTGGTTCTGGCTCATCCAGAGCCGGTATTCAGAGAGAAGTTTCCTGAAATTCTCCGGGGGCTTCAGGTCTTCGGGTGGGCGCAGAATAGTGATAGGGTCATCAGTGCTTTCTGCCCCGGTGCTGGCCCCCATGTACCATGGCTGACAAACGGTTATGGCGGTAAAAGAAGACAGTATTCTGTCTCTGGCAGCCCCAGGCAGATAAGAATGGGGAAACAGTATCGCTGTACGATGTTTCATGTTTTGGATAGGACCCGTTGTCATCCCTTGCCGATGCTTTCAAAAGGTTTTTTTCGGGCTCATAGTCCTTGGTCACGGTGCTGGCAGGCCAGTTCGGCATATTCTTTTATCATCTGTTCTGACCTCTAATTGGTATTATAAGCGGAGGAATGTCGGTGGTCAAGTTTATGTTCGGGATGATCCGTAAGCCCATCCTGAGCCAAGTGCTTTCCCTCCTCAAGGAGCTTGAGTCAGTTGCATGGGGGCTGCTTTCAGGCTTACAGGAAATCTGTAATATACGGGTTTGTCCTTTTTTCGTGTTCCAGTGTTGAGGAGGGCATATCGCCGTAGTGGTGCCCGGGCCATACGATGGTATCAGGCGGGAGTTCGAGGAGCTTTTTCAGAGATGCCAACAAGGTATCAAAAGATCCGCCGGCCAGATCGGTCCTGCCCACAGCGCCGACGAACAGTGTATCCCCGGTGAAGAGATGGCCGTCCCCGTAAAGGCACATGCTTCCGGGAGTATGCCCAGGGGTGTGGATTACCGAGAGGCCTGTCTGTCCGAGCTTTATAAGGTCCCCGTCCGAGACCTGCAGGTGCACCCCGGGCGAAGGCCGCTTACCCATTGCCAGGCTTAAGGCCTTGTTGAATCCTCCAGTAATTTTATTCGCCTCCGCCCTGTAGGCCACAAGCTGTGCGCCTGTACCGGACAGGAGGGCGCTGTTTCCGCTGGTGTGGTCCGCGTGGCCATGTGTGTTTACGACGTATTTCAGTGTCAGGCGTAGGTCCGCAATCTTGGATCGTATCCTGTCGATGGATCCTGCCGGGTCAATTACCAGGCATTCCTTTTCGTGTTCGCACCCCACAATGTAAGAAAAAACGGCCATGGGGCCGCCTAACATCTGTTCAACGATCATCCGTCTGCCTCCTTCTTAATCTGCAGGATCGAACTCCGGGTCATCCCGGCGCCCACTGAATCATTCAATATTACCTTAGCGTGTTTCAGCCCGTCGAGGTTCCTGTTCACCGGATAGCCTTGGACAGTGTCCTCTTTCAGTACCCCTCGCTGGAGATCATAGGGGAGCCGTTGCATGCAGACAACAGAGCAGTTCCCCCTTTCATGGATGTTCGTCACCATCCTGTTTGCGATGTATTCCCGGGTGGCTTTGTTTATGTCGGCTTGATCGTTCAGCAGCGCCCTTTCAAGGGTGAGAGGTATCATGGCGAAATTTGCCTGGTGTTCGATAAGGAGATCGATGTCGTAAAGGGTCATAGCGTTATTAGACAGCAGTTCTGTCAAATGGGTCCTTCCGCCACGGGTTGCGTAGAGGAAGACCCCCTTACCGTCAATCTCCGCGAAGATGTGCCCGTTTTCCGAGAGGGCCTGTATGTAGTTTGCAAAACAGCCGTGCGTCCTGGTGAGGGTATCAACAATACCGTAACGGGGTCTCAAAAAACGAGGGCCATACCCCTTGTGGACCATGACTTCGATATTGAAATCCGGAGCAAGGTAGGCCGAGGCGATTGTTTCGTATTTCCCTGATTCCACGTAGGCCCTGGCAATTTTTTCAACAAGGGATGGGTTCCTCTCTACTGACATGATATCAAACCTACATTCCGCACTTCAGAGAGGTCGAACTTTGGAATTTTGATCCTCGTGAGGT
>JACNIU010000060.1 GCA_014382905.1 Desulfobacterales bacterium
GAATTTTTGTTACGTCCTTTGGGAAAGAGACCCTCATGGTCCGGCAATCTCATCATAACCGTTTTCAAAACGCTAAACTGATACGTTAACGCTGTCTTTCTAATATACGGGTACGTATGAATTTCCGGAAATCGACATTCAAGATAACATCATGGGCCCTGGCGTTTTTATTTGTAACCGCCGGTGTTGCCCAGGCAGTGGATAACTATATCTGTAAGGGAGAATGTTGTCAGAATGCGCGGAAGGGATCGCAGCATACACGATCAGATATCAAACTGTCTGTCCATCATGTCATGGAGATTGAATCACTTCTCCCATTCTGTGATCCGTTCCATAAATACGGCGAAATTGCGAGTGAAGCATCGGAACAACACAGTTGTCATAACGAAACCTTACCCCCGTGCTGCCAGGTGGCTCAGGCCAATGAGAAGACCGAGGGCCTGACGTCAGTATCGATATTCAGGACGGATCGGCTCCTGGACGCCGGGTTCGTATCCATGCCATCCGGGTCTGGTCTTTCTGGAAACCAAGTCAGTGCAGTTATTGCAAGGTATTTGTTGCCTGCAAGGGCTGCCCCTGTTCCCTTATACCTTCAAAATTCCTCATTCCTCTATTGAACATCCCTGCCCGGTGTCGGCTTGAAAATTCACAGCGAGCGCATTCCCCTCTGCTTGCTGCGGGGTTCTTCAATTGCTCTGCCGACGATCCGGTGCGAAAACCCGTTTAGTTTTCATCACCCACTTCGTCAGAGACAAGATGGACACAATAAAGGTCCACAGTCCGTATTATGCTGGATACACACAAAGAATCATTGACGGCCTGACGGAGAGGGTCACTGTCTTATAAGAATTCGTCTGCCGCGAAAGAGGTTACACACAAGCCGTTCTATCTCTCTTATGCGGTTTGATGTCTTGCTTCTCTTGCGGAAACTGAGGAGGTACACATGGATAGAAGATCGTTTTTTACAAAGAAAGTGGTGGCCTTGCTGATAGCGGGGTTACTGATCTTAACAGCAGCAGTAGCCTTTGCCATAAGAATGGACCGGAATGAAACAAGGCCTCAACTGATATCGGATAACCGTACTACAAGGGGAGGTGAAAAGACAGATACTGAATTTTCCAAGGTGATTCTGAATGTGCGTGGTATGTCTTGTTCCGGATGTATCTCGACGATCAAAGGCGCCCTTGCCGGTTTTCAAGGCATAAGAGACATCCTTGTGGATATCAGTGGCGGAAGGGTGGAGATCTACTATGACAAAGAGAACCTCAATGATGTGACAGGGATTGAAAAGGCTATCACGGATAGTGGTTATCCGGCGAAAATTGTGAAAATCTTTTCCCCTGAAGAGATTCGGAAGGAAAGGGATCTGGCCGCATCAAAGGCCGAGTACTACATTGCTTCTGTGAGTGGATATGATATCGCCAGAGCAGATTTTGCCATCGAAATGAACGCGGCAAGGAAAAAGTTCAAGAAAACCTATGGGGATAATCTCTTCAACACCGCTCAGGGAAAGGCCCTTGAAAACAATCTCAAGGCACAGGTTGCATCAAGACTGATCGAGGAAGGCATTCTGTTACAGGAGATCAATCAATCAAAATACAGATTAAGTGGGGATGCCGTCAATGTTGAACTGAAAGCATATTTTCAGAAAAATGGCAAAAATGAAAAGGAATTCAAGCAGTCATTAGAGGACTCCGGATACCCCTACGACTACTTTAAGAAGAAATTTGAGTCAGGGTTTCTGATCAACAGGTATCTCGATGAAAAGGTCTTGGCAGCGGCGACCACGCAGTATGAAAAAGAGCGAGTGTTCGCATCCTGGTTCAACAACTCCAAAACCCTTGCGAATGTGGTCTATTACGATAAAGATCTTGAACGGGCTGTCCGGAATCAGAGTGCTTCAGGCAGTTGCTGCGCGGCAAAATAATGAAAGAAGGATTTACTCATTGAAAAGAAAAGGAGTGAAATATGTCAAAAAATAGGCAGAAAAAAGTTGAAGAGACGAGCGCTTTGGAAAAGAGCGCTGAAAAAAGGGCCATGATCCTTGAAACAAAAAAGAAAAGTCGTCTTCCATGGGTGCTGGTTGCCAGCGTTTGTGCCCTGGTGCTTGCTGCCGGGGCCCTGTTTGCAACCCAGAAAACCGAAAAGAAGATTATGGTTGATAACTCACCCAATGCCACTGTCTCGGCTTCTACGGCCACTTACCCTGTTGAGCTTTTTTCAGACGGAAAGGCCCGTCATTTCAGCTATGAGGCAGATGGTGGTATCACGATCCGGTACTTCATCCTTAAGAGTTCTGACGGGGTTATACGCGCCGCCTTTGATGCATGCGATGTGTGCTGGCCCGCTGGGAAAGGCTATCAGCAATCAGGTGACGTCATGGTTTGCCGGAACTGCGGCCGCAAGTTTGAGTCGATACGAGTAAATGAAGTCAAAGGAGGATGCAACCCTGCGCCGCTCGGAAGAAACATTGAGGGTGAAAAGGTAGTATTGAAGGTTGAAGAGATCCTTTCGGGAAAAAAGTATTTTGATTTCTCAAACAGGGGGTAAAAATGAATTTAAGAGACATTGCATTTAAAAATCTCCTCCGGCGGAAGGCAAAGGCCCTGTTCGTACTTGCAGGACTTGCCATCGGGGTATCTACGGTAGTCGCATTAATAAGCTTTGCAGATGCAATGACCGAGAACATAAATCATAAACTTGAGAAATACGGCGCCAATATCCTGATTGTTCCAAAGACGGAAAACCTTTCCCTTACCTACGGTGGGCTGTCTTTGGGCGGTGTTTCGTTCGAGATGCAGGAAATCCGGGAGCAGGATCTGGCGAAAATTGGATCGATAAAGAACGCGGCCAATGTGGCAGGACTCGGTCCTATGGTTTTTGGCGTGATTAAAGTGCAAAATCACAGGGTCCTGCTGGCCGGGGTTGATTTCGAGGCCAACTGGATACTGAAGCCCTGGTGGAAGGTTGATGGGGCCATTCCAGGTGAAAAAGGAGTTCTCCTGGGAGCCGAGACTGCCACTGTTCTCGGTTTACGTCCTGGCGGGCCAATCAGGATAAAGGGAAAGGACTTTGTTGTTTCAGGCGTTTTGAAACCAACAGGATCCCAGGATGACCAGTTGATCTTCGCCCCTCTGAGAACAGCGCAGACAATTCTGAACAAAGAGGGCCTTATCTCCATGGCAGAAGTAGCAGCCTTATGCAAAGATTGTCCCATTGACGACATGGTAAGGCAGATTTCAGAGGTGGTACCTGGCGCCAAGGTAATGGCCATCCAGCAGGTGGTGAAGAGCCGAATGGAGGCCTTGGCCCAGTTCAAGAAATTCTCTTACGGAGTTTCAATTGTAGTTGTTCTGGTAGGCAGCCTTGTTGTTCTTGTAACCATGATGGGGAGCGTTCGGGAAAGGACTGAGGAAATCGGAATTTTCCGCGCCATAGGGTTTCGAAAAAGCCATGTATTCAAAATCGTTTTGCTTGAGGCAGGATTTATTTCTGCAGTGGCGGGGATTCTGGGTTATTTTGCGGGATTTGGCGTGGCGAAAGGGGCGCTCTATTTTTTTTCCGAAGGCGGAAGCGTCCACACCCAACCCAGCTTTGATCTGGCCGTCGGGGCATTTGTACTGGCCGTTTTAGTGGGCCTTGTTTCAAGCATCTACCCGGCATTCCTGGCCGCACGTATGGATCCCAATCAGGCATTAAATGCGCTTTAGGAGGTGAACTGTGAGTTACATAAGAGCGGAAAGGCTCGCAAAACAGTATGGTAAGGGGGACGCGGCCGTGATGGCCGTTCACGATATTAGTTTTGAGATCGAAGCCGGCGAATTTGTCAGTATCATGGGACAGTCGGGTGCGGGGAAATCCACACTCCTTTCCATCGTGGGTGCTATGAATCCGCCTACTTCGGGAAGATTTGTTGTAGATGAAATTGATGTTTATGGCCTTGGCTCCGAGAAAAGGACCGATTTTCGGAGGGAGTTTATCGGGTTTGTGTTTCAGAGTTTTCATCTGGTGCCCTACCTGACGGTACTGGAAAATGTCATGCTTCCTTTGACTACGGTAAAGGCAAGCAAAAAAAGAAAACGTGCCCTTGCCGGGGTAGCTCTGGAACAGGTGGGTCTGGCAGGCAAAGAACGGCGCCTTCCAGGCCAGATTTCAGGGGGGGAAAAGGAACGGGTTGCAATTGCCAGAGCTGTCGTGAATGAGCCCCCCATATTACTGGCAGATGAGCCCACCGGAAACCTTGACAGCGCAACAAGCCACGAAATCATGTGCCTTCTTCAAAGACTCAACCGTGAAGGAGCCACCATACTTATGGTCACCCACAATCTCGATTGTGCAGGTTATGGAAAGAGGAACTTGCGGGTTTCAGACGGTCGTCTGATGGAAGAAGGTGTTTAAGTGACGTAGAGGAAATGTGGAGGTCAAAACATGATTCAAATTATAGTAGTTTGTCTTATTGTGGGGATGGCATTGATTATGACGATAAGATGGCTGCGCAAGAAATTGCA
Source organism: Desulfobacterales bacterium (assembly GCA_014382905.1). Classification (GTDB taxonomy): domain Bacteria; phylum Desulfobacterota; class DSM-4660; order Desulfatiglandales; family Desulfatiglandaceae; genus JACNIU01. The sequence goes on from JACNIU010000060.1 coordinate 4,509, forward strand.
TGGGACCTCCAGCGACTGTTGCAGCAGCAGGCGATCCTGTTGCTGCAATACGGCCGCTGGTGTTGGCACCGGCGGCAAGTCACCTAAATCAGGTGACGGCCGGTGTTCCAATGGGTTCCCTAATATTCAATAAGGTATGACTTTAGCGTCTTGAAACAATCATTCGTTTGTTGCCCGGGACCATGAGGGTCTCTTTCCCAAAGGACGTAAATACGTGGATCATTTCATAGGAACGGCAGCGAGGCCTTAGAATTCGTCACAGGACAGCCCCAGGAGAAGGTATCCATTTAAACGGACATCGCCTCTGCCTGCCCGGAAGCTGTATTGAACGTCAAGGGGGCGTTCTATACGCTCTGGAGAATTTTTGTTACGTCCTTTGGGAAAGAGATCCTCATGGTCCAACGCTTTGTTTCAAACGGATAAAGCGTTACTCAATAAGTATATCGCGGCCGATGTCTGAAGGAGAGGCAAAACCGGTCATGGACATGATCCGTTTCATCTCCACCGTCATCCGCTCGACAACTTCCTGAACACCTTCGGCCCCGTTGGCTGCCAGTCCGTAGAGTATGGGTCTTCCCAGTCCTACCAGTGAGGCGCCGAAGGCAAGGCCTTTAAAGACATCACTGCCGCGTCGGAATCCCCCATCCACCAAGATTTCGGTTTCGCCTTCTGCGACCGGGACGATTTCATCCATGACCTGGAATGGATGGGGTAGATAATCCAGTGTGTGGGCACCGTGGTTGGACACGAAAATCGCATCAGCACCCGCCTCTATTGATTTTTCAGCGTCTTCCCTGCTCAGTACGCCCTTAAAGATGAGTGGAATGGAAACATCCTTTCTGATCTCCTTGAGTTCTTTCAGGGAGAGCGGTGAACAGTCAGATGCCATCTGCCTGTCATGGACTTTGGTCCCCTGGCCGGAATCGATTTCGATCCCGAGCCAGTTGACCCCGGCAGCCTGAATTTCATGGATCGCATTGAACATCATGCGGCGGTCTTTGAAAGGCTTGACATTTGCGGCCACATGAACACCTGTCTCAACAATCGCCTTGAGGTCCTGGGGTATGGGAGTACCGGTCCACATGAGACTCCCCGCCCTTTTCAGGCCTTCAGCGACTGCCATCAGACCATTGTCAACTATCCCGGGGATAGGCATGGTCATGGAAGACATAATAATAGGCGTATTCAATTTCACGCCTAAAATCGAGCAATCGGTTTTAGCTTCAACTCCATCAATACAACGCTGCCTGATCGTGTAGCGATCAATGACACGGCGGTTGTTGGAGAGGACAAATTCCGTCTCCACGCCATCTAACAGCCAGCCAATGTCCCGGCTTCTGAGTTCAGACTCACCTTTTTGGTATAATTCAGTAAGTTCCATCTTTCACCTCAACCAACTCTTTTGTATTCACTGCGGACCTTATCGACGATCTTCTCACGTCTCAAGTGGTCTCGAGGGTCTGAATCGGGAATAGCCAAAATCTGGAGCAGATAATCTTTCTGGCTTTGAATAGCTTCGTGATAAAGATTCACATGAATGTTCCACCGCGCTGCCAGGTGCGGGACGATGAAACGATCAACCCCATCAAGCGTTGTTTCAATACGATTGGCGATAAAGTCGTAGAATCCGACGGTCTTCCGGAGGATATCAGCCTCACTTTCGTAGCCATCGACCATCCCTTCCTTGAACTCATAGTAGAGGAATAGGAGTTTCTCTAAGTATTTCCGGTCGGACATCTGGGCTAAGAGATCTGCAGCCCCCAGCATCTTCCCGAGAAGCTCAACGGTTATGGACGGAAATGTAATGGTGGAAATATCAACACTGAGGTCGGTACAGAGGATCATGCTCTGGCCCGCAGCAATTTCCTCCTCAAGAAAATCATGTTGAATGCCATAGATCTTGAAAAAATCCATACTCCGCTCAACATGGATGGTGGTATATTTGGAACCCGTCCCTTGGTTGTCATGCTCTTCCTGGATATATCCTGTATCATGTAGAAGCGAAGCTGTTAAGCCTATGGCTATTTCGCGGTTGGACAGGGAATCTCCATCAATCACCGCACCATGTATCAGTCTTGCCATCGCAAGAAAGGTGTCGGTAATGTGATTGAGGTCGTGGTACCCGGTGTTGCAGGCCTTGTATCCCGGATACCTTCCTTCGTAAAGGTCTACCGTTGTCGTGAACGCGGTGGTGACCGGTGCAACGTTGTAGTCCGGAGAAATCAAGCGGAGAACGGTCAATACCTCATCCAGAACAGCATCTGGGGAATTCATTTCTACAAGGTCATAAAGGTTGGTTTCGTTCATTATCCTACCATTTCCATGTGAGTCAAGAGGCCCGATTTGGACAATCCTTTTACTTCGATGTCATCACCCAAACACCGTTCCAACCATCGCCGGGCGGGTTTTCTTTTAGGTGTTCACACCGCCGAATATACATTTTGGAGGGTTCGTCTTTCTGATTGAGATTGAGTGCCTCTTTGAATGCCCTGATCGCTTTATCCCATTTACGGGCGCGATACTGGGTCAAACCATTCTTGAAGTTGTTTACAACCTCCATCAAGTTCGGGAATGTTTCATCGTTATGATAATCGAGAACTTCATAGACACCCACCGGCTCACTTTTTCCCTTAACGACCACCCGGTCGATTTCTCGGCTGCGGTAGGTGCCGCGCAATTTTTTATAAGTATTTTCGCTTATGAGGATTTTAGCGAAATACTGTTTACACGCGCTTTCCAGACGAGCTGCTAAGTTTACACCATCGCCGATCATGGTGTAGTCCATGCGCTTCAAGGAACCGATATTACCTGAAACGATCAAGTCAGTGTTGACGCCGATGCCTATGTTGACTTCTCTTTTTCCATCGGCCAAGCGTTTCCGGTTCCAGGACGATAAGGCGTTCATCATGGCGATGGCTGTACGCACTGCTCGATCCTCATCGTCATCATGGGGTATCGGTACGCCAAAGGCTGCCATCATCGCATCCCCTATGAATTTGTCAAGCATGCCTCCCTCCTGCTGGATACAATCAACCATAACGGTGAAGTATTCGTTTAACAGAGAGACAGTCCCTTGAGCACCAAGTTCCTCTGTGAGTGTGGTGAAACCACGGATGTCGGAGAAGAGGACCGTTGCAATGGCGCTCCTTCCTCCAAGGAAATCTCCCCCGCCGGCCAGGAGCTGCTCGGCGAGCCCCGGGTCCATATATCGAGACATGGTTGACTTCATGCGCTTTTCGGTACTGATGTCATCAATGATGATCATAGATCCGAGTTTCCTTTGCTCTACGCTAATCAGGGGGAGGACAGTTAAGTTTACGGATATCTTCTTTCCTCCGAACTCGAGTTCTGCATCCATTGTTACGTCGGAGATCTGGGTTTCCTCAACCCGCTCAACCTTTTCCAGGATCCAGACATTCGCACCGGTGAAAAAGTCATCTGACAATCGATCAATGATATCTTCAGGGGAAACCTGCATGATGCGCAAACCGGCAGAGTTGCAAGTGATGATCTTCCCATCCTCATTTAAGGTGATCACGCCGTTGGACATACTCTCCAACATGCCCTCGTTATAATTCTTCATGTTCTGGATATCGTCAAACAGCTTGGCGTTTTCCAGAGCGATGGAAACCTGGCCGGTGAATGCCTTGAGGCGTGATTCATCGTCTTTCGTGAACGGCCCTCCACGCTTGTTCAGCACCTGGGTAACCCCGATCGTCTTACCCGCCTTGTTGACCACAGGCACGCAGAGAATGGACCGTGTGAAAAACCCGGTTTTTTTATCGAAGCCAGGGTTGAACCTGAGATCGGCATAGGCATAAGGGATGTTAATCGTTTTTCCGGATGTAAAAACGGCCCCGGCAATACCCAGATGGTTGGGGAGGCGAATTTCTGTTGCACCCAGCCCTTCGCCGACTTTCGAAAACAGATCATTCCTCTTCTCGTCATTTAAAAAAAGCGTGGACCGTTCCGCATTCAGCATTTTTGTGGC
>JACNIU010000057.1 GCA_014382905.1 Desulfobacterales bacterium
CTGAAAGCCCTTCCCAATCGTGAAGATCTCACGATGCCCATTCAGGAACAGCTCATCATAGAATTGTACTCAAAATAAGGTGTTGGAAGTTAGTTGTTGATGATGCGCTTTTGAAAATCATCGATCAAAAATCGTCAATAAGAAAATGGGGAGGCCTTTTTGGTAGATCTAAAAAGCAGGAACTGGCGTGAGTTGATTAAGCCGAAACGGATTGAAATCGATCAGGAAAGCTATACAAATAGTTATGGAAAATTTGTATGCGAACCGCTCGAGAGGGGTTTCGGAGTCACTATCGGGAATTCGTTGAGGCGTGTTTTGCTGTCATCCCTTCAGGGTGCGGCAATTGTATCGGTCAAGTTTGATGAGGTGCTCCATGAGTTTTCAACCATTGACGGAGTCCTTGAGGATGTAACGGATATCATACTGAACCTGAAGGAGCTTAAGCTCAAGGCTGTTGATGTTGAAGAAGCGGTTATCCGCTTGAACCGGGAAGGGGAAGGCGTTGTTACCGCTGGCGATATTGAGACGGGTGGTTTAGTGGAAATCCTTAATCCTGATCAGCATATAGCCACTCTTAACAAACAAGCCAAATTAAATATGGAGATGGTGGTCAGGACAGGAAAAGGTTATGTCCCGGCAGAGAAGAATAAGTCCGCGAATACGGATATTGGTGTGATTCCAATGGATGCGGTGTTTTCCTCCATTCAAAAAGTCAATTATGTGGTGACAAATGCCAGAGTCGGGCAGATTACCGATTTTGATAAACTGACTTTGGAGGTCTGGACAGACGGCAGCGTGCTTCCTGAAGATGCCGCGGCCTATGCTGCCAAGATCCTTAAAGAGCAGATGAACCCGTTCATCAATTTTGAGGAAGAGCCTGAACCGGCGGAACAGGATGAGGATGAGAAGAAAGAAAAATGGAATGAAAACCTTTTCCGGCCTGTTACGGACCTTGAATTGTCAGTACGTTCCGCCAACTGTTTGCAAAACGCCAACATTTCGAGGATAGGCGAACTGGTTCAAAAGACAGACGCCGAGATGTTGAAGACGAAGAATTTTGGAAGGAAGTCACTCAATGAGATAAAAGCCATTCTCGAGGATATGGGGCTTTTTTTAGGTATGAAATTGAATAATTTCCCCACCCAGGTCCCGGATGACGATGAAGAGGAAGAAGAGGGTGAAGAGAAGAAAAAAGACGAAGGGGAATTAGATCAAGACGAAGAAGGGGATGCGGAGAAAAAGGTAGAGGGAAAAGGGAAGAAAGGGAAAAGGAAGACAAAGAGCGAAGAGAAGGACCTGGCGGAAAAAAAAGGCGATAAAAAGGGAAAGGGAAAAAATAAATGAGGCATAGGAAAGCAGGGAAACAGTTAGGGCGCAATACGAGTCATCGCAGGGCGATGCTCCGAAATATGGTGACTTCCCTGTTCGAGCATGAACAGATTGTTACAACCGATACCAAGGCCAAAGTTATTAGGCCTATCGCCGAAAAAATGGTTACCCTTGCGAAACGGGGGGATCTCCATGCAAGGCGCCAGGCCGTTGCTTATATGCAAGACAAGACGGTCATTCACAAATTGTTTGATGAACTGAAGGATCGGTATCTTGGCAGGCAGGGGGGATACCTCAGAATTGTCAAAAAAGGTGTTCGAAAAGGGGACGGCGCGTCTGTTTCAGTTATCCAGCTCCTTCCCGCAGATGAAGGCGCGAAACCGCGGAAAAAGAAAAGCAAGCGATCGGGTGCAAGCAAGAAAAAGGAGGAAAAGGGATAGCTCCTGTTTTTGGGGTTGCGTCTGTGTATTTTATGTTGTAATATCTCAATAACATGAGACACAGAGGCATCTTGCATTATTCAAACTTTAAGCACACGAATTAGAAAATGATTGCATGTAGGCGTAACAATAGGAACCCTCTTGCCTGATCAAGGGCAAGGGGGTTTTTTTTGAGGAGTCTAACGTGGCGAAATTCGGTCATAAAGATCTATTGGGCATGGGAGCCTTGTCTGTTGAAGAGATAACGCTTATCTTAGACACGGCCGAATCCCTTAAAGCGATTTCAGCAAGGGATATCAAGAAGGTTCCCACTCTGAGAGGCAAGAGTGTTGTGAATTTTTTCTATGAACCGAGCACCCGGACACGGACTTCCTTTGAAGTGGCTGCAAAAAGGCTCAGCGCTGACACCTTCAGCCTATCCGCTTCAACAAGCAGTATGGTAAAAGGGGAAACCCTCTTGGATACGGCCCGAAACCTTCAGGCCATGAACCCGGACCTGATCGTTTTGAGGCACAGCTCAAGCGGGGCTCCCCATCTGTTGGCCAAGGAGGTGAAGGCCGGAATCGTCAACGCAGGGGATGGGATAAATGAACATCCCACTCAGGCTTTGCTTGACCTCTATACGATCAGGGAAAAAAAGGGAAGGCTCAAAGGGTTGAAGGTCGCCATTATCGGAGACATTTCCCATAGCCGCGTGGCCAGGTCTGACATCATCGGTCTGACAAAAATGGGGGCAGAAGTGACTGTCTCCGGTCCCCCGACCATGATCCCTGTGGGCATTGAGACATTAGGCGTCCGGGTAGTCTATGATCCAGCACAGGCGGTCAGGAAGAAAGATGTGCTGATCTTGCTACGAATCCAGCTGGAAAGACAGAGCGCGGTCCTGTTTCCGAGTATCAGGGAGTATGCCTCTTTTTTCGGGTTGAACAAGGAGATCCTGAGGAGTGCAAATGAGGACGTTATTGTGATGCATCCAGGCCCCTTGAACAGGGGCGTAGAAATAACCTCTGAGGTGGCAGACGGCCCGTACTCTGTCATTCTTGACCAGGTGGCGAACGGAGTTGCGGTGCGTATGGCCGTGCTGTATCTATTGATTGGAGGAGCTAAGGGTGATAACGTGGATTAGAGGTGGTGACCTTGTTGACCCTGTCCGACGGACAGTGGAACAAGTTGATTTGATTATTGAAAAGCGCAAGATATCCAAAATATGTCCACAGGGCGTGTTTAAGGGAAAGGACCCTCGAATCAGGATTATTGAGGCGTCTGACAAGATTATCATGCCGGGTTTGGTTGATATGCATGTCCATTTGAGAGAGCCGGGGCATGAGTATAAAGAGACGGTTGCTACCGGGACAATGTCTGCTGCTGCGGGAGGTTACACGGCCATTGCCTGTATGCCCAACACCGAGCCTCCGAATGACTGCCGATCTGTTACAGAATTCATCTTAGAGCAGGCGAAAAGAGCGGGTTTAGTCAAGGTCTATCCGATTGCAACCATCTCAAAGGGACTAAAGGGGGAGACACTCACCAATTTCGGAGAACTACGAGAGGCAGGCGCGGTAGGGGTTTCGGATGATGGATTCCCTGTTGCCAATAGCGAACTCATGAGAAGGGCTCTCGAATACGCCTCTTTTTATGGGCTAAGTGTCATCTCCCACTGCGAAGACAGAAGCCTGTCAGGAGATGGCATGATGCATGAGGGTGTAGTGTCGACTCGAATCGGTTTGCCCGGAATTCCCGCTGTTAGTGAAGAAATTATGGTTTACAGGGAGATCTCCTTGGCTAAGCTGACAGGGTGTCCTGTTCATATTGCGCATGTGAGCACAGCAGGATCCGTTGCATTGATCAGGCAGGCCAAGGAGGAAGGTATCCCGGTTACGGCCGAGACCGCTCCTCATTATTTCAGCTTGGATCACAGCGCAGTCGTCGGATATGATACCCTTGCCAAGGTGAATCCTCCCCTGAGGACCCCCGAAGATGTTGAAGCTATCAAGGAGGGACTGGCAAAGGGCGTTATTGATGTAATCGCCACGGACCACGCACCCCATAGTACCTTGGAGAAGGATCTCGAATTTGATAAGGCCGCCTTTGGGATGATAGGCCTGCAAACGGCGCTGCCCCTTACGCTTCAATTGGTCCGGGATGGGATTTTAAGCCTGCCCGAGGCCGTTGGCAAGCTTTCCTATGCAGGAGCGAGTATTATTGGTGTCACGGGCGGTCGCCTTGTCGAAGGAGGAGCTGCCGATCTGGCCATCATCGATCCGGAATATGAATATCTGTTCGAGGCGGGTCAAATTTTTTCCAAGAGCAAGAATTCCCCGTTTATAGGGAAGATGTTAAAAGGCAGAAATGAACTGACCATGGTCGGAGGGGAGATTGTCTGGGAAAAAGAGGGATAAGATATTAGTCGTCGACGATCAGGAGAGCATGCGAGAATTCCTGGAAATCATGCTGACCAAACAGGGCTACCAGGTGGTTGTCGCAAAAAATGGCGAACACGCCTGCGAGATCTTGAATAAAGATACCTTTGACCTAATTATTTCCGATATCCGCATGAAGAATATCGACGGAATAGGAGTTCTGAAAAAGGCCAAGGCCGTGAATTCCGACGCTATGGTCGTTTTGATTTCAGCTTTTGCCACTGCCGAGACGGCTGTGGAGGCGATGAAAGAGGGTGCTTATGACTATATCCCAAAGCCCTTTAAGGTGAATGATCTCAAGCGGGTCATCAAAGATGCCTTGAAATCGAAGACCATGCCCAAAGAAGAGAGTGAGAGTTCAAAAAGCCGTTTTCATTTTGATACCCTCATTGGGGAAAGCCCACAGATGAGGAAGGTGTACGATCTGATCCAGAGGGTTTCGCGGACAAAGACGAATGTCCTAATATCGGGGGAAAGCGGAACCGGAAAAGAATTCGTCGCCAGGGCGATACACAACCTGAGCGAAAGACGAAATAGGCCTATCGTTGTCATTAACTGCGCCGGGATGCCTGAAACCCTGATAGAGAGCGAATTGTTCGGTTACAGAAAGGGGGCATTCACCGGTGCGGTCGCAGATAAGGAAGGCCTGTTTGATGTTGCGGATGGGGGGACGGTTTTTCTCGATGAAGTCGGCGAACTTTCTCCGGTTATCCAGGTCAAGCTCTTAAGAGTGATTCAGGAGAGGACATTTAGTGCGGTTGGCGGTACTGACGTGAAGACGGTCAATGTTCGAATTATTTCTGCGTCCAATAAGGATCTGGAAAAGGAGGTCATCAATAAGAACTTCAGGGAAGATCTCTATTTCAGGCTGAATGTTATCCCCGTTGCCATACCTCCCTTGAGGGACAGAGAGGGGGATCTCATCTTATTGGCCCAGCATTTTCTTGAGAAATTCTCGTTGGAGATGGGGAAAGATATTCGAAAAATGTCTACGTATGCTATGGATATCCTCAGCCAATACTCGTTCCCGGGCAATGTAAGGGAGCTGGAGAATATCGTTGAACGAAGTGTGGCTTTAGAGACGTCCAATATTATTTTACCGGAAAGTCTTGCTCTTTCCGGCCTTAGAGGCGGGGGCGACACAAGGAGGAGCCTGAGAACGGACTTGGGACCGGAAGGGATTCAGTTGGATGAGGTGATGGCGCAGTTTGAGAAGGAATATTTGACCCAGGCCCTGGAGATTGCCTACGGATCAAAGCAGCGAGCCGCGGAGCTGTTGGGCATCAATTTACGTTCTCTGCGATACCGATTGGAAAAGCTGGGTCTCCCCGCTGAGGATGGCTCATAGCATTCTCACGCAAAGCCGCCCCCGATTTTTCTTGCATTATTGATAATATCCCCTTATAATAAACGTAACATGCAGAAAAGAGCACCCTCTTTCCAGCATCTTCAAGATAAAAATGGACCGTATTGCAGAAAAAAGACTAACTGATTGGCTGGATTCAAACTATCGCAAACCCTTGATCATTCGCGGCGCCCGTCAGGTAGGAAAATCAACTCTGGTCAGGCAGTTTGCTGACCATAAGAAATTGACCCTCCATGAAGTCAATCTTGAACGGCATCCAACGTTGGTCGAGGTTTTTAAAACCCAGGATACCGGAAAGATCCTTCGGGAACTTGAATTTATCTGCGGGAAGGGATCGATTTCAGGGAAGGATGGGTTGCTTTTCTTAGATGAAATACAGGCGGCGCCGATCGCCATTCAGACCCTTCGATATTTTTATGAAGATCATCCTGAGCTACCTGTAATTTCAGCCGGCTCCCTTCTTGAATTTACAATGTCTAAACATTCCTTTTCCATGCCCGTGGGTCGGGTCGAATACCTCTATCTTGGTCCCGTAACCTTTGAGGAGACCCTGGCGGCGATGGAAAAAAGCGTTTTACTCGATCTGCTAAGCAATTATCACCCACATGAGGTTTTTCCTCAATCCGCTCACGACCAATTATTGGAACTGCAAAGAGTCTGGCTCCTGGTGGGGGGGATGCCTGAGGCAATCCAGCGATTCATCGATACGAATGCGCTCGACGCGGTATTCGATGTTCATGCCTCGATTATTGAGACATACAAAGACGATTTTGCGAAATATGCAACCCAGGCCGACCTGCTCCGTCTTCATAAGGTGTTTAACTACGTCCCGATGGCTGCCGGCGAGAAATTCAAGTACGTTCGCGTAGACCCCGAGGAGCAATCCAGAGAATTGGGCAAGGCTGTTGACTTGCTTGAAAAAGCACAAATCATAATGAAAGCCTGTCATACGGATGCATCCGGTTTGCCGCTTGGCGCTACCATCAACAGACGAATATTCAAGCCTTTCTTCTTGGATTGTGGCTTGATGAATACCATTTGCGGCGTTCAATGGATATCATTGAACGAACTTAAGCGAAAGTCATTTGTCAACAAAGGTCATGTGGCTGAACAGTTCATCGCGCAACATCTTGCCTACATCGGAAAAAACAATGTAAGCCCGGTTTTGACCTACTGGTTGCGCGAAGGGAGGGCAGGAAATGCTGAGATCGATTTTATCACACAATTAGGACAAGCAATTGTTCCTGTTGAGGTTAAGGCAGGCAAGAGCGGATCACTCAAGTCACTTCAGCAATTTGTTAAGCAAAAAAAGGTGCGGGTTGGTGTTCGTTTTGATTTAAACGTACCCTCATATCAGCATGTTTCCAACGCTCTCAGCCAAGGAGGAGAACCTGTACAAGTTGAATTTGATCTTTTGTCTCTCCCTCTTTATATGATAGAGGAACTGCCCAGAATCTTTGGTGACATCGTAGTAAATGGCGGTCACCTACAAGGTTAATATTTTGCGGCCTGTGCGGTTAGGTATTTCGCCTCATAGGTCGAAAAAAGAAGGGTAACTTCCGGCTGTTCAAGGGCCGATGAGGAATTTCAAGAGGACAACAACAACAGTCAAAAAAGTAAAGCCTCCCCCGATTAACCACTGTAGAGCGTTAAACCGCCTGTCCACTGCCTCGAACCGCCTGTCCACTGCCTCGAACCGCTTGTTCATATCTGCCCGCAGGTCCTCGAAGCGTTTGTCCACGGCCTCGAAGCGTTTGTCCACGGCCTTAAACCGCACGTCCATGAAGTCAAGGGTCTTTTGAATCAGATCACCCTGGTGCTTAATAGCCTCTTCCAGCCTCACTAACCGCTCCCGAAGCTCTATCTCGTAGACCATGGCAGGCCGACTCAGGCCTTCGTTGGTCAGAAGCTCGGCCAAATGTTCTTTTAAGAAGCCGGTCAGGCGTTGCTCAAACTCTTCATCCCATTGTTCAGTATTTGCCATGGTTTGTCTCTAAGCCAGGACCTCTGAACCCTTTGGATTGACTATTGACTAACTAAAGTCCAAGGTCCAATGACTAATGACCAATGACTAATGACCAATAACGAATAACAGATAACCGATTCCCAATCTTGAACAATTTTAAGGGCGCTGTCAAGGACAAAAGCAAGGGAATTTCCTGGAGAATCTGGCATTCTTCAATAGCCCACAGAGCTAATGGACTCCAGTACCATCTGCCGGAGTTACCCCGGAGGAATGGATTTCGTATTCCACAGGGCAGGCGGGGCAGGTTCAGGATCAGAACAGAACCAAGCCCTAACCCGGATAAACCGGAACCAAAAAGGTCTCGCGCAAAGGCGCAAAGCTCGCAGAGAAAAACAATGAAAAAACTTCTTTTGCTTTTTGCACAAGATTTAGTTGCTAACTGTCTAACGGGCGATTACTGATTCAAATTGCGGCATGGTTATGATAGTTTTATATCTTCGGGGGTACACACATGAATTTCGTCCACTTTTTCAAAGGCCTTATCGTTTGTTGCCAATAACTTGACCCCTTCTTGTTTCATACTGGCAATAATAACCGAATCATTCACCATCAATCCAGAAGCCAGCCTCACCACATGACTCTTTACAATTGTTTCAAATATCAAAGGCTTAATTGCTATGCCCATATCTTGTATCTTCTCTGTATTGATAAAATACTCATTGAGACGTTTAAGTTTCTGTGGTGCCTTGCTGAGCTTCTTCACTACATTTGGCGGTTTCACCAGATTTTTTCTAACGGCTTCGACCATCATTAAACGATGAAGGACCTCCAGAATCACGTTAACGGCAGTCATCGCGATTAATTCGCCCCGCTCACATCTGCTCAGAAAATCACTACATTCATCGCTGACACCGGTAAAATGATAAATGAAAATATTTGAATCAACAAAAA
>JACNIU010000075.1 GCA_014382905.1 Desulfobacterales bacterium
ACAACTATAACCTTTTCTTCGCCTGAAGGCGAGGGGTTTCCACCATCCCCGAGAGAGACACTAATTTTCAACGCATAGAGTTTGGCTCCGTATGCCACTCCCCCAATATAATCCCCCACAGTGCCAAGATCACCTGCTGCAATACCGGCGCAGGCTGTCCCATGGCCTTCCAGATCCATTGGATTACTGTCATTGTCCCCAAAATCGTAGCCGCCAATCACCTTACTATTTGGAAACCCTCCGTTTCCCAGTTTTGAGTGTGTATAATCAATACCAGTATCGCAGATGGCTATAGCCAATCCTGAGCCGTTGTAAGTGCTTCTCGTCGTTGAAGCGTTCATCAAAGGGATACCCCCTGGGCTAAATGAGCGTATACAATTTTATCTCTCTCAATAAACATAACATCCGGGTTATCTATCAAATCCCGGAGTCCTTGAAGTGTAACTTCAGCGGCAAATCCGAAAATATAGTTATAGGGGTTACTGATGCGGACTTCTTTCTGGTCCAAAGTGTTTATTACATTTTTCTGGGCTGTCCTTGCGGCTTGTTCCAGCTGCTTTCGCACCTCCATATTCCGCAGGTTTTTCTGCATGCTCCTCGCCCTCGCTGGTTTCCGTATCGCCACCATCACCCTGGTAGTGGCTTTACCTTTAAAGAAGTCCTTGAAAATCAAATCAGCGTCATCTAACTTTGGGCTTTTCCGCAAGATGTCAATAATTTCATCCGTCGCATCTTGGGAGGGAGAAATGGAAGGAAAAAACACGAAAAGGGGTATAATGAAAAACAGTGTGATTGTAAGATGAATAGTTCGTTTGATCATAACAAAACCTCCGATCGCTCCTTATTATCGGAACCTATGAAACTGTTTATGTCAAAAGACTAATCAGCCATTCCCTCACGGCATCTTCAACCAAATTGATGCTTACATATGCAAGTCATCTTAATTCGATGGCCACAAAATGTAAACCTTCCTGGCATAAGGTAGCATCGCACATCCGCCAATATCATGCAACACTACCAGACAAATTGGTGAAAATGGGCGAAGAGGAATATTGACCCCAGGCCAAAAGTCCGCCCTTAAATCGCCATTTTCACCCAAACCCATACCTACTACCCTATGGCCTGGACGAATAACCACTCTACAGACCCCCAAAGACGCCCAACAACTGCCGAAGCAGGGCTGTTGCACCCCGGTTATTCCTTTTTCTATCAGCAGCTAAAGAGACACAAAAACCCCAGCTCTCAATTGTGAGAAATGGGGTTTTGGTAATCCGGCCATAGAAACCTCTCTGTGGATGTTTTCTGGTTTTACCTGAGATATGAGACCTGTTGACAGAAATACAGAAATCTTTTCGGGAAATCAACCTATTTCTAATGAATAGGCGTAATGCTGATTTCGGGATTATACTTCTGAAACACAACGAGATAGACAGCAAGACAATAGGGGACCTACAATATGGAACCAACCGAGCAAACGGAAGACCCCACCCTATTGATTTGGCAGGAAAAGGATTCCTTTGGGTCTCTGGAGGTCGTTTTCTTGGAAGGGCCGGTTTCTGGATGTCGGAGCGTGGTTTTTTGTGGGGAGAGAATAAAATCTTGTACCAATACTGTACCAGATCGGGCTTGAACGAAAAAAGGACTCGTAGCGATATTCTGTAAGTTCTTGATTTTACTGGTGGGCCTGGAAGGACTCGAACCTTCGACCAATTGATTAAGAGTCAACTGCTCTGCCAGCTGAGCTACAGGCCCACGTTGCGTATTGGTATGACTGGCGCGCCCGGCAGGACTCGAACCTGCGACCTACGGGTTCGAAGCCCGGCGCTCTATCCAACTGAGCTACGGGCGCCATTTGAGGTTGTGACGAGACCTTTGAAAAATGCTCGATTTTGTTCGAATTGAAGCCTCCGGTTCGGAGAGCAGAAGGGGGCCTTTTTCAAAAGTGTTGTGACATTTATCAAGAAACCAGTCTCATGTCAACAGATTTTCTCAGAAATGGCTTGACATGCAGACAAAATTACATTAAAAAGATCTTTTTATTTTTTGTGAAACAGGATAAACGAAATGAAGACATTTGTCGCTAAAGAACATGAAATCAAGAAGAATTGGTATGTTGTGAATGCCGAAAATAAGGTTTTGGGAAGGCTTGCAGCCCAGATAGCCAAGCGGTTAAGAGGCAAGCACAAGCCTATTTTCACCCCACACGCTGACACCGGAGACTTTATTGTCGTCATCAATGCTGAGAAGGTCACCCTGACGGGCAAGAAATGGGATAACAAAATTTATTACCGGCATAGTGGCTACACAGGCGGTCTCAAACAGATTTCAGCCAAGAAGTTGCTTGAAAAGAAACCAGAGGATGTCTTGCGTTTTGCAGTCAGAGGCATGCTCCCCAAGAACACCCTGGGACGACGTCAGCTCAAAAAATTAAAGATATACACGGGTCCAGAACACCCGCATCAGGCTCAACAATTAGAGGCATTGGAGATTTAAATGGCAGAGGAACTATTTCACGCCACGGGAAAGAGAAAAACATCTGTGGCTAGGGTCTGGATGAGGCCGGGAACTGGCGAGATAACCATCAACAAAAAGCCTTCGAACCAATACTTAGACCGGGAAACGGACAGGGCGCTTGTCACGGAACCCCTTGTCCTCACCGACCTGCGCGATAAATTTGATATTTTTGTCAACGTAAAAGGTGGCGGTATTTCCGGGCAGGCGGGGGCCATAAGACACGGCATCAGCCGGGCCCTGGTAAACTTGGATCCGGGGCTTCGAGATACACTCAAAAAGGCGGGATTCCTGACCAGAGACTCGAGGATAAAGGAACGGAAGAAGTACGGCCAGCCGAGTGCGCGAGCCCACTTTCAGTATTCGAAACGTTAAGTCCGGTTCAGGTCTTTGCAGCAGACAACAGGGGAATCCGTACTGGATTCCCCTTTCTTTTGAGATAATGGGTGACAGAAATATCAAACTCGTCGTGGCTTATGATGGCACCCGCTACCACGGGTGGCAAAGGCAAAGAAATGAGATCACCATCCAGGAGGTTCTTGAAAAACAAATAGAGATGATGACCGGAGAACCTGTCAAGCTCATCGCGTCCGGTAGAACCGATGCAGGGGTCCATGCCTTAAACCAGGTCTGTAATTTCATAACCCGATCAACCATTCCTCTTGCGTCCATCAAAAAAGGGCTTAATTCCCTCCTTCCCGATGATATATTTGTCAAAGAAGCAGAATATGCTCCGATCCAATTTCATTCCAGGTATAGCGCCAAGAGCAAGACCTATGAATACAGGATATTAAACAGCGAAACCCCCGACATCTTCCAGCGAAGATTCTTGTGGCAAATCCGGCCAGCCCTGGACATAAAAGAGATTCGAGCATGCCTCTCTCACCTGAGGGGTTCTCACGACTTTTCCTCTTTCCGGTCATCAGGGAGCAGCAACACCGACCCGGTCAGATCTGTGCTCATAGCCGAGATCAACGGACCTGATGAGGGTCTCCTGCGTATTGTCATTGAGGCAGATGGCTTTCTGAGGCACATGGTACGAAACATGGTGGGGACGGTGGTTGAGGCGGGTCTGGGTAAGATCAGCTCCAGGCGGTTCAAAGAGATTTTAGACCTGCAAGACCGCCGGTTAGCCGGCGTTAAAGCCCCTCCCCAGGGGCTATTTCTGGTGAATGTGGGATATTAGTCATTGGAGTTATCTTCCTTTAGGGTATTCCTTACCGACCGGTAGATGTTGTCCCATACCTCCTGAAAAGAATTGACGCTCAGCCTTCCTACCTCAATAAATTTAACGACGATTTCTTTTGTGACTTTAAGAACAAGCTCATCTTCTTTCTTCATGCCAGGTCTCCTACAAAGTCTCCTACAGGTTTTCAGTCCACATCACGGCAAACAGGAAAACTCCGAGTGCTGAGAGCCGTCTCTCCGGTGAACAGAAAGGGTTTTAAACCCCCGCCGAACAGAAGAAGGCCAATTAATCGATTCAGCGGGGGAGTCAAGAAGAACCTTTGAAAGCCCTCCTTAGATCTCAGAGATTATCACCGCATCACCCAAAAATCAACGCAACAGCTTGCCAAATCTATCAGACAGGGAATTTCGAACCCCAGCAGTGATAGGAAAACCTCGGAATTCGATCCTTAATCCCAGATGCCGGGGATCTTCGTAGAGCACTTAGGACATTGGTTTTCCCGTATACTGTTGCGGCGAACATCAAAACCGATACGGCTTATTAAAGGTTCCCTGCAACTGTGACAGAATGTGTTTTCCCCCTCATCACCAGGGATATTCCCCGTGTAAACATATAGCAATCCGGTCTCGTAGCCAAGGTCCCTGGCACGGCGGATAGTTTCAACTGGAGTAGATGGCCTGTCAGTCAAACGGTATGTGGGGTGAAACCGGCTGATATGCCAGGGGATGCCGGGGTCGATATCTGCAAGAAATCGTGCGAGTCCTTTGAGCTCTTCTATGGAATCGTTAAGTCCGGGGATCAGGAGGGTGGTTACCTCCAGCCATATCCCCATATCCTTCATGGCCGCTATTGTTTTGAGAACAGGTTTTAGCTTCGCGCCGCACCGCTCTCTGTAAAACTCCTCGCTGAATGCCTTGAGATCCACATTTGCAGCGTGCAAATCAGGATATATTTCCTGAAGACACTCCCGGGTCATGTACCCGTTGGACACAAAGACGTTTTTGATTCCTTTAGAAGCTGCCAGCCTTGCTGTTTCAAGGGCGGTCTCAAAATAGACGGTCGGTTCCGTATAGGTGTAGGATATGGATGCGGATCGGGTATTCAAAGCGAGCTTAACGATTCTTTCAGGGCTCATATCCTCCCCCATGACCCTTTTTTGGTCTGTGGGCATCTGAGAGATGTCAGCGTTCTGGCAAAAGACGCATCTGAAATTGCACCCCACGGTGGCAATGGAATAGGAGCGGGTCCCCGGAAGGAAATGAAACAGGGGTTTCTTTTCGATAGGGTCGCAATGGCCGGCAATGATCTTGCCATAGACAAGACTCTGGAGCTTTCCTGAACAATTTTCCCTGACACCACAGATCCCCCTGTCTCCACTCTTGATCAAACAGCGATGATTGCACAAAAGACAACGGACCTTTTCATCTTCCAACTTTTGATAAAGGCAGGCTTCTTTCATCCCTGTGCGCTCCTTTACTGCGGTTCAGGTCTTCGAGCGTCCTAATCCCGATGAGTGATTGGCTCGCCGTCTTGAGCCTTACTTTAAGAGGGAGATTGTCCGTCTTAACCGTGTAGACCATGGTAGCCGCAAGTCCCAGAAAAAAACCGAAAGGAGAGTGCCCGCGGCCAAAGAATTCCCTTCCGAAAGGGATTATCTCTTCGCAAAATGAAGGGATTATCTTTATGCATTGCCACGAAATGGGGACATTGCCATAAGCTAATTGGAGGAGGGATTTGATCTGCCAGAGGTTATAGAATGTGGCCTGGCCGAAAAGAGGGTCGCCGAAATATCCTTGGAGTCTCTTTAAAATTCCGTTCCATGAGAGGCTGTTCAGAACGCCTATGAACACCTTTCTGTTGGCCACTCTCCCTGCCTCCCGCAAGGCCAGCAGAGGATTGTCCAGGAACTCCAGGGTGTTGATAAAGGCAACCAGATCAAATTCATTATCATCAAAGGGGAGATCTTCTGCTATCCCGACCTTGATGGTAGACCGGTATCCTAACCGGGATTTCGCCTCTTCCACCATGTGCTGGGAAGCATCTACCCCGCTGACGTTCAGCCCCATTTTGTTGAACATGAGAAGGTGATTCCCGGTACCGCAACCAATGTCAAGGACCCTTTCTCCCGGCGATGGTTGGAGGAGAGATAGAATTAGGCGCTCCAGAGACCTTTCTATGGTCCTGCTCTGAGACGACCGGCGCCACGATTCATAGAACCCGGCGCTGTTTTTGTCGAAGATGAGCCCCATTGTCCGTGCCTATAAGATCATATCGGGTATAATTAGCATCTGCATGATAAGGTCACATTCAGGCATTTCTGTAACGATTAAACTTATCAACCTCCTCTTTCAGCCAGTCTGGCCAAAACTCCTCGGAAATCGGATAACTTGCGTCTAATGCCTGGAGGGAGCCGTCACCCGCAACTTTCCTGATCCTTTCGATGGTATTGTATTTCACTTCATCGACGCCTATGAGTTTCGCAACGGCTTCATTTACCTCGTCGAGTGTTTTGTCATAAGGGTTACTCCCTTTAAAGGCTCGCTGGGCGGCAAGTTCGTTCAGGCAATCAATGCCCCGGTGCCACTCTTTAAACGACGGGAAAAACATCGGGCCATAAGATACCCAGAACTCGAGAAATTTTACTCCAGCATTATAGGCCACCCAGACAGACCCCCCCTCACTCACGGTTCCTCTGACAATGCTGTCGTCTCCCATGGCGATATTTTTTCCCTGCAGCAGGGAATCAATGCCACCGAACTTAAGCCCGACCTCCTGAGATCTTGCCTTACGCTCGCCCTCTTGAAATGTCCTGACTGCCTGAGGAAGCTTTATCAGGGCCGGGTATAGTTTCTTTCCCAGCCCTTCAGCGATTCCTACTGTAACGCCCCATCCAGATTCCGGGTTGGGAATAACCGTATCTGCCCTCGATGACTTGTAATGTTTTGTAAGCTCTGAACCGAGTTCTTTCCTTATCTGAAATATCTCTTTTCCCCTGAAAAGAGAACCTACATTGCCGTAATATACTGCCTGAAATATATCCGGCATCATCTCTTTATCTCTCAATCTTTTTGTTTCAACTCCCCCTGATGAACAGATTGTCATCTCCGCGCCATCATATTCCTTTTCTGTTGTTCCTCCCAATCGCCGGTGGGAACATGATTCAGAGCTCGCAACAAAGGTGCCATCAATTGTCGCATAGCAGAAGGGCTCAAATGCCTTGTCATCATTTAAGGTAATTAGATGCGTCTCTTTCCCATCGTGAACCAAAGCAATCAGGGCGAAGGTCCCCCTCCCGTGCAACTTGTCAACAAGCCTTGCACCTGCCTCAAATCTGATCCCTTCCTGCGATATATACTTATGTAGCAACGCCCCAACGATTTCTGTCTTATTATTCGTCCTAAACCTGTAATCCGGCTCAAGCTCGGCCCTTATGTCATCCTCCTTTATAAGATATCCATCCATGGTGAGGACGACTTTGAGCTCAGAATCATTCTTGGGGTGGATCTCGATCGGCTCAACGTTTATTTTTTCAGGTATTCTTCTTTTTGTGTAACCGATATTCCCTATGGCTGCCACAGGCTCCAGGCACTGGAATGTTCGGATTATATTATGATCTATTACTTCAGCTATTCTGCCCAGACCTTTGTAGATATGAATCCCTTTTCCGTTTCCCACGGCCAAACCGGTGCTGGCCTTACCCCTGTGCTGGCAGGCACCGGTAGCGATGAATGCCTTGCTCACCAGTTCATCATCATCCGCACCGTAAACCCCAATAATGCCATCCATTTTTATCTCCCGTTATTTGATATCGAGGTGGTAGCTCTGGAGCGACTTTACTCTCCCATGGCCCTGCCGGACTTTTTCGATGCCCCTGGTGGCAGCGAGTGCTGCTGCTATGGTGGTAATGTAGGGGACCTTGTATTTGATGGCCGCCTTTCTTATGTAGGAATCATCATGTTTGCTCAATTTGCCGCTGGGCGTATTGATGACCAATTGGATCTCGTTGTTCTTGATCCCATCCACTATATTTGGGCGACCCTCATGCATCTTCAAAATGATTTCGGAATCGATACCGCACTCGGCCAGGAACTTTCTGGTACCATGGGTCGCCCTGATCTTGAAACCCAGTTTCTGGAACTGCCTGGCCACCTCCATGACCGCCGGTCTGTCAGTTTCTGACACTGTGATAAGAACGGTCCCATCAGAAGGGAGTGTCAGTTGGGTGGCCTCCTGGGCCTTGAAGTATGCCAGACCAAAGGAGTCTGCTATACCTAAGACCTCCCCGGTGGACCGCATTTCCGGACCTAACAGCGGGTCTACTTCCGGAAACATGTTGAACGGAAATACCGCCTCCTTGACCCCGTAGTGGGGGATAATTTTAGGCTTAATGTCGAGATCGGCCAACTTTTTGCCCAGCATCAACTGTGTTGCAATGCGGGCCATGGAGATGTTACACACTTTTGAGACGAGCGGAACCGTTCGGGACGCGCGGGGATTTGCCTCGAGTATGTACACCGTGTCATCAGCAATGGCGTATTGGATGTTCATCAACCCGACCACATTCAGCTCAACAGCGATCTTTCTGGTATACCCATAAATGGTATCAAGATGTTTCGCCGGGATACTGATGGGAGGGATCACGCAGGCCGAATCCCCCGAATGAATACCGGCCAATTCGATATGTTCCATGACAGCAGGGACAAAGGCGTCTGTTCCGTCTGATATGGCGTCGGCCTCGGCCTCGATGGCATTCTCAAGGAACTTGTCAATAAGGATAGGTCGTTGGGGGCTCACATCAACGGCAGCAGCCACATAATGCCTGAGCATCTCCTCGTCATGGATAACCTCCATGGCACGCCCGCCCAGGACATAGGAAGGCCTTAACATCAGGGGATAGCCGATCCTTTTTGCTATCTCCAGGGCCTCTTCCAAGGTGCTGGCCATACCCGATTCCGGCTGAGGTATGCCTAATTTGCTCATCTTCAGGCGGAACCGATCCCGGTCTTCGGCAAGGTCGATCGTCTCGGGGGATGTGCCGACAATCTTCACTCCTGCTTCAGCAAGTTCGTTGGCGATATTCAGGGGTGTCTGACCTCCGAACTGGACAATGACACCTTCCGGCTTTTCCTTCTCATAGATGCTCAGGACATCCTCAACGGTCAGCGGCTCAAAATAGAGCTTGTCCGACGTATCGTAATCGGTGGACACGGTCTCGGGGTTGCAATTGACCATAATAGACTCATAGCCCTCATCTCTCAGGGCAAAGGCGGCGTGAACACAGCAATAATCGAACTCGATCCCCTGCCCAATCCGGTTTGGACCGCCCCCCAAGATCATCATCTTCGGCCTGTCACTGGAACCCACCTTGTCCGGTGCATTGTACGTCGAGAAATAATAGGCAGCATCCTCCACGCCACTCACGGGAACCGGCTCCCACCCTTCCACAATACCTAAGCTTTTACGTTTTTCCCTGATATCCTTTTCCGGGATTTGGAGGATCTGTGAGAGGTAACGGTCTGAAAATCCATCTTTCTTGGCCCGCCCAAGCAGGTCGTCGGGTAGATCTCCCCCTTTGTGCGCAATGATCTTTTCCTCTAAATCTACCAGCTCCTTCATCTGCTCGATGAACCAGCGCTTGATATAGGTCTTCTTGTGAAGGGTGTCAATGCTGATCCCTTTTCTGAGGGCCTCATACATGATGAACTGCCGCTCGCTCGAAGGCTCGGCCAACATATCGAGCAGATCATCCAAAGGTCTTTTATGGAAATCTTTTGCAAAACCAAGCCCGTACCGTCCGTTCTCTAAGGATCGAATGGCTTTCTGGAAAGCCTCTTTATAGGTCTTCCCGATGCTCATTACCTCGCCAACAGCACGCATCTGGGTGCCTAATTTATCCACACTGCCCGGAAACTTCTCAAAGGCCCACCGGGCAAACTTGACCACCACATAATCTCCCCAGGGCGTATACTTATCCAACGTCCCCTCTCTCCAGTAGGGGATCTCGTCGAGGGTCAGGCCGCCGGCCAACATTGCGGAGATGAGGGCGATCGGAAAGCCGGTCGCCTTCGAAGCAAGAGCGGACGATCGTGATGTCCTGGGGTTGATTTCAATGACCACCACCCTGCCGGTTTCCGGGTCATGGGCAAACTGGATATTGGTGCCACCGATGACCTTGATTGCCTCTACAATGTCATAAGAATATTTCTGGAGTTTCGCTTGAAGTTCAGGATCAATCGTAAGCATCGGTGCCGTACAAAAGGAGTCGCCGGTGTGAACCCCCATGGCATCCACGTTCTCAATGAAACAGACCGTGATCATCTGGTTCTTCGCGTCACGAACCACCTCCAATTCCAGCTCTTCCCAGCCCAAAACCGATTCTTCAACCAAGATCTGGCCCACGAGGCTTGCTGAGATTCCTCGGCTGGCAATGATCCGTAATTCCTCCACATTATAAACCAGGCCTCCCCCGGTTCCGCCCATGGTATAAGCGGGCCTGATCACGATGGGATAGCCCAATTTATCGGCGATTTTTTCGGCTTCTTCAACGCTGAAGGCCGGTTCGCTCCTGGGCATCTCAATTCCAAGCCGGTTCATGGTCTCTTTGAAAGCGATTCTATCCTCACCCCGCTTGATGGCATCGATTTCCACCCCGATTATCTTGACGCCATATTTTTCCAAAACGCCGGTGCGGGCCAACTCCGAGGAAAGGTTCAATCCGGACTGGCCACCCAGATTGGGAAGTAATGCATCCGGTCTTTCCCTTTCAATGATCTCCTCCATGACCTGCAGATTGAGGGGTTCTATATAAGTGGCCTCGGCCATCCCCGGGTCGGTCATGATGGTTGCCGGATTGGAATTTGCCAGGACGATCTCATACCCTAACTTCCGCAGCGCCTTACAGGCCTGAGTGCCGGAATAGTCAAACTCACAGGCCTGCCCAATAATGATGGGCCCGGAACTAATAATCATCACTCGTTTAATATCATCACGTTTCGGCATAAAAAGCTCCTTATAATTGAGAGATTCAGGAATTGAGGGATTCAGGGATTAAAAGAAATATTACCTTCAATTCCTAAATTCAGAATTCGTTCATTTTTCTCTTCTTCCACCGCTGCAGGAGATAAGGTTTTGTCATTTCAAAGGTTTCACAATCATTTTCTATTGCCTCTTCGGCCTGTTTGATGGACATCTTTCTGGTCCGTTTCACAAAGGAAAGGGTCCTCCCGAAATAGAGAGGAATCAGGGAATCCATGATCTCGTCGCACTCAACACTTACCTCACCGTATGAAGCAGCGGTATCATACAGGACCCTGGCCCAAAGATCAGTAGGGAAATTGAATTCCCTCTCCTTCAACCCTTTGATCTCGTGGAGTTTTCTGCAGACATCCGCTGTCAGGATCTCTTTCCATATAGGGTTGAACTTATCAAATCCCCCGTGGAACTGGTTAAGCAGATTGCCTGTGTCTACATCGACCTTGGGAGGCATTTCCACCTCACCGAGGCCAAACCCGTATATGGCTGTAGGCCGACTGTATTTGACCTTGGTCCAGAACGACTCAAACTCTTTCATCAAGGTAAAGATGGTGCCCACCACCTGTCTGAGCATGGGCCCCAAATCGGCCCCCGGATCCTTTGTCCGATGAATCTTTGGCCGTCCCATAAATGCCTGGCATATCTGGGCTTTCTGGTTGATAGCCAAAGTGGTCATCCAAATATCGATCCCGAAATTGGCCACTGCCTCGTCCCATGTCTTGCTGTTCAGATACACAGCCCCTAACTTGCCACCGAAACCGAAGTCTCCACCAATCGGCTGTCGAACCCTTCTACCGTATAATGCCCGCGTCATGGGATAGGCGATTCCGTTTGTAATGGTCCCGTCATATTTATGCCTTACATAAAGCGGGGCCACATACGAAAAGCCATCAAACAGAGGCTCACCCAGGTGCCTGATCCAATCGGGCGTAATGCTCTTCAGGTCCGCATCAACCACTACCACCGCTTTTGCCCTTAGATCAACTACCTTCTGAAAGAGATTTCTGAAATTGTTCCCCTTCCCTTTTATGCCGGGATCGGTGGAAAGATAGATCTTTGGTGCCTTTGTCGGGGTATCCAGAAAGACCTGTTTGGTGTTGTCAGGAGAGTTATTGTCACAGTTAATGATGACGGACTCCTTCTCATCGAAATATTTTTCTAATCCCTTGTCGGCCTGGGTGACCGGATATCCGATGGAGTCAGCCTCGTTATAGGAGGGGATACATACCACCATTTCAGCCTTCTTGATCTTTTCCGGGTTAACCTCGCTTTCAAAACTCTCAGGCATTAACTTCCTCCTAAATTCTTGCCCAGAATTCTCAAAATAGCCGAATTCCAGCCTTTTGGTCCAACATCTTGAGTGATCCTCAGTTTCGGAATTCTTTTTTTGAGGTCCGGAAAGGTGCGCCCTGAACGGATCAGTACGGGAAAATCCGCCCGTGCGAGCATGCCAAAGTCGTTCGGGCTATCTCCGAGCGCAATCGTTAGAACCTCTTCATGATGCCGCTTATACCAGGCTGCAACCTGTTGCATTCCATTGGCCTTGTCGTTTTTCCCTTGAATATGATAGAACCGCCCGCCTGACGTAATCAGAAGCCCTCTTTTCTCCGCGGCACGGTTAAGAGGGGCAATATCCAAGGGCTCCTCGCCTTCAATAATGAACGGTTCGTCATATTCGCGCAATGCGGCCAATCGGGCCCCCGCCTTATCGAGACCTGTTAAGCGCGATATCTCTTCCATCCCCATATCTGAAAAACCCTTGATGTTCCACCCCAATTCATCGCGGATCTCCCCCAGCGCATTGACCAAGACAGCGTAAGGAACGCCCAGAGGGACTTCCCACAGGTCCTTTTCTCTCCCGACCGAAGATCCTTCCAACGCTTCCTGTAAAGGAACCTGGATGCCAGCAGGGGTTAATCCGGGGCCAAGGTCTTTAAGGGTCTCCTTCGGAAAAAAAATGCCGCCCCCGTTCTCAGAAATGAAAGGCGCCGAAATGCACAACCTGCGGCGGAAAACATCCATTTCAGCCCGGGTCTTGCTGGAGGCAAGAATGATGGGAACACCTTTCGTTCTGCATAGGTCAAGGGCTGGGATGGCCGCTTCCCATCGGTATGTGTTATGATCCAGCAGCGTACCGTCTAAATCGGTAAAAACAAGAAAAAACGGGGGGGGTCGATACCCTGGATACGCAAAGTTCATCGCAGATATTGCTGTTCCAGCGTCAGGAAAAACGCCTTTTTTCGCTTTCAACTACCTCGATCAGATCATAGAAAATCCGGGGCAGCTTATTGGATACCCGCTCCCATGATACAGTCTGAGGTGTTTCAAATACTCTCTGCTCTGTTTTACGCTCTACCTCAAGGATGGTTTCGGCAAGCCCGTTCTCGATAAAAGGCTTGAATTCGGGATGAGAGTTGACGAACCGCAAAAACCTCTCAGTCATCCTGTAGGGTGAGGTAAGCATGTCACCGGCCTCGAGGATGGAATCCCTAAAAACCTCTTTGACCAAATATTCCTCCCAGTCCCGATCATAACTCAGATTGCTGAATTCCGCATCATCCGAATACTTCTTTATCTGTTCTTCAGCCACGGCATGGTAGGTCACGGTCAGATCTCTAAAAAAGGTATCGGCGATCTCAAGGCCTTCCTCGATGATAAGGGCGTTCATCAGCGTGGTAACAATATCGATAGCCATCCGGTTGAGGCCCTTCGTCCGGTCTTCCGGTGAGGCATCCTGGTGCTTGTGGTCAAACGGCTCTTTAGAAAACATGACCTGCGCAGAAGATGAAGCCTTGCGGTAAACTTCAATCAGGGTGAATATCTCAACGCCCCAGTTGGTTGCAAACCGCATCCTCTTTAGAAGATCAACATGAAACGCCACTTCACCCGAGAGCTGATAGTTGAAACCCAAAAGAAACTGTATCAGGTTCAACACCTTTTGGTCTTTGCTTTCGGTAAATTTCCGCTTAAGCGCGATGAGAAGAGGGTCAAGAAGAAGTCTTTTTACCCGGCCATATAGCCTGTTATCCATGATGCGGGAATAGTACGCCTTTGAAAAATCGTAGTTCAAGACCACAACGGGATAAAACAGCCGATCCAATTGTGCGCGGCTGAAGGTCCGGATATCCGCATCGATCAGACCGATCGATTCAGCTCCCAAGGCAATGGCGATCCCGAAGCTCAGGAACATGTTCTTTCCCTTGCCCGGTTCAATGATATCGAACCCTGCCTCATTGAGTGTATCATATATACCGCTGAAACCCGGGCCGTCGTTCCATTGGATGAGATGGTTTTTTATATCAAATTCCTTTATCAGGTCTCTCAGCACGAAGGCCTCTTCTTCATTAGCGCGATCCAGGCCAAAGATAATTTTGGACAGATAGCTCACATCCTTTAGCTGCCTGAGTATACGCTGAAATATGGCAAGGTTAGCCGGGTCTGTGTACTCACTGGCAAGCAACGGGACAACCAAGACCGTCTTTTTCCACTTGGAATGGAGCCTGAGCTGGGCCTTCAGTTGCTTCCGGTCCTGTCTGAGAATATGAAACGTTGTTATCTGACTGCTGCTCTGCGAAAAATCAGAAATGGCCAAACCCTCCTTTCCTCATCTGAAGCCACGCCATAGACACGCCCCCGTCACTTTTCATGCGTTGCCACAGACCTTAAGACCTTTGAAACATCGAAGTGAACTTAAACAAAACAGAGGCCTTTGTCAACACTCCATTGATTGTTGAAAAACCCCTTTGCTTTATCCATTTCTGCCCTGTGATTTTAAGTTGAACAGAGATGAAATTGCTGATATAAGTTTTCGGATAAAGCTTTTGGGCAGGTTGAAATCATTGTTTAAAAGCCTTTGGTTTGGGACGCCCGATAGAGGATGTAGATAATGGTTCCATCAATTCGAGAATGCTTTTATCTCATGGATAAATACCGCATGCTTGAAAATATCAAGGCCCATTCCATAGTCGTCGCAAGAGTGACCCGTCTGATCGCTCATGCCCTCCGGGAAGCGGAAATCGACATATCTGTTAAATTGGCCACAGCCGCGGCCCTCTTGCATGACATCGGCAAAACATCTTCCCTGAAATCGCGGCAGGACCATTCTGAAATAGGAAGGCAGATTTGTCTAAAGAACCACCTCGACGAAATTGCCCCTATTGTTGCGGAACATGTCAGGTTGAAAAACTATTCAATGAACGGAAACTACTCCGAAAAGGAAATCGTCTATTATGCCGACAAACGGGTAAATCATGATAAAATTGTGGGCCTGGATGAACGTCTAACCTATATACTTAAACGGTACGGCAGGGACCAAAAGCAGCTATGCCTGGCAATTCAAGCCAATTTTTCTCTTTGCAAACAGGTTCAGGAAAAGCTGTTCAGAGAGTTGAAATTCAGCCCCGAATCATTATCCCGTTTAAATTCCTGACACGATTTATTCCTTATCCTTGGTCTCTTTTTTCTTCTTCTTTTTCTGCTGTCGCTTGCTTTCGGCCTCTTGCTCTTCAGCTGCCTTCTTTTTCCCGGCCTTCTCTTTTTTCGGGGCTGCCAGCTTTTCCGCCTTGATTTTAGCCATCTCTTCTGACTTCTTTTCCTTTCCTTCGATCACCTTCAGCCGCTTGCCTGCTTCCCTCACCTTGGCGCGCAACTGCCTAACGGTGGTATCTTTGGCAATCGTTCCTGACTCAACCCCTCTGTCTGTCAATATGGACAGGCGCTGTTTCAACTTCTCCTCCAACTGGCGCCTCTGTTCCAATCTCACGTCTTTCTCTCTTGATCCCATTTTTTTATCCTTTCTTTCCCCTGATCGCAACCTCCTGAACAGGGGCATCATAGTAACGACTCATCGCCTTGGGCCTTTTCTATCAAAAAATGAGACAATAGTAAAGGTCTGTTTATCCTATTTCGAATCAAAGATATTGGAAATCGGAAACCGGGTTTCTCAGCCGATAAGCGGCTCACCCAAGAAGATCATTGAGCGCCTCATCGATCCTGGAAAAACGAAAGTGAAACCCCGCATCTAAGAGCTTCTTCGGAAGGACTCTCTGTCCCTCCAAAAGGACCGACCCAAACTCTCCTTTTATCAGTTTGATGACAAAACCGGGCACAGAAGGCATAAACGTTCGTTTTCCCAGCGCCTTTCCTAAGGCCTGAGTGAGATCATTGTTTCGGACCGGCTCAGGGGCCGTGCAGTTGATAGGTCCGGATAGATCTTTTTTTGCTATTAAAAAAAGATAAATGCCAACCAGATCCATCTCATGAATCCAGGAAAACCATTGATTTCCGCTGCCCAGCGGACTCCCTAAACCTTTTTGAAATAGAGGAAGCATTTCCCCCAAGGCACCACCGTTTCTCCCCAACACGATTCCCAGCCTGCAGACTAACACCCTTGCGCCAAACGCCTCCGCCTGGATCGCTGCCGCCTCCCACTCCCGGGTCACAGAGGCCAGAAAATCGTCTCCCGGCGGACTATCTTCTTCCAGTGTCTCATCTCCGTGAAAACCATAATATCCCACCGCCGAAGTACTGATGAAAGTCGTCTCATTTTTCATGCCATCCGACAGGGCTTCAATTAGGTTCGTGGTCGTCGAGACGCGGCTTTCCCGAATGACCGCCTTGCCCTTCTTGTCCCACCTCATGAAGATGGAAGCACCGGCCAGGTTGACGATGATGTCATGCTGCGGCACTCTCCTTTGCCACTCACCCCGCCTGGTGGGATCTCCTTCTAAAAGAGATACCCCGTGCGGCAAGGTATCATTCACAGGAATTTTTCGCGTCAATACGGTGACCTGGTGACCCTGCTCTACCAAATTGCGCGTCAGGGTCGTCCCCACAAACCCTGTGCCGCCGGTCATAAAAACCTTCATCGATAAACCCTCGTTAAGTGGTTGAGTCCATTCTCCCCTTCCGATCTCAGTACTTCTCTTATCATATCACCCCAGCTCAATAAAGCAAATGGAGATAGAGATAACCGGACGCTTCTTCGATTGCCAGGACCGGCCGAAACTGATACACTTGACGCGGTGTTTCAGCGTATCCACCTGATGATTCATTGCCCGCAACACGCTAACGTTTTGAAAAAGTGGCGTTTTGCAAAGGTCTCGATACCATTCTGCTAAAGATCAGGGGAATTGAAATGGCAAATACGGTAGAACGTATCAGATTGGGTGTCAGCCAATGCCTTCTGGGTGAAAACGTCCGGTATGACGGGGGCCATACGCTGGCTCATTTTATCCGGGACACCTTGGGAGAGTATATGGATTTCGTGCCGGTCTGCCCCGAGACCGAATGCGGTCTGGGGATTCCCCGGGAGCCGATGCGCCTGGCGGGCGATCTGGAATCTCCCCGCTTGGTTACCATCCGCACCAAAAAAGATCTTACGGATCAGATGATAGGCTGGGCCGAGCGCCGGGTCCGTCAGTTGGAAAAAGAAGACCTGTGCAGCTTTATTTTCAAGAGCAATTCACCTTCCTGCGGCATGGAAAGGGTAAAGGTGTATAACGAAAAGGGCATCCCCGTTAAGCGCGGTGTTGGCCTCTTTGCCCGGATCTTCAAAGCACACTTCCCGCTGCTTCCCGTTGAGGATGAGGGCCGGCTCCATGATCCCAAGCTGCGGGAGAATTTCATCGAAGGCATATTTGCGCTGAAACACTGGCGCGAGACCTTAAAGGAAAAGAGAAGCGTGGGCAATCTGGTCGCATTCCATACCAGAAACAAGCTCCTGTTCCTGTCCCACAGCCGGAAGCATTATCGGATCATGGGAAAGCTGGTAGCACAAGCCACGCAATTGTCTGCAACAGAACTCTACAGGCGATACGAAAACCTGCTTCTGGAGGCCCTCCATCTGAATACAACCGTCAAAAAGCATATCAATGTGTTTCAGCACATGATGGGCTACTTCAAGAAAATGCTCTCTTCAGACGAAAAGCAGGAACTGAACGAGATCATTGCCAATTATCACGAGGGTCTGACACCCCTCATCGTGCCGATGACGCTCTTCAACCACTACGTCCGCAAGTATCAAGAGGGCTATCTCGGCCAGCAGACCTATCTGAATCCCCACCCCGCTTCGTTGAAATTACGAAATCACGTATAAACCTGGGATGGGAAAGGCGTGGTCCTGCTCCATTTACGTCATGACACCATCTTTGAGCGCATGACAGGTAGGGCGGGTTTGCAATATGTGTTTTTTTGTCTTTTGATACACCAGCAAGCATTCGTAACGGGTTTGTCAACGGGACCACTATTAATGCTGCAGATCCAAGGGTTCCCAAAACATACGGATTTCAAATTGATCCAGCAGTTTGGCGTCGGCCTGGAGGGCGTAGACATCCCTTCGGCGGCAAAAAGGGGGATTCCGGTAGCCAGCGTGCCGGGACCTCAGGCCCCGGGGCAGGCGGGACTATCCATGGTAAGATGTTCCATAGGTCCCGTAAAACACCTTTTCATACTGCAGGCTTTCCCTGCTTCGGGGAGCCTTCTTTTCATCGGGATGACCAATGGCAATTACGGCCTCCACTTTCAGGTTCTTCGGAATATCAAGAATCTCAGAGATATAGTCTTCCGCAGGCCGGGTTTCGCTGTACATCCTGTCTCTGATCTGAATCCAGCAGCTTCCAAGGTCGAGGGATTCGGCTGCCAGATGGATAAAGATGGCGGCAATGGATGCATCTTCAATCCATACACTGCTTTTGTGAGGATCCGCACAGACAACAATGGCCATGGGCGCGTTCTTCAGAAACGTGGCGCCATGAGGTTTGGCCTTTGAAAGCTTTTCCAGTACCGGCTGATCGGTCACAATGATGAACTCCCACGGGTTGGTCCCCATGGAAGAGGGGGCGCGAAGCGCCGCCTCAATCAGCATCTCTACTTTCTCGGGTCCTACTGGTTTTCTCTGGTATTTTCGAATACTGCGACGCCTTTCGATAAGGGAAAAAAACATAAGAAACTCCTTCCATTGATAATGTGGTTGATTTGGGTTTTCGAGACCTTTGAAAAATGTTCAATTTTGGGGCTCAAAGCCTCAGGAACGACTCCGCTGATGCCCAAAATAAGACTCAGCTTGCTTAAATCCTTCGGTTTGTGCAGCAGTCTTCTTTCTCAATGCACACCGCAGCCCTGCTCCCGTCTTCCAGCCGACAATCAACCGGAATATATGAGGTAGGGAAGCCGTGAACGCCTACGGTTCCAATGAATGAATCGCAGATTCAAAATTCATTGTGCCCGTTGCTGCAAATTTTTCATCTCCCTCTGACACCACATCCCCACAGGCACTTAACAGCTCACAATGGCTGATGACTTCGTTTTCGGCCATCAAGATACCGAATCCTTTCAACAGAGGCGCATCAAAATATTCCATCGCGATCTCTTTAGCCGTCTTTGCGCCTTTCATCACGATTTTCAGGATCGCCTCACACCGCTGGACGTGATGCGCGATCAATTCATCTATCCTCGTCAGCAGATCGATCTCATTCCATCTACCATTATAAAATAAGCGATGCGCGGGAAGTACAATGAGGTCACCCTGGCGCTTTCCAACCTCTTTGAGCTTTGCAAGCGATCTGATATAGGCTCGCAGTCCGTAAACGGACGCCGCCGTGGCATATCGGGGACTGAGAATCCCCTGCACCTGGTCAAAAAACGCCTCCTGGGACGGCCAGGGCGTAATATCCGGAAGCACAGTGTCACCCACAAGAACCGCCTCGCTTCCCACAAAAACGGCCATTGAATCCGGGCTGTGTCCGGGCACGTGGTAGACCACAGCATTTTCACTCAAGTTGCTGCCGTCGTCTCCGATCGTTTCGATCTTCAGTCGACTGCGGGCCTTCTGATACTCAGTGCAATGTTCCGTTGAAAAGGAGGGCGGCATGAAACACCGCCAGCAGGATGCCGGGAAACTTTTTCTGGCGTCGTCAGGCGCCCTTTCCGGATAAAAACGAATCAGCCGATCGTATATGTCGTGGCACTTCACTTTCGCTCCGGTGCGCTCCGCTATTTCAGACAGTGATCCATCATGGTCTTCATGCCCGTGACTTACCATAACAAAATCAATATCTCTTCCTGAGATACCCGCGAATGTCATCATCTCAAGAAGCGCATCGGCCGAACCAAACTTCCCCGTATCCACCAGGAAGGGTTTCTCATCCAATACGACATAATTCCAGGTCGGACCCAGATCCCATCCGCCGCCGTATGTGTTTTCGGTGGGGAGACCCAGAATCTCATGTCCTGAAGAGAGGGTCAATCGAATGAGCATCCCGTTCCCACTGCTATCCCCTTGCCTTATAACCTTTACACAATCCCGTAATATCAACCTTCACCTCCAGCTTTCCGCCCGATTCAACGTTTGCAATGCGTGCTCAATCTGCTCGGAATTCTGCGCTCATAGCCCTACTTTTTGGAAGGCAACAGTTGGCCTGGGCTCTGGGCCGGCACAGATTTATCCACCACCTGGACTTTTTTTTCCTTGACACCAGACTGCTTCCACCATTCCCGGTCACAACCTTTTTGCCAGAGCACCCCTGCGGCGACAAGGACTCCCAGAAGCAGAAGGTAGACCTTCCATGAGCGCTTCTTTCGGGCGAAAGGGTCCTTCATGGAGCGGTGGGAACCGGGAGGCAACTCAGCCGTGCGTGTCAAGGAGGTGCCAAAGGCGATATTAATCATAGCCCGCGTGTTCACCGCCCATCCGCTTGCATCCAGGATGGGACCCAGGTTGCGCTTGCGGAGCTTCAGGTAAGCGACAATCATGGAGGGACCTGAGATGACGAACAGGAGCCCAAAGGCTGCAACCGGCATCTGCCACCAGACGAGTTCCAAAAACCCGGTAACCATCGAAGCAATTGCCGTTCCGATGGCGCCGATGGCAAGACCGATGGCAGCAAATATGCCGGCGAACTTGGCGATATCAAATGCCTGCCCCGTAGAAGCCTGCCCGGCCTTGGTTTCCTTGGGAGTTTCCGTGACGGCTTTCGAGACTGTGGTTTGAAGTTCCTTTTCACGGGCCGCGGATATCTTCGCGACCTGCTCGGAGATCAACTGCGCGATCCGTTTGTAGGGCGACCAGAAAGCCTGCCGGACGCTGATCGGATGCTGGATCATTTTGACGATGGTGGCGTCCCAGTCTCGACCCTGCCGGTCGTAGAACACCCCGTTACGGCCCACCCTGAGGTTATCCGAATTGCCGTTGGTGAAAGCCGCAGCGATCGTCAGATTTTTGTCGGTTCCTTTACGTGTACAATCACAGTAAGCAAGATAGGTGCGACTCAACTGGGCCAGGCCGCTGTGCTTGCCGACGTCGCTCACCTTGACACACAGATCACAACTACGCGCGTCTAAATAGAGAGTTCCGGCCTGAAAGATAGCCTTCTTTCCGGGCGTGTAGAAGTCACGGAACGAAACGAAGTTGTTTAGGAGCGTGTAGAGATCCCGATAATAGCGAATGAGCCTGTCCACCGAGGAAACAGCATTCGCCTCCGGGGCCAGGGCCTTGTCTTTCTCGATCAGAGCGGCAAGGGTCTCTCTGCTGCCGTTGGTTAATATCTCTCGAACCCGTTCAAGACCAAGCGGTTCAACGGCTGCTCCTTCCTTCTTGCTGAGCCAGCTTTCATAGGCGGAAAACCTGGAGCTAATGTCCTCCCAGTCATTCGGATCCAGGTTGTCCTTCTCTCCAAGCAGCGGTCTTACGATCTCCGAATCTAACTTTGCAACGGCCCCGGCCCAAGCGGGATTGATGCCTTCTTTCAGCGGCAGGGGTTTCCCGGCATCAATGCTGGCCAACGGAAAAGCAGCAATGTCCTCCTTGGAAGCCGAAAGATCCTTAAGGGAGAGTGCTTCGTACGCTTCCTTTGACGGATTTAGCGCCCCGGCTGAACCTTGGTCAAATTCGACGAGGCGGCAACGAATGAAATAGTCATCCACTTTCGCTCTGACCGCATGGAAGACGGCAGCGGCATCACCGGTCGCATCACCGTAAGGCAGGACACTAATCGCATCGTCTTCAGCCTTTTTCCACCAGTCGGCGTAAGCCTGCGCTTCGGTGAAGAACTTGTCGACCTTTTCCTGCGAGACCCCCGGGAGCCCGCTGCGATCCTCTTCCGAACCGAGACAGACGATGATATCCTTAATAACTTCTCTGGTAGCATCATCGTCAGCAGAATCGGGAGGGATAATTCCATCGCCATTAAACTTCGTCTCCGAGAAGATCTTAACCGTGTCTGCCGTGTCGTCCACGGTGATTTCTGTCACATCTGATTTCCCGAGATTTTTCAGGATCTGTTTGGCCGAGGAAAGAATTTCCATCCCCTCAGGATGGCTGTCGTCTATGGCCGTGAGCGGCAGGGCCTTTGCGCCGCGAATAAGGTCGTCCGGGTTCTTCAGGCCTGATGCGGCCCATTTGGTCGCAGCAATGATCTCGGGCACCCGGATCCGTCCGTCCCCGTCCGTATCGATCAACTGAAGGGTTTGTTCGTCGAACTCAAGGCCGTGTGTCGGGCAGCTCAGCGCTGCCCACAACTTCTGGTCAAGGTAGTCCAAGGCCAGGAGGTCAGCGCCCGTTTCCACTCTAACCTGATCAAACCCGCCCAACCTCACAAAACGCCACGTGTGCAGCGTAGAGCCATCGTTTTTTCTTTCCGTTGTGTCGGCCACAAAAGATCCTCCTCATACATGGGTGTCCAACCTTGCGCTCTTGATGCGGGGTACAGACGCCTGCCGGGTCAAGGCTTGTTCACCTTTAAGGAAATATTATGAAAACCGCTTCTCTATGTCAAGGATCAGGGGCCTTCAGGTCGGAATACATCGGTTAAGGCCGAGGCACTGAGGGGGAGTTGGCGTTGACATTCAATTATAACCTCCCTATAGTCTTCGCTAAAAAAGCGAGGCAATGCCTATATTTTGTGACGACGCGGACCTTGCCCCGGGAAGGAGATATCAATAAAGATGTACAAACCCAACAACCGATTCCACAAAGCGAAACTCCATACCGCCAAGGGGTCGCACAGACCGGTAAAGACTCTCTTAAAGGGAGGTATTTTAGCCTCTCTTTCGGTCTTCCTATTCATAACCAGCGCCAGCGCAGATGAATTGATCATGAAAAACGGCGATCGCCTGCAGGGGAGTGTGGTTTCCATGGCCTTGGGCAAGCTGGTTTTCAAGACCTCTTACGCGGGAGAGATCACCATCACGTGGGACCAGGTAGCGAAGCTTACCACCGAAAAACCCCTGGAGGCCTATCTGCGGGACGAGCAAGCCCTGATCGGAACGATCAGAGCCGCAGAAGACGGCACCCTAATCCTCCAACCGGCGGACGGCAGCCCTTCAGTGCCCATCCCGTTGGCCCAGGTCAAAACCCTGGAACAGCCCAAGCCGCCGGCTAAGTGGGAGTTTGGCGGCAACGTCACCGCGGGGGCCAGCAAGGAAACAGGGAATACAAATACCGAAAAATACAACTTGATCGGCAACCTGACGATTGCCAGATTACCGGACGTGGTTAAGCTGTATGCGGAATTTCACAAGGAGTTTAGCAAAGACAACCTCAGTAAAGATAATGCCCTGGGTTCGGCCACCTATAAGCGTTTCCTCTCCAAGAAGTGGTTTGTATTTGGCAACACCACAGCACAGATGGACAAGTTTAAAGATTTGGATCTGTTGGGCAATGTTGCGGCAGGTCCCGGCTACCAGTTCTGGAGGTCGCGGGACAAGAATCTCGACGTCAAGATAGGGCCGGCCTATGCCTACGAAAAGTACACCAAAAATATGGATTTCCTGGGCGGTAAGGACCAGCGGAACTACTTTGCCGGGTACTGGGCCCTCGACTTTGACATGTGGTTTTTTGACAAATTGTTACAGCTTTTTCATCATGACGATTTTCTGTACGACTTCCGGGAGAGCACCAACTGGACGATCCGTACCCGTACCGGGGTCCGCATACCGATGGTGCTGAAGCTCTACGCCTCTTTTCAATTCAACTACGATTATGATCATCAGCCGGCGGACGGCAAAAAGAATTACGACCAGTCGTGGGTCTTTGGCCTGGGGTGGGCCTTTTAGAAACCGAAGGGCTCACTCAAGAATAAGTTCGCAGAATTGACGCTCAGATTTAGGTCGGATTTGGTTGCTGCGATTGAGTTTCAAAGGTCTCGTTTCATCTTATGATCGGGCCGTACTCGATAATAGCAGATCGTCGGCCTGAGGTCTGTCAAGGATCGTTGCTGGACCGCCGCTTTCCAGTCCTCGGCCGTGGCATCCTCACGGGCAAACCGTATCCAGGCCTGTCTGGAGTAAAAGGTCTTAAACTGGCCCACCTTCAAAACGTGAATGCCAAGCTTCTCAGCAAGTGCCTCGAACCCTTTGACGTCAGATCCTCTCACAAAGACAAAACCGTCAAAATCCTTTAGTCTGCGTAAATCCTCCTCAGCAAATGAACGGACCCTCATCGCGCTCCGTTTCAAACGGATTGAGAGCATGGAGGGCTGTGAGCTGTTGTAGGCAGCGACCGGCCTTGAGCCCACAATTTCATCGAGGTCCGGGGGCATCGCATTGACCCCCAAATTCGGGTAGAGACCGCCCATAATCAGACAAAATAGAAGGGCTACGGAGCCGGCCACCATGGTAACATCGCTTTTTGAAAAGGTGAGCCACAGCATCAGGGCCACCGCCATCAAAGAGATCACCGCCATGGGAACACCATGTCCAAACCATATGAAAAAAAGGCAGAAAAAGACGGAAATCAATGCCATTAACGACATGGATATGCCAAGGAGGTCGGTTTTCCAGGCGCCTTTCACCTGTTCAAGCCAATGTGCACAGAGCACAGTTGCCGCGGGGATCAGCGGCGTCATATACCGGGCAAAGGATCTTATGAAGAAGAAGGGGATGACGCACCCAAAAAACCAGGTTGAAAGCCAGAGGTCTCTTCGGCCTGTGTCCTCTTTTGCACGGTAGATGGACCGGATCAATGCCGCAAGTAATATCAATGACCATGGGAAAACAAGGCCAAACGCCCCGCCCAAGGTGGAAAAAGGGGATCCCATGTGAAGCGTTCCAATCCCTCTCGCGGCGACCTCGCTATCAATAACCTCGAGAAAACTGGGCCACTGGTAAACCATTGTTATGGGCCAGGGGAGAGAGACCGCCAGGACCAAGACAGATGCCAAAAAAACCTGGACCCAGTTCGAAGAAAAAAATTGCCATTTTCTGAAAACAGACAAGGCACTGGCAGAGGCAACGGCAAAAAGGATGATTCCCACGGGACCCTTTACGAGGAAAGAAAGCCCCAAGGAGAACGCCGCTAAAAAGATCCAACCGGATCGCCCCGATTTGCCCCATTTGATGGCAAAGAACACGGCCATGGCCGTGAAAAAGGCCAGGGGCAGATCTAACATGGCCCTGCGGCCTTCGATAGCAACCGAAATTGTGGCTAAGGTAATCAGACCTGCCAGGATACCGCTTTTTTTGAACAGCTCCCGGTACAAGAGGGTGGAACAGGCTGCAAGTCCGGCTCCCGCGAGCACCCCCCAGATCCGGGCCGCAAACAGATTGATCCCCAGCAGCTTGTAGCTCAATAGAATGGCCCAGTAGAGGAGGGGGGGTTTTTTGAGCCGCGGCTCGCCGTTCACCCACGGCGTGAACCAACCGCCATGCTCCATGGTTTCCATGGGCGTGCGAAAAGAGAGCCAGTATTCGTCCTGACCGGTGATGCTGGTTTCACACCAGATGCAGGGCAACAACAAAAAGATCCCAATGACAAAAATAATGAGCGCGCCATGGCGCTGAACAATTTCTACTCTCGAAAACAACTTCATATCCTGTATAATGATAATTTTATCTCAGCCTAAACGCACATTTTGCGTCGAAAAAACGATATGATAACCGCTCACGGGTTGAAAGGTTGAACGTCCGGAGGTTTGGGTTTCATATTACAGGGGAAAACCTCTGAAAATCAAGCGGTTTCAGCTCAGAGCACTTATGGCTTTTCTTGACCTGTAATCGATGAACGCATACAATAAAGCTGAGGGCTTGAGGGATTAAGAGAAATACTGCGGCAATTCCTCCATTATAAGGGGACAAATTCGATGAACTTAAGAGATAACAAAAGCCTATCGGTCTGTATCATCTGCTATAATGAGGCACGGAATATCAGGAGATGTCTCGATAGCATCACATGGGCTGATGAAATTATCGTTGTGGACTCCCTGAGCAATGATGATACCACCGAGATTACCAGACAATACACGACTTCCTTGTTTCAGAGATCGTGGACAGGGTATGCAGATCAAAAGAACTTCGCCCTTTCAGAAGCCCAGGGAAACTGGGTATTGAGCTTAGATGCGGACGAAGCGGTTTCCCCGGCCTTACGCGAGGAGATTTTAGATGAAATTGCCAAACCCGAAGCAAAGGATGGGTACCGCATACCCCGCCGCTCATTTTATCAGGGAAGATGGATAACTCACAGCGGCTTTTATCCTGACCGGCAACTCCGGCTTTTCAGGCGGAAAAAGGGCCGGTGGGTAGGCAGGCGAGTACATGAAAGAGTGGAGATAAAGGGGAGGATCGGAGGGCTCAAAAACGATCTCCTCCACTATCCTTATAAAGGCGTGATCTCAG
Organism: Desulfobacterales bacterium; assembly: GCA_014382905.1. Classification (GTDB taxonomy): domain Bacteria; phylum Desulfobacterota; class DSM-4660; order Desulfatiglandales; family Desulfatiglandaceae; genus JACNIU01. Next base: position 26,339 of record JACNIU010000075.1, read on the forward strand.
GGCAGCTTCAGACTGTGGACAACTTCTCCGGCCTGATAGCAGAAGATATGTATGAAAATGGGAAGCGTTTCCGTCTGATACTCCTTCTTTTCCGCCCCTTGTTCAAATTTATTGAAGTCTATCTCCTAAAAAAGGGCTTTTTGGACGGCCTGCCGGGACTCATTATCGCCGTAACGTCGGCCTATGCCTTGTTTGTGCGCTATGTCAAGATCAGAGAATTAGAGAAGAAGTTTGGGATTTGGTAGATTGGAGGAATTGGATGCAGTTGGTCATGATACGACACATCCATCTTCCACGAAATCCCTCCAATTCACGGCTGGACCTTGTGTTGACGTGCAGAGGGCTTTATGGACCTATGATACTCGATCCTCCGGAATCCCCTTTCTCTTAGTTGCAAGACTCGCAAATCTCCCGAATTTGTCTTTTGTATAATGACGGAGAGAATAGAGTTTAAACCCTGATTCCCTGAGGGCCTTCTTTGCAATCGGTGCATATTCGGTTATGTGAATATCGTCCAGCAGGACGAATCCGTATGGACGCACCAGGTTTAATACACGGGATAGCGTTTTTGCCCTTATGTCCATTGATCCTAAGTCGTGCAGAATAAGATCAAAGCCATGGTAGCTGCCCTCAATGAACCGGTCCCATATCCCCATGTTTCCATCGGAAAGACCTTGCTTGGCCAAGAAGCCGCGTGTTTTTTCCAGCCATTCCGGGCTATCATCCACAGACCATACCTTAACATCCTGCTCAGATTGCGCTGCATAACTTCGAAACAAAAAGGAGCTGAAACCTGTCCCAAGATCTGCGATTGAGGTGGGTCTCATGAGGTCACAAAAAACCGAAAGAAACGAGGAGAACTCCAAAGAAATAGCCATGTAATCCCCGGAGACTTCGGAAATATAGAGCTCGTAGTAGGGCAGCAATTCGTTATGCCTTTGCTTAACCAGCATATCGATATTCCGGAGTTGACCCAGGTCCTTTTTCAAAGTCGGAGCATCTCTCAGCATTTCGTAAAAATAGTAGAGCCAACAGATTTTTCGGTATTGCCGCCAGAAGAACTTCATAGCCCTTTCATCTCCAGTCTTCAGAATCTCACGCGTGGAAATCGTTCAGGCAATTCGTTGTAAAGCGTGCTTTACGGATGACATTTTTTCAGACCGTTGACGCAGAAAAAAGGAATTTCTTTTCTCTTGAAATATTTCATATTGGGACCTTCCATCCAGTGTTTTTCGCCCAATTCTTTGGGATGATAAAGGTGTAAGACCCTTGCATAACGGATCGCGGATCGACAATAAATCCCTGCCTTGACAAGGCGGATTCCTAAATCCTCATCTTCGCCTCCCCACCCCTCAAAGTTCTCATCATAGCCATTCACGCGCTCAATGTCTTTACGGTATATGGAATAATGCCCTCCCAGACTCTGCTTCCTCTGACTTGCCAAACGCAATCTCATCAGGATTGTGCGCTTTATGAATCTGCGATGCGTTTTAACAATCTGTCTCTTTGGTAGTTGCCTGTCGATGCTCACTAATAAGTCCCTGGAGAGAGGCGAATTAAGCAACTCTGAAGTCATCCCTTCATCAAGATTGATGTAACCTCCCGCTATAAACCGGCCGGGCCTTGCAGTATCTAAATGACACTTTATCGTATCCGCTAAGACCACAAAGTCACAATCAAGAAAAATCAGGTAACTTCCACGGGCATTCCTGATACCGTTGTTGCGGGCTGCCGCGACCCTGAACCCCCTGTTTGTCTGCCAGACATGGTTTGTCGGAAAATCATATCTCTCAATGATCTTTCTAAGCTTATCAACAGTCTCTTTACAAGAGCCGTCATCCGTAACAATGACTTCATCAAAAACATTTGAACATAATGATAATGCATCTAAGCAGCACTTCAGGTGCTCCAGTCTTTCGTAAAAACTGACGATTACACTAACCATCAGTCGTTCCGTGATGAAAGCTGTAAAGAACCATTTTTCCCGTGTCGGGATGGCTCCAGACCCCCAACGCCCTAAAATCCTTCAGATCTCTTGTTGTCTCGAAATCAAACGCGCTCTTTGGCCAGGCCCCCTCCTCCCACAGGAAATATTTTGCACCTTCCTCCTTCAGGTGACGGACAAACCCTTCATAGTTCTTGAATACAACATCATCAAACCGGGTTATCTCGATACCGAAGTTGGTCATGGGACATGGGGCCCCTTCATAATCCAGGTTGGCATAAAAAGGCGTCCAGTTTGGCGTTCGCAAAGATTTTACAACTTTTATCTCTTTGGCGTTTCCTTCTCTATCGGCGATAACCCCCGCTATTTCCTTGTAAACAATCTTATCGGCCTCCTTGGATTTCAGATTTTTGGGCAATGAACACGCCAAAATCAGAAAACATAATATAGTGGGGACGATGGCGTCTTTCAGGCGAAATTTAGATTTCACCGTGAGGGTTATCTTTTGTAGACCGAATCCAATAACTATAAAAGACGGCAGCATAAAAATGGCACAGAACCTGTCGAACATCATCCATCTCTGTAATACATGCAGATATAACAGGGGAAATGCCGAAGCCGCGATGAGGATAAGATAAAGCACCCGTCGATCTTCTTTTATACGGTGCCAAACCCCTCCGAGACCAAGAAGGAATATGAAAAAAAACAGATAAAAGTAGGCACTGATCATATATTTAACAACGGCTCCGAGGGCAACAAGCCAGACCAGATGCCGTGCCTTGTGCAGGAAATGCGGCATACTGCCCTCCATCGGCTGATTCATCAATTCTGCCAGGCCTGCCCTGAGTTGTTCATAGGCAACGATCGGAGCTGAAAATTTTTCGCCGATTTCATACAATCGCAGGGTATATTCGAGAGGTGTGTTAAGGAATATCATGGCGCAGAAGATAAGCAGCAATATCCCGGCCAGGGGCATACTGAAGAATGCAAGTTTCTCAATCCGCTTTCCCTGTGGTACTATCAAGAGATAACCACAGGTCATAAAAACAAGCAGAATCGCCTCAATCCTTGCCCAAGATGCCATTAAGAAGAAAATGCAGCAGAATAGCAATGGAAGGCGGTAATTTTTGTCGTCTGACTTAATAAAAAAATATAAACCCAGAGCTATAAAAAACCAGCATACCGGTCCTCTTACCACATCCGCGCTTCCTCCAACAAAAACAGGAAGGAGAGCAAAGACCAGAGTGCTCATTGCGCTGATGTCCCTGTCAAAAAAGCGTCTACACAGAAGATAGAGGGGAATGAGAGTAATTGAGCCGAAAAAGACTGAGACGGACTTGGCCGCAACAATCCAATCGTGAAATAGTGCATACGCCCCGGCAATAAAAAACGGATAATTTGAGAGAAAATTGATACTGCAGGAAGTAAGGCTATTCCATTCACCGTAATAAATGGCCCTCGCCTGGTGGATATAATATACGCCGTCAGGATTGATAATAAAGGTATATTGGCAGGCAAAACAACGTATCACAAAGCCGAGAATTAATATCAGGACAATCTCTCTTATACCCACTCGCCCGAGATCATTGGAACTTTCGTCCACGCTCAATCCTTCTCAAGTCCATTCTATGCCGATGTCAGGTTCAATCCCCTCATGGCGGGAGCCGCTTTTCAATAATTCTATTCTTGTTTTGCACTATCGGTAGTCTTTGCTGCAAGACGACTTTCTTGGTCGAAAGAGTATATGGAAATTCGGATCAAGTGTCAATAATGCCGGTTTTGATCATCAGCTTGGAAGCCTTCTCATCAGGACACAAAGTTTTTCTTCCAAACAGTCGGGTGAATAGTCTATTATCAATAATCCGGCCGAAAGGGGCATCTATTTCCCAAGGCACGCCTTTCGCCGCAACCAAATCAGTAACCAGTGTTCAGGTTTCAGGTTTCAGCAAACCCCAAATCCTGACACCCGAAACCTGAAACCGTATTGCTAATGAATTAAATGGGTTAACTTCAACAAAACATCTTCGCATCTTGTCCCGTCAGGCGGGATTACAAACTAAGATTCTAACTTGCCGGACGGGTCAAGAAAACCTATGTCAACATATGGTTTGCAGACATGAAAATCGCCGTGGTAATTCCTAAATACGGTTTGGTGGGAGGGGCCGAGGGCTTTGCGTATGAGCTGACGGAGCGATTAGCCATGCGCAGGAGGTTTGAGATCCATCTTTTTGCAAACCAGTGGCGCAGGGGAAGCGCCCCCATTTTTTTTCACAAGGTTCCCATATTCATCTTTCCACGGTTTCTGAGGCAGATCAGTTTTGCATATTTTTCAAACAGGCAGATTCGCCGTGGCGAGTTTGATCTGGTCCACAGCCATGACCGGATATTTCAGATGCACCTTTTTACCATGCATGGCATCCCCCATGAGAGCTGGGTCAGGAAAGCGAGACGTAAGCCTCTGAGTCTCTTTGACAGATCAATGGCATGGGTGGAGAGGAAAGGCTTGATGGGGCCACAGATGCAGATGGTCCTCCCTGTCTCACGCCTTGTAAAGGAAGAGCTTGTCAGGGTTTATGATATCCCGGAATCCAGGATTCGGGTAATTCATCCCGGGGTGTCTGCGCAACGCTTTCCCCTCTTTTCCAAGGAAAGCTGCAGACAGGAGGTTCGAAATCGCCATGGCCTCTCCCAGAGTGACATTGTAGTTCTGTTCGTTGGCATGAACTTTGAGATCAAACGGCTCAAATTAGTCATAGAAGGCATCACCCACCTGATAAAGGAGGAAAAGAGAACCTCTAAGCTGAAGGTGCTGGTAGTTGGTAAAGGGAATAAGGTGCCATATCAGACCCTGGCCCGCCACCTGGGCGTGGCCGACCGGGTTATTTTTGCCGGCGTAACACGCGAGGTGGAAAAATATTATCTTGCCTGCGATATTTTTGCCATGCCGTCGGTGTTCGACACATTCGGGATGGCCGTCCTTGAGGCTATGGCCGCCGGACTGCCGGTTATCATCAGTTGCAATGTCGGGGCAAAGGATCTGGTGGCAGATGGTGTCCAAGGCTTTGTCTTAGGGAAAAATCCCAGACCTGCCGATCTCAGCGCGAAAATTGCCTTTCTTCTGAACCCGGAACATCGCATGAGAATGGGGAAGGCGGCCCGTACCACGGCGTTCCGGCACACCTGGGACCGGGTGGCGGATAAGGTGGAGGATATCTATCTGAAGCTGCATGATTCGAAATCTTAGTTTGGTGGTCCTGCAAGGTTCGAGATTGCAGCAGAGACAAGATGCGATAAGGCCTTGCTGAAGGATGAGGAAGATAATTGAAAAGGAGGAATTGGTAGATGACATCCTGTATTGAAGATCTGAATCGGTTACCATACCCTAAACAGATGATCATAGACATCCATTCTTTTTGTAATGCAAAATGTGCAATTTGTCCGTATGACGACCTGAAAAGAAAAAACAAAATGGGAATAATGGAGAAAAGTCTTTTTTCAAAGATTATTGATGACTTTAGCTGTCTGGCCAAAATGCATAAGTTTAGAGGAAGTGTTATATTTTGTAATATGGGCGAATTATTCTTTACCAAAGAGGTGATAAACCGAATAAAATATGTCCTCAAATCAGAGCTTGAGTTTAGTATCCAAACAAATGCATCATTAATGTCTAATGAGATGGTGGATCGACTTGTGGAATCGGGATTTACTGGCCCTATTACAATTAGTTGCCATGGAATTTCGTCTGACGTTTATAAACGTTTAATGGGGTTAGATATTTGTGTAACATTGAATAATATTGACTATCTTATTTCGCGGTATCCAAAGAATAGGATACAAATCCAAGCTATCCCCTATAAATGGCCAAAGGGAGAAGCAAGACGTGTTCGCAAATATTGGCACCAAAAACGAATTGAGGTACGAATGCCCCTACCTAATAACAGGGGCGGATTATTACCTTCCATAACTACCAGTTATAAAAGGTCATTAGTCAGATGTAATGCTGGAAGACCTTTCGGTGAGATGGTCGTATGCTTCAATGGAGATGTAATTCTTTGCTGCAATGATATGGCGCAACAAGAAATAGTCGGTAATTTGATCGAAAACAGCATTGAAGAGGTCTGGAACGGAGATGTTTTTTTAGATAAAATAAAGCAGATATACTGCGGCAAACCTTCTAATGATGATTTTATCTGTAAAATGTGCGATTTTGGACGGCAATCAAACTCACAAGTCTTTAGACTAATTAGAAATATTAGATATTCATTGAAAAGATTTTTCTTAATACAAATTTGGTGAAAGACACGTATCTCTATTGGATTCAGGCATGGCTGAGGAATTTCGCGCTCGGAATTTTCAATCTCTGGCCGAAAAGAGAGGAGATCGATAAAACGTATGGAACGAAGCGTCCTTGCCATGGAATTGGATGCTGATGCAACAAGGACTTGACTATAGGATTGAAGATTGATTATTGTCGATTGTTGATTGAAAAGCGCCTGAAAAGGAAGAAAATTCAGGACGAAGATGCCAAAAACATTTTCCTAAAATATAGTTTAACTTTGCGAATATTGAGTTTTCTCAGGCCCCTGCGACAGGGGCCCTAAATATACATCTCGAGGAGACGATCCAATGAATAGGTATCTCCCCCTGATCCTCCTGGGGGTACTCCTAAATGCCTTTGCCCAGCTTTCGCTCAAACAGGGGATGCGCGTCATCGGCCCCTTTGCCTTTTCCGTTGAGAACATTATGCCGGTGGGCATCAAGGTGATCCTCAATCCCTTTGTATTTGCAGGGTTGGTGTGCTACGTAGTCAGCGTGATCGTATGGCTTATGGCCCTGTCAAGAGTAGAGGTAAGCTATGCTTATCCCCTTCTCAGCGTGGGCTACATCGTAACCGCCTTTGCGGGACAGATCTTTTTCCAGGAGGCCTTGGGGCCGGTTCGCTGGGCCGGAATCCTGATTATCTGTATCGGGGTCCTCCTCATTACCCGGAGCGCCTGATGAGATCAGAGTTCCTTCCATTTTCCAGGCCATCTATTTCGGAAGAGGATATTTCGGCAGTAGGGGAAGTGCTCCGTTCGGGATGGATTACCACCGGCCCCAAGGCAGCCGAGTTTGAACATACATTCTGCGAGTACGTCGGGTGTAGAAGCGCGATCGCGCTTGCTTCAGCTACTGCTGGGATGCATCTTGTCCTAAAGGGATTAGGGATCGGGCCCGGTGATGAGGTGATTACCCCCTCAATGACATGGGTCTCCACCATAAATCTGATCGTCTTGGCAGGCGCGACCCCGATATTTGCCGATATTGACAGGGATACATTAATGATTTCTCCGGGCTCGGTAGAAGAATCTCTTTCTCCCAGGACCCGGTTGATTGTACCCGTTCACTTTGCCGGTGCTGCTGCGGACATGGCGGCCTTGAGGAAAATAGCTGTCCGAAGCGGGGTTGCGCTTGTGGAGGACGCTGCCCATGCTTTAGGCACGCACTATTCGGGTGAGCATGTGGGGCGGGGAGGGACCTCGATTTTCTCTTTTCATCCCATCAAGAACATCACCACCGGTGAAGGGGGGATGTTTTGCTCTGATGATCGTGAACTCGTGGACCGTATCAGCCGGTTGAAGTTTCACGGGCTTGGTGTGGATGCCTATGATCGCCACACACAGGGCCGATCACCCCAGGCTGAGGTCCTGGAGCCCGGGTACAAGTATAACATGACAGATATGTCGGCCGTTCTCGGTCTGAGACAGATTGCGCGTATCGATGGGTTCATCAAAAAAAGGGAAGCCCTCGCCGTCAGATACCGTGAATTGCTCTCCGAGATGGATGAGATCATGCCTCTATCGGTTCCGTCTGATACCACGAGGCATGCCTGGCATCTGTTTATCGTTCGACTCGATATCGACCGGACCGGGCTCGGCCGGGACGATTTTATGGGTGAACTGAAGGAGAGGAATATTGGAACCGGACTCCATTTCCGAGCCGTTCATCTCCAGAGATACTATAAAGAATCCATGGGCACACACCGCGGCATGCTCCCCATCACTGAATGGAATTCAGACCGTATATGTTCGCTCCCCCTTTTCCCGGACATGACGTTTGAAGATGTGGATGACGTCGTTGAAGCAATCAAGGAAGTCCTGAGTAAATAATGAAAAAAGACCAATCGACAATCGACAATCAACAACCAAAAATCTCCATTGTCATCCCCGTGTTTAACGAGGAGAAGAACCTCGAAGAGCTGTTAGACAGGTGCTTAAAAACGTGCCTGGGGATGAAAAGGGATTTTGAGATTATTCTTGTTGACGATGGAAGTTCCGATGACTCACGAAATATGATCCAAAGGGTCGCATCGCAAAATCCCGGAAGGGTCGTGGGGATCCTTTTGAACAGGAATTATGGCCAGCACTCGGCGATTATGGCCGGATTTGCAGAGACACGGGGAGATATCGTCGTTACGTTGGACGCCGATCTCCAGAACCCGCCCGAGGAAATCGAGAGGCTGGTCAACAAGGCCGAGGAAGGGTTTGATGTGGTTGGAAGCGTCCGGATGAACCGGCGCGATACGTTTTTCAGAAGGGCAGCCTCCATCATGATCAACAAAATCGTGCAGATGTCCACCGGTGTGAAAATGCATGATTACGGCTGCATGCTGAGGGCCTATCACCGCCGAATCGTTGACGCCATGCTCCAATGTCACGAAAGGAGCACATTTATCCCTGTACTTGCCAACAACTTCGCAGGGCATACCGCCGAGATAGACGTTCATCACGCAAAAAGACCTGCCGGCGATTCAAAGTACGGGCTCTGGAAGCTCATTAATCTTCAGTTTGATCTGTTAACCAGTATGACAACGTTTCCGCTGCGCCTGTTGAACGTGCTCGGCGTACTCATATCGGCCCTCGGAGTGGGCTTCGGTATATTTCTCTTTGTGATGAGATTAATCTACGGCCCTGATTGGGCTGCTGCCGGTGTCTTTACCTTGTTTGCCATTCTTTTTATTTTCATCGGCGCCCAGTTCCTCGGCATGGGTCTGCTCGGAGAATACATCGGCCGGATATACAGTGACGTGAGGGCCCGTCCCAGATACTTTGTGGAGCGCGTCGTCGGAAAAAGCTACCTGAAAAGTGTGGAGTAAGCAGCAGGAAGTAAACTGCGTACTGTTAAGAGAGGATATACATATGAAAGCAGTGGTTCTATCCTATCACAATATCGGATGCAGAGGGATTGAAGCGCTCGAGCGGCACGGCTTTGAAATCGCCGCGGTCTTTACCCACAAAGATTCCCCGGGTGAGAACATCTGGTTTGAATCCGTTGCAGAGCTTGCTGCAGCCCTGAACATCCCAGTGTATGCCCCCGAAGACATCAACCACCCCCTCTGGGTTAAGAAGATCAGGGAAATTGAGCCTGACATTATCTTTTCCTTTTACTACCGCAATCTCGTGCAATCCCCCATACTGGATATCCCGCCAATGGGATGCCTGAATCTCCATGGTTCCCTGCTCCCCAAGTATCGGGGGAGATGCCCGATCAACTGGGTCCTCGTAAATTGTGAGGAGGAAACCGGTGTTACACTCCATTACATGACACCCCGCCCGGACGACGGCGATATTGTGTGTCAGAAAGGCATCAGAATATCCGGGAATGACACGGCAAGATCTCTTCACGAAAAAGCTGCGACAGCCGCTTTTGAGATGCTCGACGATGTTCTCCCTCAAATAGCTGCGGGTACGGCGCCACGCCATCCCCAGGATCACGCCGCGGCCACATACTATGGTGGCCGTGGTCCGGAGGATGGCGAAATAGACTGGACCAAAACTGCGACGGAAGTCAGGGGCCTGGTAAGGGCGGTGTCCCTCCCCTTTCCCGGGGCCTTTAGCCACGTGGGTAACAGGAAATGCCTCCTCTGGACCGTTACGGAAATAAAAGACATAGGGGATGGGTCAAGGCCGGGAACGATTCTTTCGGTCGACCCTCTGGTGATCGCATGCGGGAATGGCGCTGTCAGCGTTGATTTCGGTCAGACAGAAAGTGGTGTTTACATGAGCGGGTCTCAATTGGCCGCTGAACTCGGTCTCGTGGAGGGGATGTGTTTTGGAGAACGGGCAACCAGCCGGATAGAAGCGGGCAGGAAAAAGAATGTCCTGATCTTGGGTGTTGACGGCTTTATAGGGAACGCGTTGAGCGAAAGGCTTTTGGAGAGCGGAAAATACGAAGTACACGGGATGGATCTTCGATCTGACTATATCCAGCGCCTGCTGGGAAGCCCGGGGTTTCATTTTGATGAAGGTGACATCTCGATCCATCGCGAGTGGATCGAATACCACATCAGAAAATGCGACATTGTCATACCGCTGGTTGCAATTGCGACACCCATTGAATACACCCGGAACCCATTAAGGGTGTTCGAACTCGATTTTGAAGAAAATCTCAGGGTAGTGCGATACTGTGTCAAGTATGGAAAACGTATTGTCTTCCCGTCCACCTCCGAGGTGTACGGGATGTGCGATGAAGAGAATTTTGATGAGGATCATTCCAGATTGGTATTAGGTCCCATACGGATGCAGCGCTGGATTTACTCCTGCTGCAAGCAGCTGTTAGACAGAGTCATCTGGGCATATGGCGCCCAAGAGGGGCTCCAGTTTACGCTATTCAGGCCTTTTAACTGGGTCGGCCCGAGATTGGACAGCCTCATGTCAGCGCGTATCGGCAGTTCACGCGCTATCACGCAGCTCATCCTGAATCTTGTTGAGGGCACCCCGATCCAGCTCATCGATTCCGGCAACCAGAAAAGATGCTTCACCGATGTCTCTGATGGTGTCGAATGTCTTTACAGGATTATAGAGAACCGGGGAGGTGTCTGCGACGGCAGGATCATCAACATCGGCAATCCCGCAAACGAGGCCAGCATTAGGGAATTGGCTGAGCTTTTAGTAAATAGGTTCAAGCAGCATCTCCTCCATTCAAGATTTCCGCCCTTTGCAGGTTTCAGGGAGGTTGAAAGCAGGGCCTATTACGGCGAAGGCTACCAGGATATGGCTCACCGCAAACCGAGTATTCGAAATGCGAGGCGGTTGTTGAACTGGACGCCTGCCGTGGGACTTGAACAATCCGTTGAAAACACCTTGGACTTTTTTCTGAGGGAAGCCATCAGGTGTGGAGAGTTTGAGATAATAGATGCGGAATCGGTGGTGTGTGACTAAGAGACAGCAGGGTTTCCCATGTATGTAGGCCTGAGGATCGATGTTGATACCTTCAGAGGAACCGGATATGGCGTCCCGAGGTTATGCAAGCTTTTGGCTGAACATGCAATCCGGGCATCGTTTTTCTTCTCGGTCGGGCCTGACAACATGGGCCGGCACCTGTGGCGATTGATCCGTCCCGGTTTTTTCCTGAAGATGCTGAGGACAAAGGCCTCAAGCCTTTATGGGTGGGACATCCTCTTCAGGGGGACTCTTTGGCCGGGACCTGTTATTGGCCGGAGATTCGGCCATATCATGCGCTCGGTCTCGGATACCGGACATGAAGTGGGGCTCCACGCATGGGATCATCACAGGTGGCAGACAAAGATAGAGAGAATGAAAAGTGATGACATCTATCACTCCCTCAGTAGGGGAGTTTCTTTTCTGCGGGGTATCCTTGGCCGCCCCCCTGCCAGTTCCGCAAGTCCTGCATGGAAATGCACCGATATCGTCCTCCTGGAAAAGACGAAATTCCCTTTTACCTATAACAGTGACTGCAGGGGAGAAACGATTTTTTACCCCCTGATACGGGGAGAAGTGCTCCGTCAGCCCCAGATCCCCGTTACCCTTCCCACATACGACGAAGTCATCGGGCACAAGGGCATATCAGAAAACAATTACAATGAGTACATGCTTTCTCTTATCAGACCGGAAAAGCTCAATGTCTTGACCGTTCACGCTGAGGTGGAAGGGATCGCTTGTCTTGAGATGTTTAATCGATTCCTGAAGATGGCGCATTCTGCCGGCGCGAACTTTGTCCCTCTTGGAGAATTACTAACGGATTCACATGAGGTTAAACACTCAACAATTGCTGCAAGAGAGATCCCTGGCCGCGAGGGATGGGTTTCCTGTCAGGTAAAGGCACCATAAGTAGTTCAGTCATGAGGAAGTATTCTGTTGCCGTAATAATCCTTTTCCTTTTCCTTTACATCCTGCCGCTTGGGGTGCGGCCCCTCGCTATTCCTGACGAGACACGATACGCCGAGATTCCACGGGAAATGATCGCTTCAGGAAACTGGGTGGTCCCTCATCTGAACGGTCTCAGATATTTTGAAAAACCGGTTTTGGGGTATTGGCTCAACGCCCTATCCATCACCCTCTTCGGTGAAAATGCGTTTGCCATACGTCTGACATCCGCCTTGGCGGCCGGTATATCAGCGTTAATGGTTTTCTTCCTGATAAGG
>JACNIU010000107.1:0-4368 GCA_014382905.1 Desulfobacterales bacterium
GTCAGACTCAAATTTCAATCCTCGAAATATTCAATATATTCCTGTGGTTGAAATTCTCGCCTTCCCCTCCGGGGCGTAGGCCCCTCTGGGCCGGCCTCCGGCTCGTAGAGCCTACGCCTCGGAGAGAGGCTTGATCTTGACCAAAATTGAACATTTTTCAAAGGTCTCTATACGGTTTCGGGCGATGGAAAGCCTGCTTTTTCTGAAGAAGATCGTACTAAACCTGAAAATTGTGGTGTATGCTATGCCTCCTGCGGCTGATCTGCAAGCGGGGTATCCTTATTTTGATTTAACCTTGATGGTCTCGCAAAAAGTCAGATTTCTCACAGAGCCCGCAGAGAACGCGGAGGTAATATTGACATTATTCATTTTGTGGGCGTCCTTTGCGCGAGATAAGAGTGTTTTTACGAGTGCATCAACCTTATAGCCGTTTTGTTGAAGCGGCGTCAAGATATAGACGGGGTGGGGGTCGATTTGGCGCGGGCAGAGTAAGCAGGAGTGATGTTGATTCATTCATCAAGATGGTGCGGGAGCCCTTATTTGTTCGGCAATTTGAAGTGCGGATGGAAGGGATTTATTGCCTTCAAGAGTGTGTTGTTGATTCTCTGTTTAGCTGTGCCTGCCGGGGCGTCGAACAATGAGACCGATCACTGTGGTTTTTTGGAGCAAACGCTGAGGAAGACAGATATCACCTTCCCCGGAATTCATATCTACTGGAAGGACAGGCTTCGTCTGGTGAGCAGGGAAAAGGCCGTAAAGATCCAGATCGGGGGGATCGTTATGCTGGACACCGGTTATACCGGGTCCGACAGTGAGTTGGAAAGGGGCTTCCCCGGTCTGCGAGGTTACAATACCGATTTTCGCCGGTTGAGGCTGAACACATTCACAACCCTTTATGACACCGTCGACATCAAGTTTGAGATCGATTTTGCGCGTATAAGAGAAATTAAGGATATATGGGTCGGGCTGAGGAGCCTTCCGGTCGTCGGGGACCTGAGGGTCGGGCATATGAAGGAGCCGTTTTCATTAGAAGAACTCGCCAGCAGCACAAATTTGACTTTTATGGAAAGGGCCCTCTCTACCCTGGTATTTGCGCCCAGCAGGGATGTGGGGATCATGTGCCAGAACACGGCCCTGGAAGAGCGGATGACATGGTCTGCCGGCGCTTTCATGCTTACCGGTTCGTTTAGCGATGTGGGGAATGCCAAGGATCAGCTCTCCGATATCTTTGGCTATGCCTTCACCGGGCGGATCACCGGCCTTCCGTGGCATACGGAGGATGGCACCCGGTTGATGCACGTAGGTCTTTCCTATACGTACCAGGACCGAAATGAACAGAGGGAAAGCTCGTGGTTGAAAGTGAGCGCCCTGCCCGAGTCTTACCTAACGGACAAAAGGCTCGTCAATACCGGTCTTTTTTTACCGGCAGTGTGCATATGATAAACCCGGAATGGGCCGTTGTTTTGGGTCCGCTCTCATTTCAGGCCGAGTATGTGCAGGCCTTTGTGAACGCGGGTACAGCGGGCGACCCCGGGTTCTGGGGTGGTTACCTGTATGGCAGTTATTTTCTCACCGGAGAGCATCGTCGCTATGATATGAAAAAGGGGATCTTTTCCCAGGTAACACCCAACGACAATTTCCAGTTCTCAGGAGGCGGATGGGGGGCCTGGGAACTGGGTCTTCGGGTCTCTTATGTGGATCTGAACGGGGGGAACATTAGGGGGGGAAAGGAAGGCAACCTCACGGCGGGTCTCAACTGGTATATCGACCCCAACATCCGGATTATGTTTAACTATATCCATGCCGACGTCAGGGATCGCGCCGCGCCCCTCATCGATAACGGGAATGCAGACATCTTTCAGGGACGTTTCCAGCTTAACTTCTGAAAAAGGGGATAGTGGCTTGAGCGAGTTCAGGAGGAAGGTGCCTCGTCAACAATGGCGACAGGTCTCACCCAGCCCGCGCTGGCCCCTTTGATGTTGGTCGGGAAACAACAGACCGTGAAGTCGAAGGGCTTCCCGATGGCTGCCAGGTTGGCCATTTTTTCCATGTGACAATAGCCAACCTCGATCCCCGCAAAATGGGCCTCCCATAGGACTCTGGGATCCCCTGTTTCCTGGAACTCTCTCGCCAGATAGGGGAGGGGCCGATCCCAGCTCCAGGCATCAATCCCGACCACCCGTATCCCCTGTTCGGTCAGAAAGAGGGTGCTTTCCCTGTCCATGCCCGCGCCTGTAACGAGGTACTTCTCTGTTCCCCAGGCCCTGTCAGCCCCGGTTTGAATGAGCACAATGTCTAACGGCTTGATTTCATAGCGGATGTCATCGAGGGAGTTCTTTATGTCCTTGGCTGTAATTCTTTCCCCATCGGCCTTGTGCCGGAAGTCGAGGACCACCCCATCACTGAAACACCAGTCCAGGGGTATCTGATCGATGGTCAGGGCGGGCTTCCCCTGATCCATGGTGGGATGATAGTGATACGGCGCATCCAGGTGCGTACCCGAATGGGTGGTGAGAGAGATCGTTTCCACTGCCCAACCCAGGCCGCCCGGCAACTGATCTTTCCTGACACCCGGGAAGAACGCTTCCATCTGCTCGGCCCCTTTAACATGGTCAGCATAGTCGATCCGGGGGATCATCATTGGCGGATCGCTGGGTAGGTCTGCTTCAATAGGGATACTGAGATCGACAAACCGTTTCGTTCCCATCGCCTGTCCTTTCTGTTCTTGTCATGATGGTTACGGTTTCTCCGTTCATAGCGATCGGGGGTCGTTTCCGTCCGAACCAGACCGCTTGATTTTCATACCTTTTCCTATAGCCCAAAAGCAGCAATATGGGAAGGGATTTTACCAGGCATTGATGCCGGAGATTTGCGTATGGGTTCCCTGGAGAGGTTGGCCTCCGAATGTTTCACGTGAAACATCGGGTCACATGCAGAGGATAATGGCCTTTAAAGTCGTAAACAGATGTTTCACGTGAAACGTGGTTTTGGCTTTTCAATCTCAGGTGTTTGTGTTATCAATCCTTTGGCTATGTTCGCATCCTTGCTCCTGCCCGGGCTAGGCTTTGTGATACTATCAACGCAGCATTTCTCAAATCAAGCCGATAAGGCGGTCTTCGTCCACTTTATGGGACATGTAATCTCTATCTCGAACCAGAAGGGCGGTGTGGGAAAAACCACAACTGCCGTAAACCTCTCTGCCTCCATTGCCGCAGGAGAGAAAGATTGCCTCCTGATTGACTGCGACCCGCAAGGGAACGCCACCACCGGTCTGGGCGTGGATCCGACCACCCTCAAACAAGGCCTCTATGATATCCTGATAGGGGATATGCCTTCGGAAGCGGCGATTACCGAGACACTCCTTCCAAGACTTCATCTCATTGGCGCCACCAGGAACCTGATCGGCGCAGAGGTGGAGATGGTTTCCATGGAGAGGAAGGAATTTCGTCTCCGAAATGCGATCGCCGCTCTCAGGCAGAGGTATGACTATATTTTTCTGGACTGCCCCCCGTCTTTAGGCTTTCTGACGGTAAATGCCCTTACGGCTGCAGAATCTGTTCTGGTTCCGCTTCAATGCGAGTATTATGCCTTAGAAGGTCTGTCACAGCTATTGACGACGGTCAAGGCGGCAAAAAGGGGCCTTAATCCGGCGCTCCGGCTGACGGATATTGTGTTGACCATGTACGATAGCCGGAACAATCTTTCACGCCAGGTGGAGGATGAGGTCAGGGCCCATTTCAAAGAGCGGGTTTTCAAGACGGTGATCCCCCGTAATGTCCGCTTAAGCGAGGCCCCAAGTTTCGGGAAACCAATTATTTTATATGACATAGGCTCCAAGGGGGCACAGAGCTATCTGGCCCTTGCAAGGGAGCTGATCGGGAGGGAGTAGGCTGCGATGGCAAAAAGAAAGGCCCTTGGAAAGGGGTTATCGGCGTTGATTCCGGACGCTGACAGGCTTGATGACAGGGAAGAGGAGTTCTTCCAATGCCCCGTGGAAACGATTGAGCCGAATCCTTATCAGCCCAGAAAGAGTTTTTCGCCCGATGAATTAGACGAAATGGTGGCCTCAGTCAGGGAAAAAGGGATTATTACACCGCTGCTGGTCAGCAGGACAGAGGCAGGGTATCAGCTTATCGCCGGGGAGAGGAGGTGGCGGGCGGCACAAAAGGCGGGCCTTGCACGCGTTCCGGTTGTTGTGAGGGAGTCGACCCCTTCCGAGTCCCTGGAACTGGCGCTGATTGAGAATATTCACAGAAAAGACCTTAATCCCATAGAAGAGGCGGGTGCCTACGGGAAATTATTGGAAGAAACCGGGATGACGCAGGACGCATTGGCCAAGAGATTGGGCAAAGATCGTTCCTCAATCAC
>JACNIU010000107.1:4674-8390 GCA_014382905.1 Desulfobacterales bacterium
ATAACCTCAAACGGTCTCTGGGTACCAAAGTTGAGATCAAGCGGCGGGGAGGGAAGGGCAATATTTTGGTATATTTCTATTCAGATGACGAGTTAGACAGATTGCTTGAGCGGTTAGCCTGAACATTCCTCTCCTTCCATTTCCGTTCCTCTCCTTTTATCAGTCTTTGAATATTTTCTTTATGCTTATAGCAGATGAGGAGCGCCATGATCAATGAGGCAATGATGACGGGCTGCGGCTTGCCAAATAATATGAGAAAAAGGGGCATGGCTCCTGCTGAAATGACGGACCCCAGGGATATGAAATCCCATTTTATGACGATCAGGACGAAAAGGACCAGACCACAAAGACATGATAAGGGGGAGATGGCTAAGTAAACGCCCAATGCGGTAGCTACCCCTTTTCCTCCCCGAAACTTAAGAAAAACAGGGAACATGTGCCCCAATAAGGCGCACAGGCCGATGGCGGCCAGGACGGTTTCATATGGAGCCCCGGTCCGAGAAACATAGAGAGAGAAGATGAGCACAGGGGCAAGACCCTTGAGAACATCAAGAACGAGGGTGATGACCCCCCATTTCATGCCCAGTTCCCTGGCGACATTGGTGGCGCCGATGTTGCCGCTCCCCCGCTGGGTGATATCAATGCGGGCCACACTTCCCGCAATGATTTTTCCAAAAGGGATTGAGCCGATGACGTAGGCCGCGATGGCAAAAAGGATTGATTGATATTCCGGCATCCGTCATTCTCTCCGTCGAGGGGTTTAAGGGTCCTTTACAGGCTTCATCATCTTTGTTATGCTTAGGGCTTCAAGCACGTCGAGATCGAATTTTCGAGCAAACGACATGACAAAAAATTATGGCAATCACTTAAAAACTCAGCTATTTAACCACGTAGCGAGTTTTTCAGTAACGAAAATATATTTTTTTGATCAAGGATGCAAATCTTTTTTTTGGGCGTCTATGGCGCTCCGCTGACAGATTGAAAACATGAAACTGATGGTAATGGACGGACAGGGCGGCGGTATCGGGGCGACCGTCATAAAGGGCCTGAGAGAGGCGATGGGTGGTGGCCCTGAGATTTTAGCCCTTGGGACCAATTCCATTGCAACGTCGAGGATGATGAAAGCCGGGGCCAACAGGGGTGGCACAGGGGAGAACGCCATTGTTGTTACCTGCAGCATGGTGGATGTCATCATTGGGCCCCTCGGAATCTTGATGGCCAACGCGATGATGGGTGAGGTCACTGCAAACATGGCGTCGGCAGTGAGTTCAAGCAGGGCAAAAAAGATCCTGATTCCACTCACGCAGGAGAAGGTTGCCGTGGTTGGCATTTCAGGTGAGCCTTTGCCCCATCTGGTAAACCAGGTTATAGAAATTGTAAAGGAGATGGCTTGAAAATGTGCGAATCAACCGCCTATATTTTGAGGGATGGCAAGGAGGAGATGGTTTTTGAAGGAATAGAATCTTTGGAAAATCGCAACGATGAGGTAAAGATGATCAACATATTTGGAGAGGTAAAGACAATCAACGCCAAAATCAAGCGGTTTTCTCTCGTGGACCACAAGATAATCTTAGAGCCAAATTAGCCAATAATCGATAATTTTTTGTAGGAGGATATTAAAATGATAAGATCTTTTGCTGATAAGATTACGTGGTTGGGGCATGACGGGTTTCGGATTGATGCCGGGAAGACGGTCTACATAGACCCGTATCAGATCGAAGGCGGACCCGTGGCTGATGTGATCCTTATATCCCATGAGCACTTTGATCATTGCTCGCCGGAGGACGTCCAGAAGATTCAGGGCCCTGATACGGTTGTTGTCACGGAGAAGGATTCTGCAAAAAAGCTCACGGGTGATGTGAGGGTTGTGAAACCCGGAGACACGGTTGATTTAGGGGACGTAAAGATCGAGGCGGTTCCTTCTTATAACACAGACAAAGATTTTCACCCGAAAAAGAACGGATGGCTGGGATTTGTCGTGGAAACCGAGGGGGTCAAGGTTTACCACGCGGGCGACGCCGATTTCATCCCGGAGATGAAGAACCTCGAGGTGGATATCGCGCTTCTGCCGGTATCGGGGACATATGTCATGACCGCGGACCAGGCCGTAAAGGCCGCCCTCGCCATCAATCCCAAGCTCGCCATCCCGATGCATTACGGTGCGATTGTGGGCGATGTCCAGGACGCGCTTAATTTTGAGAAGGCGCTTGAAGGGAAGGTTGATGTGCTGGTCCTTGAGAAGGGCTGAGAGGTCATCCGTCACCGAATAACGCGGGTACTACACTCTGCTCAACACCTGGGTTGCACCGCCCTGTCTACCTTCTGGAAGGATCAACAATGACCTTTAACGATGGTCTCGGAATAAGCTCCAAGAGGTTTTTTTTGATAGTTGGCGTGAAGGCAAACAGGGTGTTCCGGAAGGTTTTGGCTTGAGCACCCATGCTTTCTGCCCGGAACCCGAGAACAGATCAGGAAGAAAGGAGGTAGGGACGTTGAAAACAACAGTTGGCTATTTTAGAGGAACGTTGCGTATGGGGGTAATGGCAGCCATGTTTGCGGCCTGCGTCGCGTTTGCTGCCCCCGTCGGCCTCCCGCCGGTTCCGGTTCCGGCCGATAACCCTATCACCCCTGAGAAGGTAAAACTGGGTGATAAACTCTTCCACGACACCCGCTTCAGCAGCACAGGAAAGGTCAGTTGTGCAACCTGTCATGACAGGAAGAAGGGCTTTGCCGATGCCCTCCCCGTATCAGAGGGGATTAATGGCCTCAAAGGCACTCGAAACGCACCTACGGTCATGAATGCGGCATATCTCCGCACCCAGTTCTGGGACGGACGCGAGCCTTCGCTTGAGACCCAGTCGGCCCAGCCCTTCCTGAACCCGGTCGAAATGGGTCTTAAAGACCACGAACCCATTCTCAAGATCGTTCGAACCGACCCGGAATATACCGAGCTCTTCAAGAAGGCTTTTGGCAAGACCGGCAACCAGATCACCATGACTGAAGTAAAGCAGGCGCTTGCGACCTTTCAAAGAACGCTGATCAGCGGCAACTCTCCATTTGACAGGTACTATTTTGGAGGCGACAAGAGGGCTATGAGCCCTGCGGCGATCCGGGGGCTGGATATCTACATCGGGCAGGGTCGGTGCGTCTCATGTCACGTGATCGAGCAGACCCAGGCCCTTTTTACCGATAACCGTTTTCATATGATCGGGGTGTCGGCCAACCAGATGCCGCGGGATCTGGATGAACTATCGGCTGCGGTTGAGGATGTGAAAAAGAGAGGAACCGATATCGCCGTGCTCAGCAACCCGAAAACATCCTCCCTCGGCCGGTACGCGGTGACACGCGATCTCACGGACATCGGCGCTTTCAAGACCCCTACGCTGAGGAATATCGAACTGACCGCCCCATACATGCACGATGGGAGCCTCAAGACCCTCGAAGAGGTGGTGCAATTCTATAATAACGGAGGGCGGTTGAAAGAGACCGACCCTCTGCCCGAGCTCTTGAGCGGCGGAATACGCTCTCTCAATCTGACAGAGGAGCAGCAGGCAGACCTGGTGGCGTTTTTAAAAGCCCTTACAAGCCCTGAGTTTGTCCAGAAATAACGATCGAGGTCTCAAACATTCGTAATACTTCAGCGTCTTGAAAAAAAGTCGGGGACCGTGAGGGTCTCTTTCCCAAAGGACGTAAATAAGTGGATCATTTCATAGGAA
>JACNIU010000077.1 GCA_014382905.1 Desulfobacterales bacterium
CAATGACTGCGCCATGTGAATTATCTCGCCGAAACTGGTCGAGGTCGGCCGGCATCTGAATATTCATCTGGTTACCTGTGCAGAGGTGGAAAAGGTTGAGGGCTCCAAAGGAAATTTCAGGGTGACCCTCCGCCAGACCCCCCGCTACATCGACGCGTCAAAATGTACTGCCTGCGGCGATTGCAGCAGGGCGTGCCCCGTAGCGCTCCCCAACGAGTATGATCAGGGCATGAGCGAACGGAAGGCTATATTCAAGAAATATGCCCAGGCCATACCCGGGGCCTTTGCCATACAGAAGGTAGATAAGGCCCCCTGCCGCTCGGCCTGTCCGGCCGGGCTTAATGTTCAGGGATATGTGCAGATGGTGTCCCAGGGGAAGTACGAGGAAGCCCTCAAGATCATAATGGAGGATCTTCCGCTCCCGGGCGTCTTGGGAAGGATATGTCCTCGAGGATGTGAAACCGCCTGCCGGCGGTGCGATGTTGATCAGCCGGTGGCCATCCGCGACCTGAAGCGGCTGGCAGCAGACCAGTTTGATCCCAGAGAAGTGGAGGTCAGGTGCCTGACCCTACGTGAGGAGAGAGTTGCCATCATCGGTTCCGGCCCTGCAGGTCTTTCCGCGGCCTACCACTTGGCCAGAAAAGGGGTCTTATCCACCATCTTTGAAGCCCTCCCAGAACCCGGTGGGATGTTGCGGGTAGGTATCCCCGCACACCGTCTCCCGCGGGACATCCTTGATCGGGAGATCGAACTCATTACCAACTTAGGGGTGGAGATCAGGACAAATACCCCGCTCAGTGATGAATTGACCGTGGACGATCTTTTTGACGACGGCTACAAGGCAGTCTACCTGGCCATGGGCGCCCATAAGGGGATTGAGCTTGGGATTCCGGGAGAAAACGCCAGAGGGGTGCGGCAGGGGGTGGATTTTCTTAGAGAAGTAAACCTTTCCGGAAAAGCCCCCGTGGGTAAGAATATGGCCATCATAGGGGGTGGGAACGTGGCCATAGATGTGGCCCGTTCAGCACTCCGCCTGGGTGCTGAGGAAGTCAACATCATATACCGGAGGACCCGTGCGGAGATGCCGGCCTGGGAAGAGGAAATCCAGGCCGCTGAGGAAGAGGGGGCCAAGATCACCTATCTCTCCGCTCCCCAGGAGATCCTGACCCGAGACGGAGAGGTCATCGGGCTCAGATGTATTCGTATGGAGCTTGGGGAGCCCGATTCATCGGGGAGGAGACGCCCCATACCTGTTCCGGGGAGTGAGTACGAGATTGAGATCGACCAGATTGTTCCTGCCATCGGGCAGAGGCCGGATCTTTCTGCCATTGAGGACCTCGAAGGCCTCGATGTTTCCCGCTGGGGGACCCTTGAGGTGGACCCGGTGACCTATGCAACCAACCGTGACGGTGTTTTTGCCGGCGGGGATGTCCAGACCGGCCCGTGGGTCGCCATCGGTGCCATCGCTGCCGGAAGGGAGGCCGCAGAGTCCATTGTCCGATATCTGGACGGTAAGGAGATGGCAGAGGGGCGCGCGCCTGTTTCAAACGAAGACCCTGTCTACCGGCCGATCGCGGCAGATGAACCCACAAAGTCCAGGGTAAAAATGCCCGAGCTTCCCATGGAAAAGAGAACCGGGAATTTTGACGAGGTGGAACAGGGGTATGACGAAGAGACCGGAAAAAATGAGGCGAACCGGTGTCTCAATTGCGGGTACTGCTGCGAATGTTTTCAGTGTGTTGAGGCCTGTGGCCCGGGTGCAGTAACAAGGGAGACACATGCGCAGCAACGTGAAACGATCAGCCTGAACGTAGGTTCCATCATCTTGGCTCCGGGGTTTCGCCCTTTTGACCCCTCAAAATTCGAGACCTACAATTACGCCAAGCTTCCTAATATTGTGACCTCCATGGAGTTTGAAAGGATACTCTCGGCCTCGGGCCCCACCATGGGCCATCTGGCGAGACCCTCCGATGAGAAGGAGCCAGGGAAAATCGCATGGCTCCAGTGTGTGGGATCAAGGGATATTAACCGTTGCGATCATGGCTACTGCTCTTCTGTCTGCTGCATGTATGCGGTGAAAGAGGCGATCATTGCCAAGGAACATGCTGGAAGCGGTCTGGAGTGCGCTGTTTTCTACATGGATATGAGGACCTATGGCAAGGATTTTGAGGGGTATTACAACAATGCCCGGGACAAGCACGGGGTCCGCTTCATACGTTCCAGGGTGCACACGATCGACCCGGTGGAAGAGAGTGATGATCTCTTATTGAAATTCGCCACCGAGGATGGGGAGATCAGAGAAGAACGGTTTGATATGGTCGTCCTCTCCGTTGGCATGGAAATTTCTCCGGAGGTGGCGGAATTAGCCCAAAATCTGGGAATCGAAAGGAACGAAAGCGGATTCTGTCACACCGACACCTTTTACCCCGTTACCACGTCCAGGGAAGGGATTTACGTGTGCGGCGCCTTTCAGGGTCCGAAAGATATCCCCCAGTCTGTTACAGAGGCCAGTGCCGCATCCTGCGCAGCGGGTGTCGACCTGAGCGACGCACGGGGCACCGACACCAGGAGCGTGGAGATCCCTGAAGAGAGGGATGTCTCGGGTGAAGGGCCTAAGATTGGTGTGTTTGTATGCAACTGCGGCACCAACATCGGTGGCATCGTGGATGTGCCGGCCGTGGCCGAATACGCATCCACCCTCCCTTTTGTGACCCATGTGGATCAGAACCTCTTCACCTGTGCACAGGACACCCAGGACAGGATGAAAGAGGTGATAAAAGAGCAGGGTCTCAACAGGATCGTTGTGGCCGCATGTTCTCCCATGACCCACGAGCCTCTTTTTCAGGAGACCCTGCAGGCGTGCGGGCTCAATAAGCAGCTTTTTGAGATGGCCAATATCAGGAACCAGAATTCATGGG
The DNA here is from genome assembly GCA_014382905.1 of Desulfobacterales bacterium. Classification (GTDB taxonomy): domain Bacteria; phylum Desulfobacterota; class DSM-4660; order Desulfatiglandales; family Desulfatiglandaceae; genus JACNIU01. The sequence goes on from JACNIU010000077.1 coordinate 2,919, forward strand.
TCCACGGCAATGATCCTGAATCGGCAACCGACAAAGCCAAGGACCTCATAAGGATGGCCGTGGCAAGGGCGGCACTGCTGAAACCCCTCAGGGCAAAGAGTATCTCGGTCAACAAAAGGGCCCTCGTGGTCGGGGGCGGTGTCGCTGGCATGACCGCCGCACTGGGCCTGGGGAATCAGGGCTTTGAAGTGGTCCTGGTGGAAAAGGAGGCCCAGTTAGGCGGCTTCTCAAGGGAGCTGACCCATACGATTGACGGTGCCAATATTCAGGAACATATCCTGGAACTTATAGACGGGGTTACCCGCAACGAAAAAATACAGGTCCTGACGCAATCCCTTATCGTGGGCTTTGGCGGGTTTAAAGGAAATTTTACCACCGAGGTCATTGTGGGCCCCGGCATGTACGAACGAAAAATCGATCACGGTGTGGTCGTGCTGGCCACAGGCGGGCATGAATACACGCCCCGGGAGTTCCTCTACGGCGAGGATGAAAGGGTCGTTACCCAGGTAGAACTGTCCAAGAGACTGGATCTGAAGGGCGCGTCGGATCTCAATGACGTGGTCATGATCCAGTGCGTGGGTTCCCGAAACGACGAGTTTTCCAACTGTTCCCGGATCTGTTGCCAGAGTGCCATCAAGAATGCCCTTCACATCAAAGAACAGAACCCTGAGGCCAACGTCTACATCCTGTACAGGGATATACGGACCTACGGCCTCATGGAGGCCTACTACCGGGAGGCAAGGCGACTGGGGGTCATCTTTATCCGGTTCCGGGCGGATGAACCTCCACGGGTGGAATCCTCAGAGGAGGGGGTTCTGGTGACCGTGAAAGACCACGTCCTTCAAAGGGATATCCAGATCCCTGCCGGCCTCCTCGCCCTCAGCGCGGGAATGAGACCCGAAGACACCGAGGAACTCGCTTCCATCATAAAATTAGCGAGGAATCAGGACGGATATTTCATGGAAGCGCACGTAAAACTGCGACCGGTCGATATGGCCGGTGAAGGAATTTTTGTATGCGGAACGGCACACAGTCCAAAACTGATATCCGAGGCCATCTCACAGGCCATGGCCGCGGCCTCCCGCGCAGCAACCTTCCTCTCCCAGTCGGAGATAACCCTTTCCGTCGTCACCGCAAAGGTAGATCAGGAAAGGTGCGCCTCATGTCTGATATGCGTTCGCTCCTGCCCTTACGGTGTGCCAAAAATAAATCGTGACGGGGTGAGTGAGATCGACCCGGCCCTTTGCCGCGGGTGCGGCATTTGCACAGCAGAGTGCCCCGCAAAGATCATTGAACTCAACTGCTATGAAGACGATCAGGTGATGAGCAAGGTGGATGCCCTGCTGGAAGGAGTTCTTTAATGGAAGGTTTTGAACCCATTATTATTGCATTCTGTTGTCAGGCTTGAGGGTACACGGCTGCGGACCTGGCAGGTTCGATGCGACTGCAATACCCCAGCAATATAAAGATCGTCAGTATCCCCTGTACCGGCAAGGTTGACCTGATTCACCTCCTCAGGTCTTTTGAGAAGGGGGCCGATGGGGTCTACGTCATCGGTTGCATGGAAGGAGAGTGCCGTTTTGAAACAGGAAATCTCAGTGCCCGAAAAAGGGTGATACAGGCCCAAAAGATCTTGGACAGTATCGGTATCGGGGGCGAGCGGGTCCAGATGTACAACCTCTCATCCAGTGAAGGCCCCCGGTTCGCAGAGTTTGCAATAGAAATGACCGAAAAAATAAGAAAATTTGGGCCGAATCCGATCAAAACAGCTATCAGAAAGAAGGCAGCGTGAGGGAGAAGGAGGGTATATGATATGATTGTGGCAAGAAAAAAGCCGATTGAAGAGATCATTGAGGCGGCCAATCCGTACGAAAAGATACTCGTGGTCGGTTGCAACGAATGCGTCACCGTGTGTGAAGCTGGCGGCAAGAGAGAGGTCGCCGTTCTGGCCTCGTCCCTGCGGATGTACTTTATGAACCAGGGGAAAGATGTAAAGGTGGATGAGGTCACGTTAGAGCGGCAGTGCGACCACGAATACCTTGAGGAGATAAGAAACAGCATTGACCAGTATGATGCGGTCATCTCCCTGGCGTGCGGTGTCGGGGTTCAATTTATGGCCGAGAAATATATGAGGACACCGGTCCTGCCAGGGGTCGACACCTGCTTCATGGGTGTCACTGAAGAAAGAGGCGTCTGGACAGAACGGTGTCAGGGTTGCGGCCAGTGCATCTTGGCCAAAACAGGCGGCATATGCCCGGTCTCCCGATGCGCAAAGAGGCTTTTTAACGGGCCATGCGGGGGGTCCACAAAAGGCCATTGTGAGATCAACAAGGATCTGGTCTGTGGCTGGCAATTGATTATAGATCGTTTAGCCGAACTGAACCGTCTTGACGATTATGAGAAAATCACGCCGATAAAGGATTGGTCCACGGAGCGGGCCGGAGGCCCCAGAAAAGTGGTAAGGGAGGACGTAATGCAATGAAAACGAAGACCCCCAGCAGATTGGAAAAGATCTTGGCTTCCGGGCATCTCGCGGTCACATCTGAATGCGGTCCTCCAAGGGGGAGCGACCCTGAGGCGATCACCAGGAAGGCTGAAATGATCAGAAACTACGTGGATGCCATCAACATCACGGATAATCAGACCAGCGTCACCCGTCTCTGCAGTTTGGCCGCGTGCATTCACCTCAAGTTGATGGGGATCGAACCGACGCTCCAGATGGTGGTCAGAGACAGGAATCGAATCGCTCTCCAGAGTGATATCTTGGGCGCTGCATCATTTGACATCCATAATATCCTATGCCTGTCCGGGGATCATCAGCAGTTCGGGGATTGCCCCCAGGGCCAGAACGTATTTGATATCGACTCCATGCAATTGATCCAGACGGTGCGGCGCATGCGGGATGAAGGTAAATTTTTAGGGGGAGACGACATTAAGCGACCTCCTCAGATGTTTGTCGGAGCGGCCGCCAACCCCTTTGCGGATCCTTTTGAAATCAGGGTTCCCCGTTTAGCCAAGAAGATTGCGGCCGGCGTTGAGTTTATCCAGACCCAGTGCATTTACAACTTGGATAAATTTGAGCTCTGGATGAAGCAGGCACGCGAGCGGGACCTCCATGAGCAGGTTTATATCCTCGCAGGCGTAACCCCTTTCAAATCAGCCGGCATGGCCAAATATATGAAAAACCGGGTTCCGGGGATGGATGTGCCCGATGAGGTGGTCAAGAGAATGGCTGGCGTAGCCAAAGAAAAACAGCCCGAAGAAGGGATTAACATCTGCGTGGAGACCATCCAGCGGTTGAAGGAGTGCGAAGGGGTCCGGGGTTTTCACATCATGGCCATCGAATGGGAAGAAAAGGTCCCGGAAATTGTTGAGCGCAGCGGGCTTTACCCAAGACCAAAGGATTTATGATTGTTGATTTATGATTATTGATTTATGATTGATTAATTCCAATGACTAATGACCAATAGATGGGAGGTTCTTCATGTCTGAAAAAAAATATGTCCTGGTCGTAGATGATGATCCTGATCTGGTAGAAACCGTTTCAATGATGTTAGAGAGCAAGGGGTGTGAAGTGGGGGAGGCCTATGATGGTATTGAAGGCCAGGAATCCATAAAAGAAAGACGCCCCGATCTGATTATCCTTGACATCATGATGCCGCGGAAAGACGGTTATGTCCTTTGCGCGGAACTCAAGGCAAACGAGAAGACCCGGGATATTCCCGTCGTACTGCTCACTGCCGTGGGCGAAGCAGTGCCGACGACCACATATACCCACGCCGACGGCATGTCCACGGAGGCAGACGATTACATCGCCAAACCGATAGATACCGAGGGTCTCTGGGAGGTCGTAAGCAACCTTTTGTAAAGATCCGGGCCTATGGAAAAACTTGGCGGGTTTAAAGTCCTGAAGAATGTGGTGAGAATCTCGCTGGTCTCCCCCAGACAGACAAGAGAGGTTCTTTCGGGATGCTTCCGTGTCATCGCAGACGAAAAGATAAATCTCCCTTATGCAACATTCGTTTTTGACGACCGTGCGTGGGGGTTGAACATTGCGGTCGAAACCGGAGATGCAGACAGGGCACTCCGTCTAATGGAAAATACCTTTGGACAAAAATCAGGCCATCACCCGGGTAGCACCATCCTTTCCCTCTTTCCTCACAAGAAAAACCCGGAGATCACCGGCGCCCTGTTCGAGGCCTTTGGCCGGGAGGGGGTAAAAACCGATGCAATGGCCAATTCACCCTCTGCCATCTCCATCATCCTTAAAGAAAATGTCCTCAACAGGGCCAGCAGGGCCCTCTTCGGACCTTTCAGTTTCAGTGCCTACCGGACACCCGCCGACTGGAAACTCGCCCAAAAGGGAAAGGAACAGCTCTACAAAGAGGTGGTCGCCTCATACCAGGAGCAGCGGCCAAAAGTATACGGGCTTGAGTATCAGGACCATCAGGAATTCCTGCGGATAACGCTGGATCATGACCGGATCGGTGACTTCGGGACATCCTTCAGGGAATTTGCCAGGCTCGGCCACAATCTCACCTTTCTGGTCACCAATCCCTGTGAGGAAGATGGAAAAGAAACTATTGCCTTCTGCCTCCCTATAACCGAAAACAGCGACTATATGCGAATTGTGGATAAAATGGCTCCCCAGGCGGAGACAGGGGGCCTTGCGCCCGTATCCACCTTTTCAATGAACGGCCCCCATTTTGGCGACCGCTACGGCATCATCAGCGAACTTCTGATTTCGTTGGAGAAAGGTGGTGTTGATCTATTGGGATTGAGCTGCACCATTGCTTCGATTACAGGGGTGGTCCCATCCGCTCAGATGACATCCGCTATCGAGGCCATAAAAGGGTGTTTTGAGGTCCCTTCGGTTGTCAAAAGGGCATGAGGGCCTTTTTCTTCCCAACGTCCCTCTGGACACGGTCCGATCTCAAACACCCGCCTAAAACTTCACGCGGACCCCGCTCACCAGAGACTTGGGAGGTGCCACGATGACGGTATCGCCCTTGTTGACCCCCTCGACAATCTCTACCTCATGGTCATTGGTCAAACCAACCTTGATGGGGACCATTTTGGCCTTGCAAACGATTCCGAGACGATCACCTCGTTCTCCCGCTCGCCCGTGAAATAGCTACCACTCCTGATGATGATATTATTGATGACAGGCTCGGGTTGGTCCGGGAGGGAAAGCAGTTTCCCGCTGAGGGGCTGGTCCGCGCCTCTTAGATCGACGATGACCGGATAGCTGATGCGGTGCCGCAGGTCGGAAACGCCGGGCACCCGGCTCAACTGCTCCACCTCGCTGATGGGCGCCTTTTTGAGGTCGATCCCCTTCAGGACCGGGACATCCACCTCACCCATCCGGTAGGTCTTGCGGATACCCACACCCTTGATCTCTAT
>JACNIU010000214.1 GCA_014382905.1 Desulfobacterales bacterium
AACAGTTTATTGTAAGGAATCATTCCGCCTAACATAATTAGGTGGAAAACAAAGGAGAATAAAAATGAGAAAACTAAAAGACTGGTGGAATAGGGGAGGGCGGACTCTAATTGGATACGATATGAATAGAGAGCCAATGTATGGCCTGAGCAACGGGGAGCAGATTATGCTTTGGTCTACGCTTGTGGCGGCTTTTATTGTCATGCTTTTTATAGCTCGTTATGCTCTTTCTGTTTTGATTGGGGCGTAATTATGAAATGTTCAAAGTGCGGGGAACCAATCGTCATGCAGTACCCAGACGGGTCAGGGACTTGTTGTTGGAATCCCAATGCAAGGCCGATAAAGAAGATTGAGTACGCAAGAATCCGACAACCTCGGTATCAGGTTGAGAGGTTTGTCGTCGAGCATGAGGGTCTTTACAAAAGACTGGCTTCCAGCGGAAAAAAGTGGGATTCTTTGAGCTGTGCGAAGGTGTATAAATCAAGGAAGTTTGCTGAAAGGGCGGTGGCAAAGATGGGATATGGAAAGGTGGTTGAGGTATGAAACACAACAAAGAACCCTATGAGATAGAGCAGAAGTGCTACGAGATTCACGACCTGATCGAGAAGGGAGAGGTGGAGCTGGCAAAGACGGTTCTTAGCATTGAGCTGGGGCTTGCTTACATGGAGGCTAGAAATGAAAAATGACGTTCCTAAAACGGGCTTCTGTGCGTTCTGCGGGGAGCCTTTTCTTGACAAAGGCAACGGAACAAGGCTTCCTTTCTGCTCGTTCAATTGCAGGCGGTATTACTACATGGACGAGAAGGAGTTTGCAGAGGTGGTTAAAGATAAATTCTACAATGGAGACTATGATGAGTAAACAATACAAAAAACCAATGAAGTGGAAAATTTACAAGTGGCGGTGTTGCGTGCTTCTCGATTTTATTTCTGAGGTTGCTATAGCTATCCCAGATGACGAAGACCCTATGACCGACCTCGGCAGAGTCAGAGAAAAGGCATTGGATTTGATTGATGAATTTATAAAGGTAGAAGACGATGAATGGAGGGACTAAAATGAGCGAAGAAACAACAGAACCCTACCTGACACGGAAAGACCTCGGCGTGATTAACGCCGATGATAGAAAGGAACCAGATCACTCATTTAACAATTCATTTTCTGACAGGTTTTTCCTTGGTGAAATAATTGACATGGAAATTAAAAAAACCGGGGTGGCGGTTTGCGGAATGTCGTTTTTATCTGCTCTACACAGCCGTGGCTATGCGGTTGTTTTGACAGAAAGGGCTTTACAATGAGTGGGGACAAGGGTATAAGAAGGGAAATTAATTGATACGGCAGTGGTTGCCATTCAAAAAAGGTAGGTTGACACATGACTGACAAACAGTTCCAAAAGTCCGGCGATTCAGTTGTCGGAGCAATTCTTGAAACTCTTGAGTCTTACGATCTACCCGAAGCAAAAGTCAACACGGTCAAGCGCATTGCTTGGTCTGAATTAGACCGAAACTTCGGGAGGTATATAGATGAGTGAGAAAAAATCATTTCTGCTTTACAAGGACTTCGCTGACCAGCTTGAAGACCTTTCAGATGAGCAGGCCGGGATTCTTATAAAATCCATCTTCGCATATCAGACAGATGCAGAATTTTCTGTCGATGATCCTGTAGTTAGTTTTGCACTAAAAGGACTGATAAATCAGTTCAAACGTGATGATTCTAAATACAGTGATATTTGTGCAAGCCGTTCTGTAGCAGGCAGAAAGGGAGCCAAGCAAAAGCTGGCAAATGCTGGCAAAAGGAAGCACAAGTTAGCAAATCAAGCTGATATAGATACAGATACAGATACAGATACAGATATAGAGACAGATATAAACACCCCCCTAACCCCCCAAGGGGGGAATGGCCTTTCAGTTGAAGGTTCTGAAACCAACTCAACTCCAAAGCCCTCTTCTCCCAAAGAAACTTGGGTTGCGCCGACGATTCCAGAAGTCACAGCTTGGTCGGCAGACTGGGCAAAGAAGCATGGAAAGAACGAGAACGCCTGCCGTAGCGTAGCAACCGAAGCTTTCCAGTACTACACCCGCCAAGACTGGAAAGACCGCAACGGGAAGCGGGTTAAAAGCTGGAAGCTCAAGATAGCCGGGGTGTGGTTCACAGATGAGAAGCTCGGAAAGACTAAACGGGCAAGCATAGGGATTAGAGTATGACAGAACATCCGCATTCAGAAGAGGCAGAGATTTCAGTTATTGGCTCAATCATTATCGACCCCCAGAAGGTCTTGAACCTTTGTGCTGATAATGAAATCACAGCTAACAGCTTTTTTATCCCTGCTCATAGGCACTTGTTTCTTGCCGTTCAGGTCATGGAAAGAGAATCACGGCCTATTGATCTTGTAACGGTAGGGCATTATCTAACGGAGGAAGGACAGATTCATTCAGTCGGTGGATGGGAGTATCTCGAAAAGCTGGTAGAAGAAACACCTACAGCCGCACACGCTGAATACTACATCGGCATCGTGAAAGAGAAGGAGCTGTTGCGGGCGGTTATTCATGTTGCAAGTGAGGCGATAGATAAGTGTTCAGAGAGCGAAGCTAAAGACGTTGTTGCATCCCTTTCCGAAAACCTGACTCAAATTGTAAGCCACAAGGAAGAGAAAAGCACAGCCGACTGCATGGATGACAACATCCACGTTCTGGATAACGCCTACAACGGCATTGTTTCAGGCATTCCGCTTCCTTGGGACAGGTTCAGCAACTCCACAAGCGGACTGCAAAGAGGATCAGTTATTCCATTTGTAGGCAGAGACGGGAAAGGAAAGTCCGGGGCTTTGGCTCAGTGCCTAGACTTCTGGGCAGGCGAAAGAATACCTACGCTAGCAATCAGCCTGGAAGACGTAAAGCGCAGGACGCTTCTCCGTATGGCCGGGTGTCGGGAATGGTTTTCAGCCCGCTCTGCCGAGACAGGTAGAGTGCTTCTTAACGGCAGATATGAAAAAATATGCCAGCATGAATGGAGTGAGCTTCGCAAAAAGATGTTTGCATACAAAGAATTTATAGACGAAGCACCATTCTGGATCATGGATAACCCGATGAACATAGAAGAAATCTGCTATTGGATAAAGCATTACAGGCGGGTTCATGGTGTGCAGATCGTAACGATTGACGGGTTCAAGGACATCATCTTTACAGAAGGGAAGAGCAGAACAGAGAAGGAGGCTCATGTAGCCAAGCTTTTGCAGGCAGTGGCAAAAGAAACTGATGTTGCAATGCCTGTAGTTAGCCACATAAACAAAATCCATGAAGACGTTCCGATCACAAAGATTGATGTAACCGGAGCAGGGGAGCAGATGAAGGGAGCCAGACAGGTGATAATCTTTCAAGATGCAGGGCTTCCTGAGATTGTGGATGAACATCATTTTGTTTTGAGCATGACAAAGAGCAACTTTGGTGGCGGTGGTTACACTGTTCTACGCAGGGATGAAGGCGTGTTGCATTACACGGAAGTTTAAATCACTAAGTGGAAAACAAACTGAAAATAAATGTTGACGGTTAGCGCATAATACGTATGATGCATGAACGTTAAGGAGGAATAAATGAGAGAACGAGTTACAACAACGCTTGAATCAAGAGTAATTAAAAAACTTCACAGAATTTCTTTGAAGTGTCCGCCGACAAAAAAACGCGGATTCCCAATGAACCGCACATTGGAGGAAATTGTAGATCAAGCTGACGAAAAGAAAATTGTTAGCGGGATAGTAGCAAAGTTGAAAGGAGAGTGAGATGACAAACGAAATGAAAACAGACTTGATTGAAGCGGCAGTGTCAGAGCTTCGCGGTCTGCTCAACGAACACATCGACACAATCGACAGTTCAATGCAGTCAGCTTTGGTAGAGCACGACAAAGAATCGGCCTTCGTTTATCCGGTTGCGCTTGGCTTAAAGATTACGCCATACGATCAGCAAGCCAAAGTTGTGGCACGGATTAGTTACAGCGTTCGGCATTCGGATGAAACGGTCGGGCAGGTGGTTGACCCGCACCAGATGAAGATGGAAATTTAACCCAATAACAAATAAGCCAATAGGAGGGCAATATCATGGGACTCAGAGAAAACATAACAGACATCAGCGGAGGCAACTCAGGGATCATCACCATCGTGGGTGGCAAGTTCACCCAGCGGGTGGAACAGGGGACGGACGGGGCAACCAGCCGAGTTCGGACCAAGGGTAAGAACGAAGGCAAAGAGGTATGGGAACTTTACTTCCCCGCTCTGGCCGGGATGCTCATGAACGTTGAGATCACCGAAAGCAACTTCGGCGGGTGCGACGGAACCATCACCCTGAAAGATTTCAAAACGGGAGAGACGTTCAGCATCCAGACATCGGCTGACAATGGTAAGTTCACGGACTTCCTGAAATGCCTGCCGAACATCGACACCAGCAAAGAGGTTGTCCTTGAGATGCACCCCAAGAAAAACGGGAAGGTGGACAGCAACGGCAACCCAATCACTGATTTGAAGGTTGTTCAGGGCGGTCGTGTGGTTCAGAACTACTATCAGGAATGGGACAATCAGGCTCAGCAATACAACTGCATCAACGGAATGCCGGACTGGGCGAAGACACCAAAGGGGTGGAACCACGACGATCAGGACTATTTCCTTTGGGAAAAATGCAACGAGTTCTTCCAGAACTACGAGCCTCCAACTGGTGATCCTGACTTTGGTATTGATGCAGACGGAGTGAAAGAAATCCCGCCGGATGAAGCCCCGCCATTCCCTGCGGACGTGTCGGAAAAGGAAGATTCTGATGACTCTATCCCATTCTAGCCAACGCTCCGGGGTCAGACTTCGAGCGGAGCGAGATAGCGTGAATTTAATTGTTGGAGACATCGGTGTGGAAGGGACACACAGCCAGACAGTGGGACGGACGGTGAATAACTTGGGGCCTAACGACTGGATTGTATCCGTCGAGGAACGAGGCCGAACAGCCGACCGGAGCAGGTATCGAGTCCTGCATGTCTCCAACGTTAAGAATGAGACTCAAAATGGGCACAACAGTTAAAACCGTTGAAGATTACAGGAGACGCATGAAAGGGCAACCGACGCTTGATGAGGAAGTGCGCGGCCCATTTTGTAGTTCTCCATCCGCTTGTTCGACTCCTAACGCCTCTATTCACTCTGAGGTGCCGGAGGCGGCGATAGAGTGAAGGCGATGGTTAGCGTGAAAGGGTGGCATGATTAAAGAACTGAAACAAATGCAGGAAAAATACAAACAGATCGCGAAAATGAGCGATTACGTTTCAACGCAAGAGGTTGTTAGTGACATCTATTATCTAATTAAGGACGCCAGATTAAAACGGACCCCGAAGGGTGAACGCTAACGCTACAAATCACCCTGAGCGGCGGAGCAAGCGATAGGGTGCATTTGCTTGTTCTGTTTCCGTTTCGCGGGACAAGCATGATGTGAGGAACGAACATGATGCGGATAAAAATTGGAGACAAATTATGACACCAAAGAAATTGATTATATCTTGGTTTAGTGCGGGGGTTAGTTCCGCTGTGGCGACAAAGCTCGCAATGGATGAAATAGACAAAATCATCTATATCCACATAGACGACCAACACCCCGACACGCTCCGCTTTGTCGATGAGTGCGAAGAGTGGTTCGGTAAACCGATCGAACGCCTGCAATCACCATACAAGTGCGTCGAGAACGCCGTATTCATGCACGGAAAAGGTTACATCAACGGGGTTGCCGGAGCGAACTGCACCAGATGGCTAAAGAAGCGTGTTCGCATGGAGTGGGAGGCAGAGCATGGTAGGCATTTCAAATACGTTTGGGGAATGGACTCATCCGAAAAGCATCGCGCTGACCGCATCGAAGAAACTATGCACGACCAAGAGCACCGATTCCCGTTGATCGAGCAGGGTATTTCAAAAGAACACGCACACAAAATATTGACCGCAAGTGGTATTGCTCGCCCAGCGATGTACGAACTTGGGTATCACAATAACAATTGTGTCGGTTGCGTAAAGGGTGGCATGGGCTATTGGAATCGCATCCGTGTTGACTTCCCAGAAGTGTTTAAACAACGGGCTGAGATGGAGCGAAAGGTTGGAAGGTCGTGCATCAACGGTGTGTTTTTGGACGAGCTTGACCCGTCGCGTGGGCGACATGATCCGCCAATCGTCGCCGACTGTGGAATATTTTGCGAATTAGAGAAACTTAGCTGATCTGAGGTATTCCGAAGATGAGCGACACTTTGGATGATGTGGGTAGCAGGAAACAGAACGCTGATTCTGCGGAGCAGGAATCAATGGTTGGCTAATGATTTGGTTGCCCAGTCTGCGGGCTAAACAAGGAGAATGAAATGACCCTAATGGGACAAAAGCGAGACCCCAACGAGCCGAGACAATGGCTGAACCGCTCTAGGAAGCCCGTGAAGGCACGAACGGGGTCTAAGGCGGGTAGTGAGTCGGATAAAGCCTATTGCGCCTTCATGGGGCAATTCCGTGGCTTGCCGTCGATTATGTCGGGAAACACCCGTTCCTTGTTTTTGAGAAACGACAATGGGAAATACCTCTCAACCGAGGGTCATCACATCCTTCCGAAGTCCGTTTTCCCAGAGTACAGATTGACCCCCGAGAACATCGCCGTGCTGACAAGGGAAGAACACGGACACGTAGAAGACCACCCGAAAGAGTTTATGAACTGGCTCCATGACCATCACCCGCTTAAATGGAAATGGGCACAGGAGCATAGCCACCACAGAAAGGACTAGAAAATGAACTATGGATTGATTGGATTGGTTTGGGTTTGTTTGGTATTTGTTGCGCAGAAAGCCTACCGCAAGAAGATTGAACGGCTTAACAATGAACACTCAGAAAACATTGAATGGCTGTGCAAAAGTCACCAGAAAGTTATAGATATTGTTAAAAGTCAGCGGGACGACAACATAACGCTATGCAATTATTATATCAATGAGATTGATGCGATGAAACGCCAGCTTGCTAATCGCAATGGACAGATCACGAAGCTAAAAAAGAAGATTTCTAATGGGTAAAAAACTAACATACACCCCGAACACACGCATACGGTCAGCACTAAGACAGCTTTTCCTGCGCTCTCGTGAGCGTGCCGCCTGTCTCAAAGCGTCTGGGAATTGCTGTGAAGCGTGCGGAGTCAAGGCTTCCAAAGCCAAAGGAAGAGAGGTTAGCGTGTATGTACATCACAAGGATGGTATATGCAACTGGGAAGAAATCTTTGAAGTGATTAGAAAAAACCTTCTATGCCCGCCTGAACAGATGCAGGCTTTGTGTAAGGAATGCCATGAGAAAGAGCATGAGGTAAAAAAATGAGCGACGGATTCAACAAGCCCCAATACCACGCCACCAGAAGCAAGTCTGCCCATGCGCCTGCGGTTGGCGAAGAGTTTGAGTGGCAGGATCATACGCTTAAATGCGTTGTTTCCGATGGCGGGTGTAGAAAGTGCTTCTTTAATTATCGGTTTGACGAAGCAAAAGCCCAGGCCTGTTTTTCCCACTTCTGCGAGTCAGAGACAAGACAGGATAGGCGCAACGTCATATTCATTCACATAAAGTAAAGGACAAGCGATGAAAACAGTATATAAAAAAGTAGGACGCAGATACGTTGAGTGCGGGGTAGCAGATATTCCGCATTTTGAAAACGGAAACTGGCTTGTCGTAGTCAACGGCTCACTCACTTCGTACATGAAGGTTGGGGACGGGGCAAACCTTACATCGCTGGCAACCATCAAGCGACTTAAAACAAAGCTCTGCGACGTTGCCCAACGCAAGAAAGACCCCGTAATTCTATGGAACAGGATGGACAAAGATAAGCCAAAACGTTTGACAAAGAAACAGGTTGAGGCTAACAATGCTTTCTGCAAAGCGTTTGCGGTTGGGGCTGTCTGGAGTGACGGTCAAAGCCTATACGGGTCTGTCGAGGAAGTAGTACAAACTGCAATCAAGGAGCTGGAACAGAACGATAAAGCATGAGTCTCGTGGCGAAAGACGATGACCGGAACGCTTGGCGTTTACCACGTAGCCCCAATGCTCTGGTTGGCAATTAAATTAGAAAGGACAAGAAGATGAACTTAATACAAGGCGATTGCTTGATAGCGATGAAAGAACTACCAGACGGTAGCGTGTATATGGTGTTGACTGACTCTCCTTTTGGTACGTCTGTGTGTATGCGGGTTTTATTAATACCTTTTCACCCGATGTGGGTGCATCTGAAGTTGATCAC
>JACNIU010000393.1 GCA_014382905.1 Desulfobacterales bacterium
TCAAGGAAAAAGGTCATATGGTAGCCTTTGTCGGTGACGGCATAAACGATTCCGTTGCCCTGTCCTACGCCGATATCGGCTTTTCGGTAAGAGGCGGTGCCGACATTGCCAAAGAAACGGCAGGCGTTATTCTGTTGAACGAAAATCTGATGAACATCCCAAAGGCCTTCGAGATCAGCAAGCAGACCATCCGTCTGATCAAGGAAAGCTACTGGATTGTTGGCAGCTTTAATGTTATAGCTTATGCATTGGCGGCGGTCGGGATTGTTTCTCCGGTGGTGACGACCTTGATCAGCAACGGCTCGGCGGTGGTGGCCTGTATCAACGGCATGAAACCGATGATCAGAATGAAACTGAATTCCGGAAAAAAGAAACAATCCGGTCCTGTCACAAAGCAACTGATTGGGAGACTGGCCATATCTGCTGGTGACGATGTTGATGAGGAACGGCTGGCCGGGGGTGAGCCGTCTCAACCGGATGAAACCGCTCAGCAAAATGAAATGGGTCTTCAATAATAGATCCGGTCGATACCGGAAATCAGATGAAAGCGGGGGAATTGAATATGGAAGGATTCTTTTGGGGAATGTTTGGCGGTGCCATCGTAATGTTAGTCAATAAATGTAAAGGTCTCCCGTCTGCGGCCGAGTCGGCAGATAAAAATCGCCACGGGATCTTGGCGAAATTGAAATTCTGTTCCTCCGAGGCCATTGAAAACCTGAGAGACCTGGCAGCGGAAAGTAAGATGGAATGGGAGGCAGAAAAGGCTGCTCTCGATGAAGTCAGCCTGCATACAAAGAAACCCGAAGCAAAATAGGGACCGAGAGGAACAGAACGTCGGAGCAGAGCCGTAAAGGTCGTGAATTCCAAGGGCGCTTTGGTGAAGGATTTAGTTAACCCGAAAACCTGAAATAAAGGAGGTAAACAATGGAAGAATTTGTCTTGGGTGTTATAGGTGGCATTGTTGTCGTGGCCGTGGTGACAAAGACAAAGATACTTCGTGATGCGACGAAGAAAGTCATCAAAACAGGCTATGCCGTATCGGCTGCCGTGGCCGCAGGTGGGGCCTCCGCATTGGACTCCGCTAAGGACCTGATCGCGGAGAGCAAGGCGGAATTCGAAGCAGCCCAGGCTGCCAAGGCCGAGGTTGCCGGTTAGAGCGAACAGCGAAAGCCTTCGCAAACACGGATAGGGACCATCCGGAAACGGCTGTTTTGCAAAAGCATGACGTCAGATGAACAAACGTAGCAGATGTTTGCGCCTGTGATCAGGGAGTTCCTCATGATGACAGCTTCTTTGCCAAGGCAAGTGCATTTCCGGGTGGACCCTATCAATATTGATAAGCTGTGAAAGGTGCTTATTCGCAAAGCACGCTGACCCCTACGTTCTATTTGCAACCGCTCGTTGCGAAGCTGAATTTGCTAAGCGTGCTCAAGAGCTGATAATTAAAAAAATAGGGAAAAAATATGGAAATAATACATCAGCTTCCCGGGAGGGTCCGAGTCAGGATACCAAAGCTTGGATCTAAAGACTATTGTCAGCAGGTTGTAAAGGAGTTGGGAAATGATGACCGTATTCAAGACCTGCGTATAAGTTCAGCCTGTAATAGTCTAACCGTATGCTACGATGCAATGCGCATCGAAATCAAAGATGTTCTGGACTTATTAGGTGAAGAAAAACTGATAAAACAGCCGGCAGCGAAAAAAGAGCCTGCGACCATGAAATATTTCAAGCCCGCTGTTTCCATCAGCGTCCAGGAGAGGATCAGACAAATCATAAAAAGTGAAGATCCCCAAAAACCTTACAGTGATGATAATATTTCAGGACTTCTAAAGGAAGAAAAGATCGAGATCGCTCGCAGAACTGTGGCCAAGTATCGTGAGTCACTGGGGATCCTCCCGTCCAATAAACGCAAGAAATTAGATGCACGGTAAGATAAGCTCGATGTAACAATCGAAAAGCGCCAGGCGCAAAACAACCCACAAGAAAAGGCGCGGTGAATGTAAATGCCCAAGTGACCCTTTGCCTGAAGTTGTGATAGCATTCGGTAGGGCGGTTAGTGAAAAAGAAGGAGATAAAGGTAGATGGAACTTATTCTTGCAGCGATTATCGGAGGAGTGATCGTCCTCGTCGGCATCAAATTCGCCCCTAAGAAATCGATCCTGAAGCTTTTGCTGAAAATGTTTCTCGTAATGAAGGATTATCTGCTATCCGTCATAGGGGAGAACCTCGAAAGATTTAAAGACCTTTTTGCAGAAAGCAAAGCCGAATACGAAAAAGAAAAAAAAGCGGAAAAAGAAGTCCACATGGACTAAGAATTCTTGAAGATAGAGAGTGCCTATCCCGATTCGACAGATGTTTTCCACTAAACTAAGAGCAGATATGAAAAAGATGAAGGTTAAACTCAAGGTCGTCCATTTCATCTCGGGTAGGGCAAGAATAAAGATCGATTCGGGATTTGATCCGAGGGTTTTTTTCGTTGTGGTGGAGGCGGGACTGCGTGAGATCAAGGAAATCAAGAAAGCCGACGTCAATCCGTACTCACAATCAATCACCATCCACTTTAAGGAAGATATCGATGTAGATATCATTCTGGACGATCTAAAGCGGATACTTATGGGTATTACCAATGACCCTGAGTTTTCCCAACGGCTGGAGGATATCAAAGACGCTCTCACCTACGCCGATAAGGGGAGTATGGATGTATTCGTGCGTGATAAAATCCTCATGGTTACACGAAATTTAGACCACGCCGTTAAGCGGATAACAGGTAACACCGTCGACATGAAAACCGCTGTGCCGGTTTCTTCTTTCGCCACGGGGGTCGCAACCCTTATTTTGGCTCCCGGTTGGGCAACTCCTGCCTGGCTTGTGTTGCTGACCTTTGGAATCACCTCTTTTAATCTGCTCAAGAATGATTACAGGAACACGACCGCCCTGGTTAACCGCTCATACCCGGAAGGTAATAGTGC
This sequence comes from Desulfobacterales bacterium, assembly GCA_014382905.1. GTDB lineage: Bacteria > Desulfobacterota > DSM-4660 > Desulfatiglandales > Desulfatiglandaceae > JACNIU01. The sequence goes on from JACNIU010000393.1 coordinate 2,970, forward strand.
TGAAAATTTGACAAACTCGTAAAAAGTCGCAATCTCACGCAAAGGCGCAAAGTTAACCATTTAATATTAAAAGATATTTTCTTGGCGTTCTTGGCGCCTTTGCGAGAAAATATACTTTTTACAGGACCATCAAAATTTGAGCCTGACGCAGAGATTGGGCAAAAGGGGGCGTTTTTCAAAGGTCTCAAGAGGTTGGCTGGCGGAAGGTTTGACTCAATTATGGTCACGATTAGGGAATATTTTCAGGTTGCTCAGAAAAAGAAGGCCTCGGATATCTATTTCAGCGTCGGTTCACGCCCCTGGTTGAAAATAAAAGGCGAATTGCACCCCTTAAAGGCCCATCCGGCTTTAAGTGAAGAGGAGATAGATGGACTTGCGCGGGAGGTGTTTTCGCCAAAGAAGTTGCTGGACTTCAAGGCGCACCAGGATATGATAGGCGCCTGTACAATTCAAGGCCTGGGGCGTTTGCGGATTATCCTTTCTAAAGGACGCGACGGGCTGTCTATGGCCTGCCGGTTGATCCCGTTGGAGGTCCCAAACTTTGAAACCCTTGGACTGCCGCCTATTCTCAAACGCATGGTTTCATCCGGCAGTGGCCTCATACTGGTGATCGGCAGTGCCGGTTCGGGCAAAACCTCGACATTGGCCTCACTCATAAACCACATCAATAACAGTTTTCAGAAATCGATCATCAGCATCGAACAACCGGTTGAATTTGTCCACACCAATAACCGGTCATATATCGAACAGATCCAACGCCATGACACCGGTATCCGTTTTGACAAGCCCTGGCACGCAGGCTTTCTGAAAACAGCGGATGTGATTGTCCTGGACGGTCTGAAAAATAGCGAAACTGTTTCCCTTGGGCTTTCCGCTGCTGCAGAGGGCCTTTTGGTGCTGGCAAGCTTGGAGTCAAACGGTGGGGTCGCAGAGGCGTTAAAGAGTATTTTCGATGCCTGCCCCCTTGCTGAACGGGAAAACCAACGGTGCCTGCTGGCTCGAACATTGCGCGGCGCAGTGTGGCAGCATCTCTTCCGCCTAAAGGACGGTACGGGATGCAAACCTGCTGTCGAAATCCTCATTAATGACAGTGTGATATCCCATCTGATCAGCCGAGATGGCGATCTTCATCTCGTACGTCCGACCATGGCAGCAGGCAGGATCAAGGGCATGCAAACGATGCATCAGGCGCTCGAAACCTTTAGAGAAGAATCTCTTGTGCAGAAAGAAATCATCGCCTCTTTTGAGAATGCCATGTTAGCGTACTATGTTTATCCGGTTAAGAGGGCTTTTTAATACGCCTTGAAGTAACAAGGGGGTTTTATGAGCAATTCACAGCATTTGCCGGTCGGTAAATCCGGAACAAAAATTGAAGGGTTATTTGTTTTAGCCAGACAAAAGAAGGCCTCGGATATCTACTTGGCCGCCGGGGACCATCCGGTTTTGAAAGTCTATGGCAAATTGGAAAGGCTTACGGAATATCCGGTGATAAAGGGAAGTTACCTTGAAGATTTATTCTATTCGGTCCTGACTGCCAAGCAGCAGCAAGACTTCGAAAGGCGAATGGAGTTGGAGTTGACGTACATAACCGAGGCGGCGGGCAACATTCAGATCATTCTGTATGCCACGGAAAACGGTATCGGCGCTGCCTGCCGTTTGATCCCCACCAAGATCCCTTCCTTTAGGGAAATTGGACCCGGTGATTCTCTCAAAAAGATCGCTTCCCTCGATCAGGGATTAATTTTGATTACAGGCAAGTCGAATTCCGGCAAGACCACGACCATCGCATCGATTATCGACTACATTAATACCCATTTAAGAAAGAGCATCGTTACCATCGAAAATCCGATTCGATTCGCCCATAAATCCAAGTCTTCGCTTGTCTTGCAGCGCGAAATCGGTTTGCATGCCCAGGATTATGCCAGCAGCATCCTCACGGCCATGCGGAGCGATATGGATGTCATTTTCTTTAGTGATATAGATGGGCCGGAAACCCTCGCTATGGCCATGAACGCCGCTGAAAGTCACTTAGTGCTGACCACCAGCATCAGTTTCGGAGGGTCGGGCTGGGCCATCCGTAAGCTTTTCGATCTGTTTCCAAATGATCGGCAGGAGTATGTCAGGATGCACCTTTCCAGGGTGCTGCGGGCCCTCATCTGGCAGCACCTGATTCCCTTAGAAGGACATAAGGGACTTAAGATTGCGATGGAAATCATGTTAAACAACAAAAAAATTGCTGAGTTCATTCAGAAAAATGAATTGCACAAGGTGCATGGTGAAATCGAAAAAGGCTCAGGAGGCATGCAGACGATACGTAAAAGCATATCTGAAATTGAAGGCGTGGCTATCAAAATAGCAACCCACATAGGCGAATCGTTGTTATTTGGTATCTGAAACAGCTATATGAAACTGGTGTATCCGTATGGGGACAAAACTGGATTATAGCGTTAAACATTCTCTTTCCGGGCGCCTCCGCGTAGCATCGCCCACGATTGTATCCAATAAGGAGCTGGCCCACTGTATAAAAATGCATTTGGCTAATGGGCGTGGTGTAGCGCGTGTGGTAACGAATCATTACAGCGGCAGCGTAACGATTTACTATGATCCCGGAACCACCGGAGAGGAAGATCTCTTTGATATGTTGGACAACGTGACCTGGGAAAAGTTGGTTCAATCAAACGGTCAGATTTCCAAAAGTAATGATGAGAGACTCGCAAAAAACCAGCCTCCCAAGGGCGGAAGGGAGAGTGGTGTATGGAAACTGGCAGGGAAGGTTCTTGGTGCCGTGGGTCTCGTCGCTGTATTCATTCCCCTGTTGCCGGGGGTCCCCTTGATATTGTTAGCCGCTCTTTGTCAAGAAAAAGCAGATGACAGCACAAACTGATTTCAGCGTTAAGCACGTTACTCCCGGACGTCTCCGCGTGGTATCTCCCACTCTTGTATCCAATAAAGAGCTGACCCTGCGTCTGAAGACTCACTTAACGAACGGCTGTGGTGTAACCCGTGTCACCACAAATCATTACTGCGGCAGTGTAACGATTTACTATGATCCCAAAATCGCTGGAGAAAAGTATTTTCTTGACATGTTGAACCATGTCACGTGGGAAAAGCGGGTTCAATCAGACAATCAGTTCCCCATGAGTGAAGAAGAGAACGCCAGTAAGGATCAGCTTTCCGAAGGCCAAAAAAAGAAAGGCATCTGGAATCTGTGGAATCTGGCCGGCAGTTTTTTTGTCGGTGCCGGAATCCTTGGTATATTTCTCCCGTTGTTGCCGACAGTGCCCTTACTGTTATTAGCCGCCTTTTGTTATTGGAGGGGTTCGCCAAAGTTTTATAACTGGCTTATCAATCTCGGGTCTGTGGGTCAGTTGATCAAGGATTTTCGCGAGGGGAAAGGGCTTCCGGCCAAGGTCAAATTCCGTTCAATTCTGTTTTTGTGGATTTCCATCGGTATCTCGACTATTTTTTTGTTGTCCAACATAGCCTTGAAAATAATTCTCCTGCTGGTCGCCATCGGGGTTACCATTTATATTCTGCGTACCAAGACCTCTGATGGAAGTATTGAGACCCTGAGCCGTTGAACGGTTCCGAAAAAGGGTTTAACGTGAGCGCAATGCTTTCAAAATGTTACGCCGGCATAATAGATCCAAGAATCAGGATTATGCTGGCCATCATCATCGGATTCCTGGTCTATTTCCTTCTCCCCCACAAAATAAGATTTGAAATCCGACTGCTTCTGGCCTGGGACGCGGGTGTGTTGATTCTTCTTTTCATCATCCTGATTATGATGAAGAACACAAATGCTGAACAGACATTGCAGCGTGCCCAGCGAGAGGAACCGAGTAATATCGCTACGTTATCATTTACGGTTCTAATTTGTGGCGCATGCATGGTTGCTGTCGCTTTCATGCTGAACGATGGCCAGCAGTGGAAGGCGGTTTCGGCAAATGTCCACCTGGGTCTCTGTATTGTAGCAATCTTCTGTGCCTGGTTTCTTTTGCATGCCTTTTTTGCCCTGCATTATGCCCGCATGTATTATGACGAAATTGATGAAGAATCAGAGGGCGATTATAAGAAAGGGTTGGAATTCCCAGGGGGTGAACTCGTCGACTACTGGGACTTCATGTACTATTCCTTTACCATTGCCATGTGTTACCAGACCTCCGATGTATCCGTAACAAGCACCTCCATGCGGAGGCTGACCCTTATTCACTCTATCCTTTCCTTTGTCTTTGTTGCAGTAGTTATCGGACTGGTTGTAAATGTCGTGTCCAATCTTACTTGACAGACTGGCCAAGAAACACTCCGTTTTTTCTCATAAATCAGTAACATCCTGATATTGGTTTGCGGTAACCGTTCACGGGTTCAAAGGTTCAGAGGTTCAAGGTTCCGTTTTTGTCCCCGGACTCCATTTTGGGGGCGTATTAAAGAAGAATTTATCTTGACAGCGCCAAGAAAGGGTGTTTTTGTTAATTAATGAAAAACTAAGGTAATTATCGGCTAACAATTCAGGTAGCAAAAGGAAGGAGGGAAATGAGGGATTGCTAATACAAATGCTTTGTCAAGCGTGGAAATAATTTTGAAAAGGAGATGAGAAAATGTCAAACAAGCATTTAACGAGGCGTGATTTTATAAAAACCACCTCCGTCGGATTGGGCGTTGCGGGTCTGTTGTGCCAGTATCCCGGCCTGGCCAGCCTGGCCATGGCGGGCAAAAATTACACCTTCGGCTCGGCCAGCGCCACGGGCTCCTGGTATCCCCTGGCCGTGGCCATGTCAAAAATGATCAACGACAACGTCCCAGGCTACAATGTCACGGGAGTGACTACTCCGGGCGCCTCGCGGGAGAACATTCTGCGCATAGACCGCGAGGAGATGGAACTGGCTTGGTGTTCGGCCAACATCCTCTACAAGGGCTATGAGGGCCTTAAGCCTTTCAAGGCCAAAAGAAAGGTATTGGGCTGGTTCTCCGCCTATCCGGGCTTCTTCACCATTGCGGTCCGACGGAGCACAGGGATCAAGAGCATTGCCGATCTTAAAGGCAAGACAATTGCCGTTGGCACTCCCGGATCCCAAACCATGATGGACAACGTAAACCTCATCTTCAAAAACTGCGGCCTCACCGCAGACAAAGACTTCAAGGCGGAGTACATCAGGTTCCCCGACGCGGTACACAAAGTGATCGACGGGCACATCGATGCCTGTTCGTATTTCATGGGCGTGGGTGTACCCGGCTACACGCAATTGGCCG
>JACNIU010000396.1 GCA_014382905.1 Desulfobacterales bacterium
ATACCTGGATAGAATCTTAGCTTAAATCATTTTATGTGTCAACCGGATAAGCAGGGAAAATTCATTAAATCGTCAATATCCAATTAGTTGCTCTATGCCCAATCCACCCGCCACAATTCAGGATATCTTGGGACCGGACGGTATGCTGGCCCGGTCGCTACAGGGTTTTGAATTCCGGCCTTCCCAGCTCCGGATGGCACTTCTTGCGGAAGACTCCATAAGGAAAAAAATTCCAGCCCTGATAGAGGCTGGGACGGGTACCGGAAAGACATTCGGTTATCTTGTTCCTGTCATACTGAGCGGGAAAAAAAGTGTCATATCAACCGGCACAAAAAATCTTCAGGAACAGATTTTTTTCAAAGACATCCCCCTGCTGAGCAAGGCAACACGTGTCAAGATTGACGCGGTGATGATGAAGGGGAGAGAGAACTATCTTTGCCTCCATAAGTATCATCAATACATCGCGCAACCATCTCTCTTGAAGACGCCCCGGACAGAAAAGATCGAAAGGCTCAAGGAATGGCTCAAAAAGACGGAGTTTGGCGACCGCGGCGAGATCTCCTGGCTGCCCGATGATGACGATTTGTGGAATTCCCTGACCTGCTCATCTGATCAGTGCCTCGGGTCGGACTGCATCTCTTTTGACGTGTGTTTCTTAGGCAAGCTCCGCAACAGGGCTGCCAGGGCCAAGATTATCATCGTCAACCACCATCTCTTTTTTGCCGATTTGAAGGTGAAGATGGGCGGTTTCGGGGAAATCATACCCCGGTTTCAGGTAGCGATCTTTGATGAAGCCCACACTATCGAGGAGATTGCCACCTCATATTTTGGTGATAGCATCAGCACCAAGCAGCTCACAGACCTGGTCAAGGACCTGCAAGAGGTGGCAAAGGGCGTGAAGGGCGTGGAAAAAGACAAGCTAAAGAGATGCGTGAATGGCATACAGGCCGGATCAGAGTTCCTGAAGGGGGCGCTTGAGGGGTATGGGGAAAAGGGGAGACTCGACCAGAAGGCCCTTTCAGGGCTGAGCGAGGGACCGGCCCGTGAGATAGGCCGGGTCCTCAAGTCCGTCTACGGGGATTCAGGCCTCAAGGGCCTGAACCATGCCCCGCTCCAGCCACTTTTAGACAGGGCCAGGGAGTTAGACCGGTTGTTGGAAGAGATCCTTAAGAAACGGGGGAGCAACTGGTTGAACTGGTATGAGAAACGTAAGCGGACTGTGGTTCTTTACTCATCCCCGCTCGACATAAGCGACTCAATGAATGAACTTCTGTATGGCAGCGTGGAGTCAGTGCTCTTTACTTCCGCAACACTCTCTACAAACAGGACGTTCGATTATATCCGTTCACGCCTTGGGCTACCGGCAGAGGCCCTTCAGGAGATCTGCCCTTCTCACTTTGACTTTGAAACCCAGACTATGCTTTATATCCCAAGAAAACTACCACTCCCCAATGCGCCCGGCTTCGGTTCAGACGTGGCCAAGGAGATCATGAAGATCCTTGAAAGGACAGAGGGGAGGGCCTTGGTGCTTTTTACCAGTTATCTTAACCTGAACGTGGCATATCAGATCTTAAAAGAGAAAAGCCCCTATACGATTTACAGACAGGGCGATGCGCCCCGGTCGGTTCTCCTGGATAGGTTCAGGGAGGACGTTCATTCGGTCCTTTTGGCCACGGGCTCTTTCTGGCAGGGGGTGGATGTGCCGGGTGAGGCATTGAGCTGTTTGATCATAGACAAGCTCCCTTTTGACTCTCCGGGTGAACCGATCGTGGCTGCCAGGATTGATGCCATCCGTAGCCGGGGTGGCAACCCATTCATGGAATACCAGGTTCCTTCAGCCATTATCTCTTTAAAACAGGGCCTCGGGAGATTGATCAGAAAAGGGTCGGACAGAGGGATATTATCTGTTTTGGATGTCAGGATCATGACCAGCCGGTATGGGCGATTTTTTTTGGAGAGCCTTCCCCATATCCCCGTGAGCCACGATTTGTCAGATATCGTCCGTTTTTTTGAAAGGACGTAACACTTTAGCCGTTTGAAACAAAGCGTTGGACCATGAGGGTCTCTTTCCCAAAGGACGTAACAAAAATTCTCCAGAGCGTATAGAACGCCCCCTTGACGTTCAATACAGATTCCGGGCAGGCAGAGGCAATGTCCGTTTAAATGAATACCTTTTTCCGGCCTCCGGCTCGTAGAGCCTACGCCTCGGAGAGGGCTGTCCAGTGACGAATTTGAAGGCCTCGCTGCCGTTCCTATGAAACGATCCCCGTATTTACGTCCTTTGGGAAAGAGACCCTCATGGTCCCGGGCAACAAACGAATGATTGTTTCAAGACCCTAAAGTGATACGAAAGGAGAAACAGGATGCCTGTAAAGCCATGGAAAATCGTCTCCAGCATCAGGGACAGGTCGTATCGGGTCTTCAGCCTCCGTACAGACCGGGCCGTATCTCCCCGCACAGGGAAGGAGCATCATTTCTTTATCCTGGAATCCTCATCCTGGGTCAATGTTATCCCCCTCACCCCGAAACGGGAGGTGGTGATGGTACGGCAGTATCGTCACGGCACACAGAATGCCACGTTAGAAATCCCTGGAGGACTTGTGGAGGAATCAGAGACACCGGAAAAATCAGCCAGGCGAGAGCTCTTCGAAGAAACCGGGTATCGGGCAGAGCAGACGATTTTCTTGGGAGCCGTACACCCCAATCCGGCCATACAGAACAATGAATGTTATACTTTTTTGGCGAAAGACGTGGTTCTTGCCGGGAGGCAGGAGCAGGATGAAAGGGAGGATATCGAGGTGCTGCTCCGGCCGCTCAGTGAAATCCCCAGGTTGATCCGGGAAGGAGAAATCACCCATTCTCTGGTGTTGGCGGCCTTTTACCGATTTTTTATGGAATATCAGCCTTACCATCTCCCATCCACCGATCTCCGGCTTGACTGCCAGCCATAGATTATTATCTTTCTAACACTTTAGCCGTTTGAAATAAAGCGTTGGACCATGAGGGTCTCTTTCCCAAAGGACGTAACAAAAATTCTATAGAGCGTATAGAACGCCCCCTTGACGTTTAATAGAGATTCCGGGCAGGCAGAGGCGATGTCCGTTTAAATGAATCTCTTTTTCTGGCCTCCGGCTCGTAGAGCCTACGCCTCGGAGAGGGCTGTCCAGTGACGAATTTGAAGACCTCGCTGCCGTTCCCATGAAACGATCCACGTATTTACGTCTTTTGGGAAAGAGACCCTCATGGTCCCAGGCAACAAACGAATGCTTGTTTCAATACTCTAAAGTGATACGAGACCTTTGAAAAATGTTCAATTTTGGCCAAGGTCAAGGAAGGTGAAGATTTCAACCACAGGAATATATTGAATATTTCGAGGATTGAAATTTGAGTCTGACGCCGAGATTGGCCAAAAGGGGACGTTTTGCAAAGGTCTCGATACATAGATACGAAAGAGGTGATGCTTATGGGAAACTGGTTCAAGACAACCCTTTTGCTGGGAGTGATGACGGCCCTCATTGTCTGGATCGGAGGTCTGTTCGGGGGAAAACAGGGGATGATAATGGCTTTTATTCTGGCCATGGGGATGAATTTTTTCAGCTACTGGTATTCCGATAAGATTGTGCTCAGGATGTACCGCGCTAAAGAAGTCAGGCCTGATGATTTTCCCGGGCTGTATAATGCGGTAAGCCAGCTTGCACACAGTGCGGCCCTGCCGGTGCCCCGGGTGTACATTATTCCTGAGGAGTCCCCGAACGCCTTTGCAACGGGGAGAAACCCGGAACACGCGGTCATCGCCGTCACCGAGGGGCTCCTCAAATCGATGAATGACGAAGAGGCCACAGGGGTCCTCGCCCATGAGATGTCTCACATAAAGAACATGGATATCCTGATCGGCTCCATCGCTGCAACCATGGCGGGCGCCATTATGATTCTGGCCAGCATGGCCCGCTGGTCGGCCTTCTTTGGGGGAGGATCGAGCAATGATGAAGAGGGCGGCGGCGGGCTTGGCGCGATCGGGTTAATCGTCATGTCGATACTTGCGCCCATAGCGGCCATGCTGATTCAGATGGCCATCTCCAGATCTAGGGAATACCTGGCTGATGCCACCGGCGCCCGGCTTGCAGGGAGCCCTGAAGGTCTGGCAAACGCCCTTGAGAAGTTGGGTGCCGTATCCCGGAGGCTGCCCATGAAGGCCAATCCTTCCACTGCACACATGTTTATCGTAAATCCCCTATCGGGCGCACGGATGATGCACCTTTTTTCGACCCATCCACCCCTTGAGGAAAGAATTGCCCGCCTCAGGGGCGGCGAACCGGATCTCCCCATAGAGAGGGAAGAAGACAGGGGGAGGAAAGCGGCGGAGGCCATGTGGAAGCATCTGTCCAAGTGAGCCGGGGAGAGGAATCGCAACAGATGGAAAATACAGGGCATCATTTGAGGGATCGCGTCGATTACGCCCAGAGGCTAAAAAAACTTTTTGACCCGAAATCGGTTGCCATTATCGGTGCATCCACCACATTCGGCAAATGGGGACAGCTCATTTCCTCCAATATTGTGGCAGGAGGCTTTGATGGAAAGATCTTTCCGGTAAACCCCAAAAGTAAGGAGATGTTCGGTCTCCCGGTTTCCCGGACCGTCGGGGATATTCAGGATACCGTGGACGTGGCCTTTATTACCACGCCGGCAGATACCGTGCCTTCGGTTCTGAGAGACTGCGGTCGAAAGGGAGTGAAGGGGGCTGTTATCATCAGCTCCGGGTTCAGTGAAACAGACATGGCCGGAAAGGACCTTGAAAGAGAGATTGTAAGGCTCAGCCTGGAAAATGATATCCTCATTATCGGCCCGAACACCATGGGGATTATCTGCCCCTATGCCGATCTTTTTGCCACAGGATCACACACAAGACCGAGAAAGGGGACGGTTGCCTTTGTCTCCCAGTCGGGAAATCTGGGCAATCAACTTATTCACTGGGCGGAACAGCAGGGGATCGGCATCTCTCTATTTGTGGGCTCCGGAAACGAAGCGATGATCACCTGCCCCGACTACCTGGAGTATCTGGAGCATGATCCCCACACGAAGATTATTGCCCTCTATTTGGAGAGCGCCGGCAATGGCGCACACTTTATTGAGGTGGCAAAGCGGGTCAACAAGAAGAAGCCATTGATCGTCCTGAAGGGTGGGAGAACCGAGGCAGGGCGGGCGGCAGCGGCCTCGCATACCGGCTCCATGAGTGGAGAGGATGCCATATTCAGGGCCGCATGCCGTCAGGCAGGGATTCTGAACGCCAGGGTGCCTTCAGGATTGCTGAACCTGTCAGCCGGTTTTTCCTCTCTGCCGTTGCCTCAGGGAAACCGGGTGGGCATTGTCACGCTTGGCGGTGGCTGGGGAGTTGTTACCGCGGATGAATGCAACGAAAAGGGGCTTGTAGTTCCCGACATCCCGGGTGACATCGTCGAGGCCATCGGCAGGCACCTCCCCCCGTTCTGGAGCAAGGGGAACCCTGTTGATCTTGTAGGCACACGCGATCCGTATGCCCCGATTGTGGCTGTTGAAGAACTCATGAAGTGGGACGGGGTTGACGCGGTCATATCCTTAGGTCTCGTAGGGAGAGACGAACTGGTTCGTTTCCTGATCCAGTCTACCAGCAAGGCTGACCCGGATATGCCCCAGGAATTTCTTGACCAGATCGAGGCACTCAGCCACGAATATGAGGAGGCATATATCGAGAAGATGGTGGAATTCATGGAGACCTACGAAAAACCCATCATCGGCGTGACCATGGCCAGGACCGATAAGGGGACGGTACGTCCCCTCCCCGGGAGGCGATACAGTGGTGTTTTTTATCAGACACCGGAAACCGGGGTCAATGTCCTGGCGGGGATGGTGGCCTACAGCAGGCTTTCAGGATTAACCTCGGCCCCTTTGCCGTCCTTGTGAAACGGATCCGGGCTTTCAAAATCAGGCAAAAATTGGGAAGTTGGTAAAGGTTGATATGTGCCTTTTTCCGGGAACTGAACAAAAAGATGTTCAAAACCAAGCTCCATTGCATGTGAATAGACCTGATCGAACTCCTCTTCATGTAGCGGTCGATTCAGGTCTTCATCCTTTTGGTGAAGGACAGGATGATACTGTGACATCAGGCTCAAAGGAAGGCCCGGTCCAAACTCAATAAACAGGCTGGTCAGGGCATTGATGGAATTTGCAACTTTTCCTGGGAGGACCAGGTGCCTGACCAACACCCCTTTTTTGGCCGGGAGTGTCCCCGGGGAGGAAACGGCATCTAAGAAACCCTTCTGCCGGACCATCACTGCGATGGCCTCCAACGCCACGGCAGGGTAATCTCTGCATTTCGAGAGTGTTGCGGCCAAGGACGGGTCTGAATATTTGAAATCGGGAAGATAGATGTCCACATAGTCTTCGGCCGAGGCCAATGCCTCCACCGACTGGTACCCCGAGAGATTGTATACAACGGGAAGATCGATTCCTCTCCTGCGCAGAAGAGACACGAGGTGGAAGACGTGGGGAAGGAAATGATCCGGCGTCACGAAATTGATATTGTGGACCTGATCGTGCTCAACCATCTCCGCCACTTTTTTGACCAATCCTTTTAAACTTACCTCCCTGCCGAGGCCATCGTGTGAAATCTGATGATTCTGGCAGTAGGCGCATTTTAGTGAGCATCCGGTAAAAAAAATGGTTCCCGAGCCATTACTCCCTGTGATAGGGGGTTCCTCGCCGAAATGGGGGCCGACATAAGCAACCCTGAGGTGATCGGTTTGGCCGCAAATGCCGGGCCATGCATCAGCGTCATTTGCCGTCCGGTTTACCCGGCATTGGCGCGGGCAGAGGACGCAGTTCCTGTAAGGTTCAATCAGGTTCATGACGGGTTATTCCCAGAACCGGTAGTAGTGGTGAACCGGTCCGTCCCCCCTGCCTATCTCGTATTGCGCCCCGGCCTTAATTGCTCCAGTAATGAACTCTTTGGCCGATCCGATGGCTTCTTCGAGAGGGTATCCTTTGGCCAAGAAGGAGGCAATCGCAGATGAGAGGGTGCACCCGGTGCCATGGCTGTTTCGGGTCGCAATACGTTCCGCCCTGAATATAACGAAACGGTCTTCATGGCCGACAAATAAAAGGTCAGTGGCGTCTCTGTCTTTGCTGTGTCCCCCCTTGATCAGGACGCTCTTGCTTCCGTAAGCGGCGAGTTCGCGGGCTGCGCGCTTCATCTCTTCCAGGTCGTTGATCTCGCGTCCTAACAGGGCAGAGGCCTCTGGAAGGTTGGGTGTCACGACAGTAGCGATGGGCATGAGAAATTCTTTGGTCGCCTCCAATGCCTCGTCCTCAAGCAATTTTCCCCCGCTCTGGGCAGCCATCACAGGATCGAGGACAATATTCCTGGCGTGATATTTTCTCAACTCCACGGCCACCATTTCAACCACCTCTGAGGAATATAACATCCCTATCTTTACTGCATCTGTACCCAGATCACTGAGTACCGCCTCTAACTGGGCCTGCACAAAGCCCGGAGGCAACCCGTGGATGGCCGTAATACCCTTCGTATTTTGAGCGGTGAGCGAGGTTATAACAGACATGCCGTAACACCCCAAGGCGGAAAATGTCTTTATATCCGCCTGGATCCCTGCGCCGCCCCCGCTGTCTGATCCTGCAATAGTAAGCACTTTATGATATTTTCTTGCCATCATTATCCTCAACCTGTGCGGTTTTATCCGCGGCAGTTTTGCTTATGTTTTCACTGAGTCAAAGGGCCGTGGGGGTCTCTTTCCCAAAGGACGTAACAAAAATTCTCCAGAGGCTATAGAACGCCCCCTTGACGTTGAATACAGGTTCCGGGCAGGCAGGGGATGTGTCCGTTTAAATGGATACTTTCTCCTGGGGCTGTCCTGTGACAAATATCAAGGCCTCACTGCCGTTCCTATGAAATGAGGGACTTATTTACGTCCTTTGGGAAAGAGACCCTCATGGCCTATGGCTTTGTCTCAATAAGTTGAAGTGCTACGAGGGCATTAGTATCTGATAAAAGGTCTGACATGTCAATTTTGAACGCGGAATGCGGAATGCGGAACTCGTAACCCGCAACCCGTAGCCCGTAACCCAAAAAACAGAATACACGATATTTACTACCAACTTCAGGCTTTTCGTGGTAAACTCTG
>JACNIU010000228.1 GCA_014382905.1 Desulfobacterales bacterium
CGGAAAACAATAAGAACCGATTTTTTGATCTATGTGGCATTGTCAGGGCAACAAGTTTTGCAATTTACCTAAAATGCTAATTTATTTTAAGAAAAGATCTCTTTTTTCTTTGCCGTCCTCTCAACGGCAAAGAAAACAAAAAACGACTTTGCGTCCTTTGCGTCTGCGGTGAAAACAACCTCATATCAAAGCTGCCCTGCCTTGACTAACCGCACAGGACGAACCTCATTAGCGTCAAGGTGTAAAATGATAAAAAAGTTTGACAAGGGCGTTAATATCGTTTTTTATAAGAGGCTGTCTGACCCGTGAGTCGAGGCCCCGTCAACATGACAATTGTCTGGAACTGACGGGATAATGGAATAACTCTTTAGCGAAGGGAGGGACTGTGATGTTTAAGAGGAACATCAAAAAAAGATCCGTTTTACACAGATGGTTGTTATGCTGCGCACTGCTTTTCGGCTTTTCACTTGTTCTTTTTAGCTGCGCTACTTTGAAAGATTCCAAACCTAAATCCCAGGAAGAGGCATTAATAAAAAAAGTCCTCGTTGCTTTTTGGGATGCATTTGAAAAGGGAGACGTAAAAGGAGTTTCAGCTCTTTTAACTGAAAATGCTACATGCATGACGGGAAAGGACCGAAAGGTGTTTTCTAAGAAAGAATATTTAGACACTTTGTCGCAAAGAGCGGGAGATAGTCCTCACATCGTTATGGGTGAACCTCAGATGAGTATCAAGGGAGATAAGGCAGACGTAAAATGTTCGGTGACGCGGGATCAGTGGTATGGTCAATTTGTTTTCCATTTGATTAAAGAGAATGGAAAATGGCTTATTATGGGTTGGAAATACTAAGTGAGAAAAACCGGGGACTGCTGAATGCCTTAGGTGTCAAAATGTCTACCAAAGCAAAGCTGTTAGTAGAGATGAAACGATTATAAATCTAGCGAAGAATTTCTTAACTTCTATACTACCCGTCTTTCCGATTTCCCTTGTTTGTGTCGCACATGTGATGCTCGGATCTGAATTTGGCTCTATATCCGCTTCACATGTTGGGAAGGTTGACAAGATAAATCAATAGAGGAACTACAAACACTAACTTTAATGTAAGGAGGTATTGTAAGATGAAACAGAAGTCTATCTGGATAATCGTAGTAGTTCTAGTCATAGCTGCTGTCGGAATCTACTATGCGATAAAACCCACTAAGCCCTTACGCCCTATTAAGGTGGGGATCATTGATTGCTACAGCGGGCCCGCGGCCGTTTATGGCAATGACGCACTCAACGGTTTTAAATTGGCCTTGGTTGACATAAACAAAAAAGGGGTTTTAGGGGGAAAAATCGAGTGGACCAAGCGTGATACAAAATTCAAAGTGGATCTTGCCCTTAACATGGCTAAGGAGTTAGTCATGAGGGAGAAGGTTGATGTCATTGTCGGCACAATCAACAGCGGGGCTGCAATGGCGGTTTCAGAAGCAATTGCCAAGAAAGAGAAGGTGCCATTTATCACATGGATCTCCAAAAGCGAAAGGATAACCGGAGAAAAAGGCCATCGTTATGTCTTCTCCTGTGGTGAAAATACGGCCATGGCAGGCAAGGCCGGGGGTGTTGCCCTTTCCAAGAAGCCGTATGTCAAATACTGGATCGCGGGAGATGACTATGAGTACGGACACGCCATTGCCAATGCCGCATGGCGCAATCTAAAGGCCATGAAGCCTGACGTGCAAAAAATCGGCGAATCATGGTGGAAGCCGGGCGAACCTGACCTGGTGCCTTATATTACTGCAATTCTTGCAGCAAAACCCGATGCGGTCATATTCTGTACCGGAGGCCGTAGCATGACCAATATCATGAAGGCGGTCAAGGCAACCGGCATGGCAGAGAAAGTCCCCATCTGGATCCACACCGCCACCGACCACGCCGTCCTGAAGCCGCTGGGTGCCGAAGCCCCGGAAGGAGTGATGGGCACCATGGACTACCACTTCTATTACCCTGACACTGCGGCCAATAAGGAGTTTGTAAAGAAATTCGAGGCCGCATATGGGCAGGCACCCGGATTCCCCGCTTTTCACGGTTACATAACCGCTTACTTCATTGCGGGGGCATATAAAAAGGCAGGCTCTCTTGACAAAGAGAAGTTCATCGATGCCCTGGAGGGGATGAAGATCGAAAGCCCGGTTGGTCAGATTGAGATGAGGGCGTGCGACCATCAGGTTGTTCTTCCCATGTATCTGGGGATTACCAAAAAAGAAGTGGGCAAGAATATTGTAATTTCTACCAACATCGTCACCCTGAGCGGCGCTGAGGTGATGCCGACTTGTGACGAGATCAAGAAGGCCCGCGGCAACTAACCAAGGAGGCCGTCCGAGAATGGCTATTTTCCTTCCGAGCCGGAGGCCGCAATCTCTCATTCTCGGACGCCCCCTAAGTATCTGAGGAATAGCGAATTGAGGAATTGAATGCACTATCCCTTTTCAATTCCTCAATTCGTCAATCCCAAAATTCCGTCGAGGAATCCGATATCATGGAATTTGGGCATATCTTTACCTTTTCCGCATTAGGCAGTCAATTTCTCGTGGGTCTCAGCCGGGCAATGATCCTGTTCATCGTCTCTTCCGGGATGAGCCTCGTTCTGGGTGTACTCAGGGTCCCGAATGTTGCCCACGGGTCCCTTTACATGATAGGGGCATTCTCGGCCTTTAGCATATCTTCCCTGTTTGGCGGTGGCTCTGCCGGTTTCTGGCTGGCATTATTGCTGGCCCCCATTGTGGTGGCCCTTGTGAGCTTTGTTGCGGAGAGATCGCTGTTCTGCCATCTTTATGAGAGAGAACACCTCATGCTCCTCCTATTTACCTTCGCCTTGATGCTCATCTTAGGCGATCTCGTAAAGATGTTCTGGGGCGCTGATTACAGGTCTATCATGGCGCCTGAAATGCTCCGCGGCTCCGTGCCCATATTTGGGTCGCCGTTTCCCAAGTACAACCTGTTCCTCCTCATCGTAGGTCCTCTTGTGGCCATTTTGCTGTGGCTCTTCACCAACAAGACCAAGACAGGGAAGATCTCCCGGGCAGCAGCCGTTGACATGGAGATGGTTGGCGCTATAGGGATCAATGTGAGCTGGGTTTTTGCCTTTGCATTCGTGTTGGGCTGTCTCCTTGCCGGATTAGGCGGGGCCTTAGTTTCCCCAATGGTAAGCATCACCTTAGGGATGGATCATGATATCATAATGGAAGCCTTCCTCATCGTCGCCATTGGGGGCTTGGGTAACATGTGGGGCGCCTTGGTTGGATCACTAATATTTGGTTTGACTCAATCCTTTGGCGTACTATTCTGGCCTCAATTCGCTATCGTTTTTCCATACGCCGCAGTGGTGATTGTGTTGACCTGGCGGCCTAAAGGCATTCTTAAATCAGTATGGTAAAAAGGAGTGGATTTTGTCAAAGGGATTCTTCAATCTGAGATCACTTGGACCGATTGTCGCCATTCTGATTGTCCTGGTGATCCTCCCTTCAATCATTCCAAGGTTTTACACCTATATCCTTGCCGTGATTTTTATGACAGCCCTATTGGCCATGAGCCTCAACATGGTCGTGGGCCACGGCGGCCTGTTTCAATTTCATCATGGGGCTTTTTACGGCGTGGGGGCCTATACCGTTGCCTTGATGCTGACTAAGACCTCCCTCCCAATGTGGGTGGGCTTTGTGGCCGGACCTTTTGCGGCAGCGTTTGTGGGTCTGCTCATCGGCCTGTTTTGTGTCAGGCTCACCCGGCTATACTTCGGAATGCTGCAGATCTCCTTAGGATCACTCATCTGGGCGATCGCCTTTCGGTGGTACAGCTTTACAGGCGGCGACGACGGGATACACGGGATTCCTCTCCCTTCACTGATCTCATCTTCCACGGGCGCATATTACTTTGGCCTGATCCTTCTGATAATTTCCCTGATCGTCATGTACCTGATTTTCAAGTCCCCCTTTGGCGCCACCCTCCAGGCCATTCGAGACAACCCTGAGCGTTGTGAAGCGATCGGTATCAATGTCAGGCGGCATCAGCTCATTGCTATCGTGATTGCCACCTTTTTTGCCGGAGTTGCCGGAGTTCTCTTTGTCGTGGTGGAAGGGTCCGTGTTCCCGGATCTCCTGTTCTGGGTCTTCTCCCTTGAGATATTCATCATGTGTCTGTTAGGCGGATGGTTTACCTTTGCCGGACCCATTTTAGGGGCAGCCATCATGATATCTCTCAGGACCTTTGTGGGTATCTATACCGAATACTGGACACTGATCCTCGGGATCATACTAATCCTGCTCATCTTCTTTCTGCCTGAGGGAGTATGGGGCTATATATCGGAGAAATGTGGTTTTCAGGCCAAAGAAACGGCTGAGAGGGAACGCGAATAAATGCTGCGGGTTGAAGGAATACAAAAATCGTTTGAGGATTTCAAGGCTGTCAGCGGGGCTGATCTCACGGTGGAGAAGGGCCAGTTAGTGGCAGTTATCGGACCCAACGGAGCAGGAAAGACAACGCTTTTTAATCTGATCACCGGGCAGCTTAAACCGGATAGCGGAAAGATAATCTTCAACGATGAGAATATCGGTAAACTGCCTCCCTATGAGATCTGCAGAAAAGGGATTGCCCGGTCATTTCAAATCGCAAACATCTTTCCCCGTCTCACGGTCTTCAGAAATGTGCATGTATCGGTTCTTTCCCAGCAGGGAAAGAGCACCCGGCTTTTCCGGCCTGCTCAAACATTAGCCGTGGAGGAAACCAACAGGATCTTAGAAAACGCGGGCCTTTCAGATAAGGCCGAGGATACGGCAGGTTCGTTGGCCCATGGAGACCAGAGAACATTAGAGATTGCCATCGCTTTGGGCAACAAACCTCAGTTACTGGTTCTTGACGAACCCACTGCAGGCATGTCTCCTGAAGAAACCACGGCTACCATGGAACTCATCAAGCGATTGGCCGATTCACAAGGATTAACCATCCTGTTTTGCGAGCACGATATGGAGGTGGTATTCAATGTTGCCCAGAGCATTATGGTCATGCATCAGGGGGTAACCATTATCCAGGGAGGCCCTGATGCCGTGAGGAATTCCAGTCGGGTTCAGGAATGCTACTTAGGAGGCGCCTAACCATGTTGGAAGTCGAGGGGATCCACACCTACTACGGCCTGAGCCACATCCTGTTCGGGGTATCACTCGATGTCTCCGGGGGTGAGATCGTCTGTCTCTTAGGCAGGAACGGGGCCGGAAAAAGCACCACCATGAGAAGCATCATGGGCCTGACGCCGCCTAAGCGAGGTACCATCAGGTTTAAAGGGAAGACCATAAAGGGGAAGAAGCCGTATCAGCTTGCCCGGCAGGGTATCGGGTATGTGCCTGATAACCGCAGGGTCTTTGCCGATTTAACGGTCGGAGACAACCTCGAGATATCGGCACGTAAAGGCGCGGGCACCGTAACGTGGACCAAGGAGAGCGTCTATGAGTTCTTTTCCGCCCTCGGACACATAGATTCCCGTAAGGCCGGCTTTTTGAGCGGTGGGGAGCAGCAGATGCTGACCATTGCCCGGGCCCTTATGACCAACCCCGAATTCCTTCTATTGGATGAGCCCACAGAGGGCCTTGCTCCCCTGATAGTGGAGGTCTTAGAAAAACAGATAAGCAAATTGCGAGAAAAAGGTTTAACGGTCTTGTTGGCCGAGCAGAACCAAAAGGTTGCCCTGGGACTCAGTGATCGGGGATACATCATTGATAACGGGGTGATCCGTTACCATGCAAGTATAGACGAGTTGAGGGAGAAAGAAGAGATCAGGAAAAAGTACCTGTTGGTCTAAGGCCCGCTAATGGACACACCCTTCATTATCCATAGAGGTCAAAGACAATTCTTTAACATCCCTTCTGCGTGGAACCTCCTGACATTTGCCAGCCTTGACGATCAGCCCCAGCCAAAAGATGTCAGCGGCCTGACCCAAAAGGCTTTAAGCGCCGCCCCGGCGTTCCCGGGCCTGACATGGACATCGTAAAGCATATCATCAAAAAGGTCGAAGACACCATTTCAAAATACCGGATGCTCCAGCGTGGAGATCGCGTAATCGTTGCCGTATCCGGCGGGGCTGATTCTGTCTGCCTCTTAGCCATACTCCACAGTCTTAAAGAGATTCTGGGGATAGAGCTGGCGGTCGCCCATTTTGACCACGGGCTCAGACCGGAAGCGGATGAATATGAGACCGGATTTGTCAAGTCTATCGCCCTGTCACTAAACCTCGATTTTGTCACGAAAAAGGGAGGGGGAGCGATACGGCCAGAGAGTGCCTCATTAGAGGAAAAGGCCAGAGATGCCCGATACAGGTTTCTCAAGGATGTCAAGAAAAGACTTTCCGCACATAAAATTGCCACAGGCCACACCCTCGATGACCAGGCCGAGACGGTCCTCATGAGGCTGTTGCGGGGAAGCGGTCCATCAGGACTTCAAGGCATACATCCTATCAGGGAAAAATGCATCATAAGACCGTTGATCGAGGTGAGGCGGGCCGATATTGAATCTTACCTTTCAAGCCGGCATCTCCGGCATATAACAGATTCCTCCAATTTCGAAGTCAGGCATTTGAGAAACGACATCCGGCTGAACCTCATTCCTCAGCTTGAAAAATACCAGCCCAGGATCGTTGAGCTCTTGGGCCGCACCGCCCTGATCACGAGGGAGGAAAACAGATGGGTGGAAGGGAAGGCTGAAAGATGGATTAAGAAGTGGGCGGAAACCGGTTCAAATAACGATATCGTGCTCCCTTTGTCCCGGTTCAAGGGATTGCCTGAGCCCCTGAAAAATCATGTTGTCAGGCAGGTGCTGAAAATGACGGCAGGGAGCCTCCGACGGATAAACCTGCTCCATATTGAAGCGATAAAGCGCCTAACAATGGGAAGAAAGCCACAGGCCCGGGTCATCCTTCCCGACACGCTTCTGGTCAGAAGAGTGTATGAAAAGCTGCTCTTTTCAAAGGGAAAAACGGAAGCAGCCGAGAGATTCTGCTACTTTTTTGAGAGGCACGGGGCCTTTCATCTGGAGACTTTAGGCTGCACCGTTCGCTTTGATGAGATTGAAAGAAACGCCCTGTCAGATCTGAAGACTGTACCCTGGACCGCCTGTCTGGACGCAGACCGGACAACCTTTCCCCTGATGCTGCGAAACTTCCGGCCTGGTGACAGGTTTGTCCCCATGGGCATGACAGGCCACAAGAAACTCAAAGATTTTTTTGTTGACATGAAGATCCCATCGGATATCAGGGCGCGTGTCCCCATATTGACCCAGGGGGATCAACCGATTTGGGTCTGCGGCCTGAGGATTGATGACCGATTTAAGGTCACTTCAAGCACCCAGAAGATCTTGAGGATCACCTTTGATGCCCACGGCAGCACCCTGGGTGACTACCAAACCAAATAGACAAATCAGGATGCGTTCAAGGCCTGGACGGAAATTTATGAAGAGGAATTCAGGAAGTTTTTGAATGTGCCGCAATTGGGGTTAACCCGCGCCTATCAGGAAAGAATGGGTCGTTTTACTGACAGATTCAACCTGTTTCAGGGTGCGATGGCCCAGTTTATGTACCTGCTCTACCTGCCAATGGAAAAATCTTTCAAAGTGATGCAAGAAAAGCTGGAGGCGTTAACCGGGGAGGAAGGCCTTCCTGAGGATTCACAAGCCTACTATCGGATGTGGGTAAAGATCCTTGAAGGCCATTACATGACCCTGTTCAAGTCGTCCGAATACATCCAGGTCTTAGGCAAAACCCTTGACGCAATGGAGGATTTTATGGTGGCTAAGCACGAGATGCTTCAGGACTTCGTGCAAATGCTTCCAGTGCCCACACAGAAAGATATGGATGGTCTTTACAAAGAGCTTTACCTGTTGAAAAAAAGGATCAAGCAACTTGAAAAAAATCGGGGGGCAGCAGGCAGTAAGGGGTTAGGCAGCACATTGGGAGGAGATGTTTCATTAATTGGCAACCAAAATGGTGTGAGTTCTTTATCAGGTCAAAACCCAAGGAACTAAAGCGGGTTGCAGTCTCACTGAGATCTGCACTCGTTTGAATTGGGATTTTCATCCCCTCAATAACGTTAAGCGCATGGGGAAACAGGGTCATAAAAGAAGCTGGCATGGACTATTCTCCTTTCCAGAAAAACTGAGTTTGCCTTTTGTTCTCACCCTACCACATGCCTTGTTCAATTCCAAGCAATATGTTGTAGATTTAAAGACCATTGTCTACTATATTTGGGGTAATTCGCTCATCCTTACCACCTCTCAACAGAAAGCAGTCTGCAATAGAGACCATGAAAAAGACTTGACCAAAAACCTGTAATGATCTTAAAATCTAAGATCCTCACCACAAAAGGAGACAGACAATGATCCGGGCAAAACTATGGTTTCGATGTGCCGCCATGCATGATCCGGTAACGCCGGTCATTGTTAAACCGGCCGTGATCGGATGGGATGCCAAGAAAAGGGAAGTGGATCTTACGATTGAACGTGCCTTTAAGGGCGAGGAGTTGGTCCTGAGGATGAAAGGCTGGGTAACCGTTGATGTAAAGAAGGCCATCGAGGTCATAAAGAAATACGGTTTTATCAAGGTCTTAGACGAACGGGACCTCGCGGTAGAGATGGAAACAGAAAAAGACTTTGAAGCATTAAACGGGGAGCTCTCAGAAAGTTTCGGCGACCAGTTGGACCTTGAAAGGATATGACAGGAACCGATTCCGAACCGGTT
Organism: Desulfobacterales bacterium; assembly: GCA_014382905.1. GTDB lineage: Bacteria > Desulfobacterota > DSM-4660 > Desulfatiglandales > Desulfatiglandaceae > JACNIU01. The sequence continues at coordinate 8,751 of JACNIU010000228.1, forward strand.
GAGGTCCCCATTGACGGGATCTTAGACCTGCACACATTCGCCCCGGAAGACGTGTCTTCGGTGGTGGAAGAATACCTGTGGGCATGTCTCAAGGAGGGGATCCATGAAGTCAGGATTATTCATGGAAAGGGGAGGGGTGTCCTCCGCCGGATCGTACATGCCCGGCTTGAAAGACACCCCAACGTCATAGACTTCGGGCTCGACTCCGGGCCTTCGGGCTGGGGGGCTACCGTGGTCCGCCTCAAAGCAGGCTCAGCGTGAACCGGCAGTGAATTCCCGAACGGCTGAAAACATCCGTTCCCTGTCCACCGGAGCTACCTTTCTGACAATCCACTCCCGGAATTCTTGCCCGGCAGGGAGCGACTGTTTGTAGCTCATCAGGTCTAATTTGACGCCAAGGGCCTCAGCAACTTTTGTGGCCATGATGGGCCATATCTCGCCGATATCCCCTACCACAGGGACGCTGCCCGGGATCCTGGCAAACCCCGACATCTCCATGCGAAAAGGGATGCGCATCGACTTTGTCTTTGGAAGACCCTTGTGAACCGCGTCGGACACCATTCCGGACTCCCTCTCCTTGTTCCAGGCCTTCTCCAGGTTGGGATCGAGGTCTATTCTCACGATCTTCTTCTCTCTGAGTGAATAGGTCCAACCCCCTTCCCAGTCGGACCATATGCCGTGACCCGTAAAAAGCTCAAAGGGCCCGTCATGAATCTCCTGGGAAAGGGCAAGGGCTGACTCGATAATCACATCCGCGCTGTTAAGGAGTTCCGCAACCCGCTGGCACCGTTCGGATACAGGGATGGAATCACCGACTGCCAGACCCACCTCTCCACCCCCTATCATCTGTGGGACGGTAACGAGCACAGGGACGTTTTTAAGTGCCCCTGCCCCTATCATGGTGTAAGGGTCAGCACCGTAACCGGCAACCTGTTCAAAGGGGAGGCCGCATCGTTTGGAAAGGGCAAGAATATCACGTGCCAGTCTTTCCGTGCGAAGGCCGGTGGGATAGGCCATATTCCCTGCAACCTTGATAATAATATTTCCCTTGGCCCGCTTCATCCTGTGGTAAAGTCCCGTGTCTATATAGATTTCTTTTTGATACGCCTCTAAACGGGCCTTTGAGATCATGCTGACCTCAAACTGTCCGTCGCAGGGGAGCTTCCCGGTTTCAAACCCAAAGACCTCTCCATCAAATCGTTTTACTTTTTCCAAGGTGCCTGCCATCTCATGATTGATGACCGCAGAGCTGGTGGAAACCCCATCAATGAGACCCTTGTGTATAAGTTCCGCAATAAGGGTCGTAACGCCCTCGTGGATATTCGGGCCGCTTCCCACCACGGCAACCACCTTGCCGCCTCTTTCTTTGGCCTCAACGATCACTTTTACGGCCAGGTTCAACCTGGACCTGGTTCTTGCCGTAAGGCCTTTGTACATTGCTTCGATTGCTTTTTGATCAATTGGCATTGGAAATAGCCCCTTTCTCAGAACATCCCTTTTTCTTTGATATCCTCAATAAAGGCCTCAACGAGTTCAGGGGATAGATTTTTCCCGCCAATTTTTCTCAGTATGGCGAATGCCTCTTCCATGGTTCTCCCCTTCTGGTAAGATCTGTCTGTAGTGATGGCGTCGAAACAATCCGCCACACTGATCATCCTGGCCCCCACCGGGATTTCCTCCCCCTTAAGACCACCGGGATATCCTGTTCCGTCAAGGCTTTCATGGTGATAGTGAACGTAGTCAAGGACAGGCCCCAGAAAAGTAAGGTCTTTGAGAATATCAACTCCGATCTTGGGATGGTTGCGAATCTCCTCAAAGATCCCCTCACTGATACTGACGTCTTCATCGCTGAAAACCCGGTCACTGAACCCGATTTTCCCGATGTCATGGAGCACGCTTCCGATCCGGATCTTTTCCACCTCTTCGTCGGATAATCCCACTTTTCGTGCGAGCCTTTCCGAGTAAACAGATACCCGGTAGGCATGGCCCTTGGTATATTTATCCCTCGCCCCAAGTGCATTGGCAATGGTGATTACGGTCTGGGTGATATTCTTCTGCAGCAACGCGTTCAGATCCCGGAGTTCATCGATCAATTGCTCCAACCGGACTTCCCTTGCCTCAACCCTGACCATCATCATGCCCATGGCCTCGGCAATCCTCTGGATCATTTCAGAATGCCCGGGCTTGGTAAACTCCATGACCTCATTGGAATAGTTCCCCTTGGCCACCGCTTCGATAATGTCAATGAGATTACGGATCTCTTCTTCGGAGGCTTCATGCACGGCTGGCGTACTCCCGGAGCGACTGATCAATGGATTTCCCTCTCCCTGAACCTTGAACCCGTGAACGCTCACTTTGGGCTGGTGTCAGTATATGCCAAACGCAAACGCGTGTCAAAAAAACAAATGGCCCCTTCGGGCGTCGAGACGAAATAATTATTTGGAATTTATCTTGAATTGCCTTATGATTGAAACGATGCAGTAAATGCAGCGGCCATTGGCTTCCCAATGGATCCCGGCTCCGGTGTTCTTTACATTAACATCAAGGAACTCTCCCAGTTCCTTTAACTTTAGGCATTTTAGCTCGATTTAGGCACTTTAGTTCACTTAATTGGGAGGTATGAAATGACACGGTCATTCCTGACAGCAAACGATTTGTCCTCAGAGGACCTTTTTGCAATCTTCGAGAGGGCCCGGATTCTGAAAGACGCCATCAAAAGACGAAAAACCCTCGACGTCCTCCGGAACAGGGTAATCGGCATCCTTTTCGAGAAGCCATCCACCAGGACACGAACAAGCTTTGAGTCGGCCATCCTGCGGCTTGGCGGCGCTGCAATCTACCTTGCGCCGGGCGATCTCCAGATCAAACGTGGAGAACCGATCGAGGACACAGGAAGGATGCTCGGAAGCTATCTCGATGCCGTTGTTGCAAGGGTCTATGCGCATCAGACCGTGGAAGATCTTTCCCGCAATTCCGGCATCCCGGTGATTAATGGCCTGAGCGATCTGGAGCATCCTACCCAGGCCGTCTGCGATCTGTTTACCATACTTGAGGTCAAAGGTAAGGTTCAAGGGTTGACGCTTACATACATTGGCGACGGAAACAACGTATGCCATTCGTTATTAGCGATCTGCGCCTTAGCCGGCATGAATATGAATGTTGCTTCCCCGAAAGGGTACGCTCCCCGTCAGGATATCTTGATGAAGGCGAATGAAATTGCAAAAAAAACGGGGGCCAGGTTGAACATTCTCGACCGCCCGAGAGAAGCAACTGCCGGGGCCGACATCCTTTATACCGATGTCTGGATCAGCATGGGAGAGGAAAAGGAAGAAGAAACAAAACTAACCGCTTTTCAAGGGTATCAAATAAACTCCGAGCTTCTGGAGATAGCGGCAGAAGATGCGGTAGTGATGCACTGCCTTCCGGCCCACAGAGGCCTCGAGATAACAAACGATGTTATTGAGGGGCCCCAGTCTATCGTCTGGCAGCAGGCGGAAAACAAGATGCACGGGGCCGCCGGGATATTAGACTACTTTCTTTCATAAGGCCGGCGTTATCCTCATTCAGGGGCTGCAAAAACCGCTGATCCGTAGCCGACAACCCACCGGCCCCGGCTTTCGGGGAAATCATCGCCGCTGTTGCGATAGTGTAAGACTGTTCCTTTCTTACATCCTTTAAGCTCCGCAAACCGCATAACCGCAAGGACCGGTCCTATCCCACAGAATGTCTGCCTCGAATAGCTCCAGTCTTTCTCAATCCCAGCGTGATCCATAACCCTCATCATCTCTAACGTATCCCTGTCTGTTTTTGTGACCCGCTCATAATTCGGATCATGCAACATATCACTGCTGGCGATGACCACGATTCTTTTCTTTCTGGAAAGGGTGTCCAGCACGGCCATAAGCTCGTTCAGCGTCTGGGGATCATGGTCCCCGATCAGTCCGACGATCAAACTAGTCCCCGGCAACGCTCTCTGCACAAAGGGAATCTCGTTTTCAGCCGAATGCTCACCCGCGTGGGGCCTGTAATCAAAGTATATCCGCGGGCTTTTTGCGGCCAAGAGCGCTGCGCCCTCTTTGTCAAGCACCGCCTCACCGAGTGGCGTCCCAATGGCATCTCCGTCCATGAGCGCTACGCCCGGGAATCCGCTGCGGTGACTGACCCCAAACACTACGACTGTTTCGGGCCGGCCCCAGGTTTCGGCGTTGTCTCTTATTGCACGAAATGCATATCCGGCCACCTTCCCGGAATAGGCGTATCCCGCATGCGGCGCAATGGCACCCACGATCCTGCCATTCACTTTGTCTACCCGGGCCGTCTCAATGTATCCGTCGACCATTGTTTTCAACTCTTTCCCGCTTCCCGGGAACCATCTTCCGGCCCCGAAGGCCTTCCTGACCACCCGTTCAGTTCCCTTACTCATCTTTCCCTCCTCTCCCGCCCAGGAAAACATGACAAAACAGGGCGCATATACACACGCCGTCAGCAACACCAGAAGAACGCATACACCTTTTCGTCTCGCAAGAATCAGATCCATACGGCCTCCTCAGTTTTAGTGTTGCAGGTTGTGGGTTTGTTGGGTTACTTGGGTTTGTTGAGTTTATTGGGTTCAGGGTTCAGGGTTTTCAATCATCAATCGACAATCAACAATCAACAATCTAATACAGTTCACATGCCTTACGCCCCAACAAGCCCTCAATCTCCGCGAGGAGTTCCTTGCAGGGGAGAACATTGAAACGACCCTGTGCAGAGATCGTCACGTCTTTCCCCCCGGGCACACTTACCTTGAAAATGAGTCTGCACTCTCCTGGATATTTGAACAAAATATCCCGCAGGTCTTCCAAAATTTCTCGTGAGAGGCCCCCATTTTCCAGTTTGAACACGACGGCCCTTACAGTGTTCAGTTTGAGAGCGCTTAACGTCTCAATTTCCTTTGCAAGTATCTTGGCTGAACTGTCCCCGATTTCCACTCCTCCTGTTATCAGCAGGGGCTCGTCGCCTTTCAGGAGCGGCGACACGGCTGTGAAAAGATCCGGGAATATAACCACTTCGGTGGAGCCGGTCAGGTCTTCAAGATGAATGACGGCCATCTTGTCACCTCTTTTGGTTCGCTTTATCTTCAGGCTTTCTACAACGCCGGCGACCTTGACCAGGCTCTTATCCTTCTGTCCTGGAAGATCGTGTACCAGGCAGCTCGTAAACCGGTCGATCTCATCGTGAAAGCTATCTAAGGGGTGGCCTGTAATATAGAAGCCTAAGGCCTCTTTTTCCCTCCTTAACCTCTCTCCTTCATCCCATTCCGCGATATCAGGAAGTTCGAGGAGCCCACCGGAACTTCCGCTGTGAAAGGTCAAAGGTCCGAACATATTCAGTTGATTCGGGTCGTGGTTAGCGCCGCAGATCCTCAGGGCATCATCAAGGCCCGCAAAGAGCCTGGATCGGTAACTCCCTGTAAAATCAAATGCCCCGCACTGGATTAAACCTTCGAGGACTCTGCGGTTGACCTTGGATCCGTCTACCCGCCTGCAAAAATCGAGGAGATCGCCGAAAGGCCCGTGGCTATCCCTCTCCTCGTTGACCAGTTCTACCGCCTTCAGGCCAACATTCTTGACTGCCGCAAGCCCAAAACGGATTTTTCCATCCACCACGGAAAAGTCTGCCTGGCTTTCATTCACATCCGGGGGCAGGATTTCAATCCCCATTACCCGGCACTCCGCGATGTTCTTGATCGTCTTGTCCTGGTTCCCCATATCCAGAGTCAGAAGAGCGGCCATGAACTCCACCGGATAATGGGCCTTGAGATAGGCTGTCTGATACGCGATCATGGCATAGGCCGCGGAATGAGATTTGTTAAAACCGTAACCCCCGAACTTGTCTATCAGCCCGAAAAGCTTGTCCGCCATCTTGGCCTCAACACCGTTTGCCGTGGCCCCTTCAATAAACCTTGCCCTGTGTCTTGCCATAACTTCTGGTTTCTTTTTTCCCACGGCCTTTCTGAGTTCATCCGCCTCCCCCATCGTGTACTTTGCCAGGACCTGGGCGATCTTCATGACCTGTTCCTGGTACAATATAACGCCGTAGGTCTCTTTAAGGATCGGTTCTAACTGAGGAATAAAATAATGAATCTTTCCTTTGCCGTGCTTCCCGTTGACAAAATCATCGATCATGTTGCTCCCCAGAGGTCCCGGCCTGTAAAGGGCCATCAGGGCGATCATATCTTCAAAGATCTCCGGCTTGAGCCGTCTCAGAAGGTCTTTCATGCCGGAGCTTTCCAATTGGAATACGCCGGTGGTTTTTCCGTCAGAGCAAAGTTGGTAGGTGGCTGGATCATTGAAAGAAATTTTGCTCAGGTCTACCCTCTTGTGAGAGGTCTTTTCAATCAGACGAAGGGCTTCCTTGATCACCGTCAAGGTTTTCAGCCCCAAAAAATCAAATTTGATCAGGCCTAACTGCTCAATCCTTTCCATGGTGAACTGGGCCATGACTTCCCCCTTGGACCCAGCATAAAGGGGGAGATATTCCACAAGTGGCCTGTCCGCAATAACCACGCCACATGCGTGGGTCGACGCATGTCTGGCTAAGCCCTCAACAGCACGGGATATCTTGAGAAGCTTTTTGAGCGGGCCTTCCCTCTCTTCCAATTCCCTCAGCTCCGGCTCTTCTCGAATAGCCTGATCCAGTGTGACGCCGGGCCCTTCCGGCACTAATTTGGCGATACGGTCCACCTCTCCCAATGGGATGTTGAGGCTGCGGCCCACATCCCGTATGGCCCCCCTTGCCTTCATGGTGCCGAACGTAATGATCTGACTTACATTGTCCCGCCCATATTTTTCCGCTACATACCGTATGACCTGATCCCTGCCGTTGATGCAGAAGTCGATATCGATATCCGGCATGCTTATTCGTGCCGGATTCAGAAATCTCTCAAAAAGGAGCCCGTATCTTATCGGGTCAATGTTGGTGATGTTCAGGCAATAGGCCACCAGAGAGCCGGCTGCCGAACCACGGCCGGGCCCCACAGAAATATCGTTGCGGTATGCGTATTCGATGAAATCGGCCACAATCAGAAAGTAGCCTGCAAAATCCATATCGAGAACCACAGAAAGCTCAAATTCGAGCCTTTCCTGGTACTCGGATTGGACCGTTTCGGAAAGTGGTCCTTCTTTCTCTTCTTTCTCTGCCAATCGCACCGCAAGGCCCCTTTTGGCCTTGTCGGTCAATATTTCATTGAGGCTTCTCTTGTCCTCCGTATGAAATACCGGGAATTTATATTTACCGAAATCCATTTCATACTCACAGCGACTTGCCACCTCCATGGTATTGTCCAAGGCCTCCTCATACCCTCTCAGGGCCTCCTCCATTTCCTGCCGGGACTTGAAATAGAACTCGTCAGATGAAAACTTGAGCCGCTTCTCATCGTCAATTGACTTCCCCGTCTGGATGCAGAGGAGGATATCGTGGGCCTCAGCGTCCTCTTTGTTTAAGTAATGGCAATCGTTTGTGCCCACCAAGGGTATGGAAAGATCGCGAGAGATTTCTTTGAGCACGCGGTTCACCTTTTCTTGTTCAGACAAATGATTGGCCTGGACCTCTAAATAAAACCGCCCATTGTCAAAGATAGACGCCATCTCTCGTGCCTTTTGCTTGGCTGACTCAACTTGTCCAGCGCCCACGAGATAGGGAACAGACCCTTTCAGGCAACCGGAAAAAGCGATAAGGCCGGCGTTATATTCCCTGAGGAGATCCATGTCTACGCGGGGATGGTAATAGAACCCTTCTAAATGACCCAAAGTAACCAGCTTGCTCAAATTCGCATATCCCTGTGCGTTCATGACCAGGAGGGTAAGATGATAGGCGTTGGGTCTTCCGCCCGGTGATGGTGAACGATCCCGCCGGTCGCCAGGGGCCACATAGACCTCACACCCGATGATCGGTTTGATCCCTGCCTTTACGGCCTGATCATAGAACTGCACAACACCGAACATGTTGCCGTGATCGGTAATGGCGACGCTATCCATCCCTAAGCCGCGCGCCTTGTCTAAGAGCCGGTCAATCCGGATAGCCCCGTCCAGGAGGCTGTATTCGGTATGCACATGAAGATGAACAAATGACGAGTCGGTCACTTTATCCTGATCTTTCTGTAAACGATGATTGTAAGATACTAACTGAATATGATACGGTATATACGCCAAATCATCAAGGCCCTAATTTTGGCAGGAGGTAACAGTTCAGCCACTAAGGCACAAAGGCTCAAAGGAAGGACATGAATTTTAAACCCCTATCAAAAAGAGAAGAATCTATTGCTGATTAAAAACGGTATCAAGAGAATTATATTATAATCTTGGTGTCTTGGTGCCTTAGTGGCTGAACTATTACGGAAGGAGTTAGGAAAAAACAGATGAGCACAGAGGAAAAACACACCATTAAGGGCTGGGGCCACAGACTTAGAGAGGAGAACCGCAGCCTAAAAGAAAAAGCGGCCCGCCTCAAAAAAGAGGTGCGGCTTTTGCAGAAAGAGGTGGGGAACACCTGGAAATTGATAGAAGGTATTCCGGGAGGGATTGTCCTCCTCCAGCAACAGAAGATCATTCTTGCCAATGACACGGCCTGCAGAGAGCTCGGGTATACCCGGGAGGAAATGCTGACCAAGGAACTCCCGGATATCGTTCACCCGGATTCAGCTCAAATTGCAGGTGCGCTCCAGCGTCGAACGGCTGCGGACCAAATCCTTCCCGGTCAATATGAGATCTATCTGACAACGAAGGGTGGCCAAACCCTGTGTGCCGAAGTACGGGCCAATAAGATCTGGCACCATGGGAGAAGGGCACTTCTGCTCAACATGGTCATCGTTGATAAGAGGAGCGCACGGGAAAAGCGACTCAGGCAGTCCGTTAAAAGGGAGGCCCTTGTTAGGATGGCCTCCGGTTTAAATCACGAACTGGAAGAGAGTATAGCCCTGCTCGGCGAGCAGATCCGGGTGTTTCAAGCGGCGGAACATATGGGCGGCATACCCCTGCAATCGTTGAGAAGGCTTGAGGCTGTAAGAGAAAACGGGACGCTCCTTTTCCAGCATCTCGATTGTCTGACCAGGACCGAATATCATCCATCGGAACTTGCCCTTCTTGACCTGAAAAAAGTTTTAAGAAATTCGGTTACCATTTCCCGTCCAAAATTGACGGCAGGGCCTGAATTCAAGGCTGACAATTTCAAATTCAAGACCTACCTGAGGGCCCTGTCTCCGGTATATGGCTCCAGAAGGGACCTGCAGGATGTTTTTGTAAACCTGATTCTGAACGCCACGGAGGCCCTCAATGACGGGGGAGAGGTCTACCTTACCACAGAAGAACATTCAGGCGCTGCCCATATCTATTTTCAGGACACAGGGGCAGGCATATCTGAAGAGATCATTGATAGGATATTTGACCCCTTTTTCACAACCAAAGACGGGACCCGGAGGGGACTTGGATTGAGCCTTGCTCATGCCATTATTGCCCGGCATGGGGGAGAGATCAGTGTCACCAGCCAGGAGGACCAGGGCAGCACGTTCGTTGTTAAACTCCCTCTCGCACAAAAGGCTTCTTTATTGAAAGGGAGTGCCGTCAAGAAAGGGCTCAAAGATGCGCGCATTCTGATCATTGGAGATGAGGGGGTAGTGACCGACATCCTTTACAAGTTAATGGCGGGCAAAGGTGGCAGAATTACGATCACCCCCTGGTATGACGAAGGGGTCAAGCTCTTGAAGGATAACGAGTTTGATCTGGTCTTGGTCGACCTGCATGCCGCAGAGACGGAGACAGTCAAAAATATTTCCCAGTTAAGACGGGTGAGGCCGGGTGTTCTCATTACCCTGATCGATGCCATGGGAATGACCGGGTCCCTTGATAATTTTCAAAAGATGGGAGCGGACCTTGTTGTGGGCAGGCCTTTAGACATGGACAGACTGCTGTCACGTATCTCAAGCCTGCTGGAAACAGGGACATCACCTGAATGACCGAACAGACAAATACCTTCGACGTGCCGTTGGCCGAAAGGATGAGGCCAAACCGTCTTGAAGAGATAGTAGGCCAGGGACACCTCCTTGGCCCCGGCTCCTTTTTGGTTAAGGCCATACAGCGAAGCCATATATTTTCAGTGATTTTCTGGGGGCCTCCCGGTTCAGGAAAGACCACCCTGGCCAGACTGATGGGGCAGGTTGCTCAATATCCATTCCATGCCTTTTCCGCAGTCACCTCCGGTGTGAAGGAATTGCGGCAGATCATCTCTGAGGCCGAAGAAGAAAAGACCCGGTCAAACAAGCCGACCATCCTCTTTGTAGATGAGATCCACCGCTTTAACAAGGCCCAGCAGGATGCGTTCCTGCCCCAGGTGGAAAGCGGGCTCATCATTCTGCTCGGCGCAACCACACAGAATCCCTCCTTTGAGGTCATCCCGCCGCTCCTCTCGAGGGCACGGGTGGTGGTCCTTCACCCTCTGAAGAGAGACGACCTCAAGACCCTGCTTCTCCGTGCCGTTTCAGATAAGGAGCAGGGGCTGGGATCAATGGATATTGAAGTCATCCCTGAAGCGATTGACCATATTGTTGAATTGTCCCAGGGAGATGCCCGCGTGGCCTTAAACAACCTGGAATCCGCGGTTTACTATGCCGTTGAAGAGCACCCAGATGGACATATCCGTTTGGATCTGAGATGTGTTGAAAAAGCGCTTGACAGGAAGGCATTGCCTTATGACAAAGATGGGGAACAGCATTACGACACGATTTCCGCCTTTCATAAGAGCCTGCGGGGAAGTGATACCCAGGCCTCGGTTTACTGGCTCTACAGGATGCTCATGGCAGGTGAAGATCCCCTCTTCATATGCCGAAGGATGATCCGATTTGCCTCGGAAGACGTGGGATTGGCCGATCCCAATGCCCTCGGTATAGCACTTGCAGCCTTTGAGGCATGGCAGAAGGTTGGCCCTCCTGAGGCGGAATTGGCCTTAGCCGAGGCTGCCGTCTATTTGGCCTCGGCCCCCAAGAGCAACGCCCTTTATTTGGCCGAAAAGGCCGTCAAGGGGGAGATCACACAGTCCGGGCCACAACCCATCCCTTTGCACATCAGGAACGCCCCAACTCACCTGATGAAGAAATTAGGTTACAGCCGAGGCTACCGATACCCCCACAATTACCCCGGTGCCTGGATCGAACAGGAATATCTTCCGGAAAAGATAAAAGATCGGGTCTTTTACCGGCCCACACAGAGGGGATTTGAACAGGAGATCCGGAAGCGGATGGAAAAACTCCAGAAGGCCGGATATGCAAAAAAGGGGAGCGTGAGAAAGGGTGAACGATGAAACAGATGATGGATACCTACAAAGGGGGGGACCACCGGCTGGTGGCGCCGTCGTAGGACCAGCAATCCTGGAGCGCCTTCCGGGATGTGTATTGGGGATTTTCCGCCCACAGGAGCATCTGCGCATGGGCATTATTCAGCTTTTTGAATCTCTCTTCATCTCCTCCCACATCAGGGTGGAGAACCTTGGCCATTCTCTTGTAAGCTGATTTTATCCTGCCTCTGCAGCTATCGGCGGACAGCTCGGTCCTCTGGAGCTTGAGGATCTCCAAGCATCTTTTTTCTTCTTTGGATAGCCTGGGACAGGAGCTCTTAGCAGGCCTGATACTGTTCGGGTGTATACTCTTTTCGTGGTTCTTGTTGACGAGCAAAAGAGATGCGTAACTCCTTGACCGGTTGTTATTCACAATATCGTGCCATTCTTTTCCGAACTGGAGGACAAGGTTCTTCAGGTCCTCAGCAGGCTTGTTTCCCTCAATCCTTCTGTAGCCAAATCTCGATATGTGCTTTGACCAGACAGGAAACACGTCCAATATCACTCTGTCATCCGTGAACGAAAAGGCGGCATATCTGGCATTGACGGTCCTGAGCAACCCTTTTGAAAGGGAGAGAACCCAGTTGATGTGCTCCCTGCACCCCTTTGAGCAATATCGCCTTCTCGGCTTTATCCTGTCCGTTCCGCAGGAGAGGCATCTCCGCACTCCGACAGGAGCAGCACTCCTAACAGCTTTCTTGTTCAACCCTTGTACTGAAGGCGTTTTCATAAAATCGACCTGTTGAGGTCTGTTCATCTTTGAAAATAATTCTCGGGACATTATCTGGCACAGGAAAGCAATGTGATCTTACCCTGAACCCAGCCAATAATCAAGTATGTCTTACACTTCTTCCGGTGTAAACGAGACTACTTCATCAATCATGTGTGCATCGGCAAACACCATTGTTAATCTGTCCACACCCAGGGCAATGCCCGCTGCCTCGGGCAGATGCTCAAGAGACCTCAGGAATCTTTCAGGTATGGGATAGGTCTCTTTTCCCAAACCTTCCCTTAATTGCCGGTCCCTCTGAAATCTTTCCCTCTGCTCTCGGGCATCATTTAACTCGGAAAACCCATTGGCTAATTCTACCCCGCCCAAATAAAGCTCAAATCTCTCAGCTAATGTCCGGTTCCCGGGTTTCAGTCTTGCCAATGCTGCCAGGCTCGCCGGATAATCGTACAGAAACGTCGGCCGATGCATACCCAGATTGGGCTCGATCTCCCCCACCACAGTCTGGTCAAAACGTTCCGACTCAAGGGCCTTCTCCAGGGAGATCGAGGCGTATCGATCAAATGCCGCTCTTACCGAAATCCGGTCCCAAGGCTCTCTCAGGTCGATTTCCTTGCCCTTGTAAATAATCTTGTCTCCCATATCAAGGCTACGGGACAGAAAGAGGATCAATCCTTCACAGTCTTTCATGAGCGCCTTGTAATCGACGCCGGTCCTGTACCATTCAAGGAGGGAAAATTCGGGCAGGTGGAGATCTCCCCGTTCTCCTTTTCTGAAGCATTTAGCGATCTGGAATATCTTGGGGAACCCGGACGCCACCAAGCGCTTCATGCACAGCTCGGGAGATGTATGCAGGTAACGGCCTTCGGCGCTGATTGCCTCGATATGCACTTCCGGGGCCGGTGCGGATATGAGTTGGGGAGTTTCTACCTCCAGATAGCCCCGGTCAATGAAAAATGTCCTGATCGATTGAACCATCCGGGAGCGCAGAAAGAGATTCTGTTTCCAATCGGACAACCGCATCTGCTCACACCGGAACTGATCACTCCTTGACCCGGGTGACATACTCCCCTGTCCGGGTATCAACAGTTATCTTCACCCCCTCTTCAACAAAAGGGGGAACCCTCAGCAGATAGCCTGTCTCCAATGTCACAGGTTTCGTATCACCGGCAACTGAATCCCCTCTTGCCCAGGGTTCGGCCTCCGCTACCCTCAGGTCAACAAAATTCGGCAGGGTGATCCCGATCGGTTTATCCCCGAAAAAGAGGATATTCACCTCTAAGTTATCTATCAGATAGTTCTTTGCATCGCCGATCTGATCCGCCGTGAGGACAGACTGTTCATAGTTTTCCACATCCATAAACCAGTACTCATCGTCCTGGTTATACAGATACTGCATCTTCCGCTCGGCTAAATCAGCCGGTTGAAAACTGTCCACAGATCGATAGGTGGGAGAGATGATGACACCGGTAATCATATTTTTCAACTTGCAGCGGTAAAGGGCCTGGCCCTTCCCGGGTTTGACAAATTGAAACTCCGTCACGACATACGGATCATTATCGATCTGGATCTTCAAACCCTTCCTCAAATCACTTGCACTGTACATTGTCTTTTTCTCCGATATTTGATGGCCTCGTAAAAAGTCAAATTTTGGACGGCTTTGTAAAAAGCTCCAGATACAAGGCGCGCGAATTTTTAGGAATGAGGCCTACTTATCAGTAGGTCGCAGTGACTAAGAATGAAGCGCAACGCCGTAGATGGACTTTTTGCGAAGCCGTCATATTTAATGCTTGAAAGCCCTCTGCCCGGTAAAGACCATGCTCACCTGGGGGTCTGCCTCATTACACGCCTCGATCACCTCGAAGTCCCGGAGAGATCCCCCCGGCTGAACAATTGCCCGGATCCCTTCCCGGATCGCCACGTCCACCCCGTCCCTGAAGGGGAAAAAGGCGTCCGAGACCATACAGGCGCCGATCAGGCCCCCTTTTGCCGCCTCTGTTTCCCGGTCAATTTCCTCTATGACCTCCCGCTCCTTTTGCCCTTTCTCCACCATCAGCTCCAGCTCTTTGTAGGAAACGGCATACTTCCTGAAACAGACGGCGTCGGCATACTTGGTATAGGCCTTAAAGATGCCGATCTCAGCCACTCCTACCCGATCCTGTTCTCCGGTTCCGATCCCGACGGTCACGCCGTTTTTCACATAGATGACAGAGTTGGAGGTAACACCCTGCTCCACCTGCCACCCGAATAACATATCCGCATACTCTTCACCGCTCGGCCTTCGCGCGATGGTATAGGGCTTCCCATCGAACTGGGTAGTTGCAAGGGTAAAATCTCGGGCAGACTTTATCCGGTTCAAGGGGGATTGCTGAAGGATAATCCCGCCATCTATGAGGCTCTTGAAGTCCACGAACCGCTTTTGGGCATATCCGGAAAGCCTGTCCATCCTGGGGACACGAATAATCCTGAGATTAGCCCTTTTCGACAGGATTTCCACGCTCCCCTCCTCAAAATCCGGGGCCGCTACCACCTCCAAGTAGTTCTCTGAAACACGCTCGGCGGTCGCCGAATCCATGGGACGACTGAAGAGCGCACATCCCCCGAATGCCGCAATCCGATCCGCCATATCTGCCTTTTCGTATGCCTCCACAAGTGTGGCACCGTAAGCAACACCGCAGGGATTGTTGTGTTTGACAATCACGACGGATGGACCTGCATTTAGGTATTTCATGATGTTCAGGGCGTTGTCCACATCTGTCAGATTGATCTTGCCGGGATGCTTTCCGCTTTGAAGCATATCCTTTTCCGTAATGGCGGAAACCAGGCCGGACCCCGGTTCGATGAACTGGCAGCCTCCTATTTCAAGATTGCCATTGACAAGCTCGTAGAGTGCCGCCTCCTGGCCAGGATTCTCGCCGTAGCGAAGCCCCTTTTCAATGAATTCGCCGCTCTGGTCAGAGATCTTCCACGACCGCTTCCGGTAGGTCAACGACGGGTCACCAAAAGAGATGGTTATCTCCGGAGGAAAATGGTCATCCATTACGGTCCGGTACATTTTCTTTAATTCATCGCCCATTTTTTCACCCTCTTTCTTTGCGCAGAGCGCACAGAGCATAGCGCAAAGAGATACAAATTACGCTATGCGCTATGCTCTGTGCGCTTTTCTATATACGCGTAGGCATTATGGTTGTGTATGGATTCAAAATTCTCAGACCCTACGGAAAACCAGGTGATATTGGGATCATTCCCCAATTTAACTGCGATCTCCCGCACAATATCCTCCACAAACATCGGGTTCTGGTACGCCTTCTCAGTCACATATTTCTCATCTTCCCGCTTGAGAACAGAAAAGACCTCACTTGAGGCAGATTCCTCCACCAGCCGGATCAGATCCTCTATCCACACAAATTTCTTGAACCTGACCTGGAGCCGGACCTCACCCCGCTGGTTGTGGGCGCCGAATCTGCTGATCTCTTTGGAGCACGGGCAGAGGGTTGAAATGGGGACATGAATCCCTATCACCAGATCGCTCCCTCTGCTTACGGATCCCTTGAAGGTGCACCTGTACTCCATGAGTCCCTCGGCGCCGGTTACCGGCGCGTACTTGTTGACAAAGTACGGAAAACTGATCTCCATGTGGGCGCTCTCCGCATTCAGCCTAACCTTCATCTCCTCAAGGATTCCGGAGAAATTCTGGAGGGATATCCGCCGGCTGTGCTCATTGAGGATCTCCACAAAGCGGCTCATATGGGTCCCCTTGTAATAACGGGGCAGATTAACGTACATGTTTATCTCGGCAATGGTCTGCTGCTCTCCCTGGTCCTTATCAAGGACAGTGATGGGGTACCGGATCCCTTTCACGCCCACCTGATCAATATCTATGTTTCGGAAATCCTTGTGGTTTTGAATATCTTCCATGAATCGTCTTTTCCTAAATTATATGGCATGCACTATAACTATCCCGCCGCCAAAGTCAATAACAACATGGCAATGCCTATCCCAAATAGGCCTCTTTTACCCTGGGGTTTTCGAGCAGGGCACGCGCTTTATCCTCAAGCACAACCTGGCCTGTCTCAATAACATAGCCATAATCGCCTAACTCTAAAGCGGCCTGGGCGTTCTGCTCCACAAGAAGGATCGTCAGCCCGTCATCCCTTATCCTCTGAATGATCCCCATAATCTGCTCCACGACAAGCGGGGCCAGGCCCAACGAGGGTTCATCCAACAGGAGGAGACGGGGTGTTCCCATCAGTGCACGGGCGATTGCAAGCATCTGCTGCTCACCGCCTGAAAGCGTCCCGCCCATCTGTTCGCGCCTCTCTCTCAGAATCGGAAAGAGTGTAAACGCATTCTCCATCGATTCAGCCACCTCCCTCTTTTTTCGCCTGAGATACGCCCCTAAGACCAGGTTTTCCCTAACGGTCAGATCCGGGAAGATCCGGCGCCCCTCAGGGACCTGAACGACCCCCCGCCGCACGATCTCTTCCGGTGCCAACCTGTTCATCGTAGCCCCCATGAATTCGATTCTTCCGGAGGAAATCGGCTGAATCCCGCTGATGGCCATGAGCGTGGTGGATTTCCCAGCACCATTCGCCCCGATAAGACAGCAGATGCTCCTTTCCCGGACCCAGAGAGAGACCCCTCTGAGGGCGTGGATTTTCCGGTAATGACTGTGGACGCCCTCAAGTTTCAGCATGTGCCGCGCCCCCGCCTAAATAGGCCGATATGACTTTTGGATTGGTCCTGATGTCATCGGGTGTTCCATCGGCAATGAGCACACCATAATCAAGGACATAGATATGATCCGCTAAGTTCATCATGACCTTCATATCATGTTCGATGATCAGCACGGTGATCCCTTTTTCGCGAATCTTGTGGATAAGCCGAATCAAGCTCGATGATTCCTGTGGGTTCATGCCCGCTGCCGGCTCATCAAGGAGGAGGAGTCGAGGGTTGGATGCCAGGGCCCGGGCGATCTCTAAGCGGCGCTGCTCCCCGTAGGCCAGGGTGCCGGCAAGGTCAAAGGCCCGGTGTCCGAGGCCAACAAAGCGAAGGTGTTCTATGGCCATATCTTCGATCAAGCCCTCTTCCTCTTTCTGAGATCGTGTCCTGAGAAGGGCGCCTAACAATCCGGAGCGCATCTGAACGTGAAAACCGATCTTTACATTGTCCAAGACGCTCAAATTGAAAAAAAGCCGGATGTTCTGAAAGGTCCTGGCCATCCCCAGATAACAGATGGCGTCAGGGCCCAATCTGAATCCGTAAAGCTGGCGGACCTCGCGCAAGAAGAGCTGCAAGACAAGGTATATGCAGAACGGTCCTGTTACGATGCCCCATGGAACGGCAAAATAACCAAGCGGAATACCGGTCCAAAGCAGGTATCCAAGGGACAAAGGGCGGGTCAGGCACCACACTGCAAAACCGAGGTCTGATATGAGAAAAACAAACATGAGACCCCATGCCCAAATCTGAAACCGCATAAGGCCCCTGACCAGGAGGAAGCGTATACTCAAAATAAAGATGCCTAAGAGGAACACCTCTACCTTGAAGAAGGTATGCGGTAGGAGGAGGGACCAGAAAAGCGGTGCCCAGGCCAGACCTAAGACGAAAAAGAGAATGGCACACCTCTTGACGAGCCTCATCTTTACCGATGATGCCTGCGAAACAATCGGTCTGCCCACAAATTCGATCTGCCCGCCGGTTGGATAGTAAAGGCTGGTAAGACAGTTAAAGAGGGTGGTCTTTCCGGCGCCGTTGGGCCCAATAACGCCAACGATCTGGCCTGCCTTGGCCTCAAGGCTTATTTCTCTCAAGGCCGCCAGCCCCCCGAAAGCCTTTGAGAGTTTTATCACTTTGAGGATCGTATCCATAAGATTGCTGATTGGAAATTAAAAACTGGCCATTGGGCAACCCGGGTAAGCCCAGCTTTCCAGTTTCAAGTTTCGAGTTTCAAGTTTCGAGTTTCAAGACGTTCCTGCGCAAGCCTTGCCTTCTTGGCCTGGGCCCATTCAAAAGGGACAAGCCCTTCCGGCCGCCACCGCATCATGAGGACCAGGACCAGTCCGTATATCAGATAACGGGCATTGAACAGGCCCTGTGGCAGGAGTGCCCGCAAGACCTCGGACAGAGGAATGAGGATCAGGGCCCCCAACATGGTGCCGGCAATACTCCCCATCCCCCCAAATACGATCAGGCAAAGGATCAGTATCGATTCCCAGAACTTAAACATATCCGGGTGAATGAATCTGAACCATTTTGCATAAAAGGCCCCGCCCATAGCGCCTATGGAAGCGCTGATGGCAAAGGCCGTAACCTTGTATTGGATGAGATTGATACCGCAGCACTGGGCGGCAATCTCATCCTCTCGTATGGCAAACCATGCCCGCCCCAACCGTGAATCCTGCAGGCGTGTCACCACTAACAGGACGATCACCAGGAGCAGGAGGATCAGATAGAAGAACTGCCAATCTCGGGTAAGGGGATGGCCAAAGACAGACGGGGGAGAGATCCCCGGAAGACCCATCGGACCCCGGGTGAGCCAGAGTTCATTTCTGAGGACCAATACCACAAGTTCGGAGAATCCAAATGTGACGATGGCAAAGTAGTCACCGGTGAGACGGAGGGTCGGTGCGCCCAAGAGAATTCCCCAAAGGGCACCATTAAGCGCGGCCAACGGGAGGATAATCCAGAGGCTGAGGTCATAGTGGATAGCCAGGAGCCCGGAGGTGTATGCCCCGATCCCGTAGAAACCGACGTACCCCAAGTCCAAGAGGCCGGTGAAGCCGGGCACAATATTCAACCCCAATGCCAAGATCATATATAGGACCGCTGTCGTCAATATCCTGAGGATGTAATTGGTTGACGCACCCATGGGAAGCCAGGGTAACAGGAGGGCCAAGAAGATCAGACCTGAGAAAACGAACCGGGGGTTCCTCTTATATTGCCGCCAGTCCATCACACTTTCTCCCCGATCTGTTTGCCGATAAGGCCCGAAGGTTTAAAGAGTATCACCGCTATCATGACGGCGTAAGAGATGCCGTCCCGATATTCGGACGATATATATCCGGCGCCAATAACTTCTGCGATACCTAACACGCCGCCCCCTAACATTGCGCCTGGAACGCTCCCAATCCCCCCGAGCACAGCAGCGGCAAAGGCCTTAATACCGGCAATGTATCCCATGGTGGGAAAAATAGCGTTATAATATAATCCGACTAAGATGCCGGCCATACCCCCCATTGCAGAGCCGATGGCAAAGGTAAAGGAGATAACCCGGTTGACCCCGATCCCCATAAGGGCCGAGGTCGTCTTATCCTGGGACAAGGCACGCATTGCCGTGCCGATTTTCGTCCTGTGAATGATCAGATGAAGGATAATCATGAACAAAACGGTAATAGAAAGGATAAAGACCTGAAGCCAGGACAACGATACCTCACCGACGCTCAATGCGGGTTTAAGAAAGATGGCGGGAAGCACTTCCCGGGGATAGGACTTGATCTGGGAGCCCCAGATCATAAGGGCCAGGTTCTGGAGAAAAATGGACATCCCGATGGCGGTGATCAGGGCGGCCAGACGGGGGGCCTTGCGCAAGGGACGATACGCAACAAAATCTAATATAATCCCAAAACAGGAACAGATTAAGATGGTCAGAACAAATGCCGCAAAGAAAGGGAGCCCGAGGACCGTAACCATGGTATAAGCAAGAAAGGCGCCTAACATGTAGATCTCGCCATGGGCGAAGTTTATCAACTGAATGACGCCGTAGACCATGGTATAGCCCACCGCGATGAGTGCGTAAACCCCGCCTAAGGTGATGCCATTCACCAACTGCTGGAGAAAAAGGCTCGACTGATCGAGAAGATTTTCCACCAGGATATCCTCTTTAGGAGCTTTCAGATCTTGCCGGCCGTCTCTGCCGGAGCGGGAATAAAGGCAAAAAGAGCAGGCCACTCCCGTACCTGCCCTTTAAGTAGATTTTAGATCCGTTACTGCAATTGCTTTTCAGCGCTGACCCACTTGCCTTTCTGGATCTGTTTGACAAAGGCTTCTTTGAGACAGTCTCCGTTTTCGTCAAAATAGGTGTTTCCGGCCACTCCTTTATATGCCTTTTCCTTTGAATTAATGGACGCCAGGTAGTCACGGACCTTCACCCTATCCTCCCCTACCGTCTTGATGGCCTCGGCGGCCATGCCCACCGCGTCATAGGCGTTTGCGGCAAACCAGTTGGGGTCCTTCCCGTACTTTTTCCTGTAGGCCTCAATAAAACTGGCAGCCTGAGGTCCTGCCTTGTCGGGAAGAAACGGCGTGGTAACAAAGAGGCCTTCTGCGTCGGGATTCTTCACCATAAGGTCGTCATCGAGCCCGTCACCGCCGAAAAAGGCGACATTCTTTATGCCGAGACTCCTTGCCTGCGAGACGATGAGGGTCCCCTGGGGTGCATACCCGGGGATAAAGATGGCATCCGGTTTCATCATCTTGAACTTGGTCAGTTGCGGCTTGAAATCTGTGGTATCAGAGGTATATGCCTCTGTGCCCAAGATCTTGATGCCCAACTTCTTGGCCTCTTTCATAAAGGCCAACATCAGACCCATGGAGTAGTCATTTACCTCGTAAAATGTTGCCACTTTTTTGTAGCCTTTGACGAATTTTGCATATTTGGCTAAAAAAAGGCCCTGAAAATCATCCTTGTAGACATTGCGGAAATAAAAAGGGCTCATCTTTCCGATACTGACATTGGTGGATGCCGGCGAGATGGCAGGGAGTTTGGCTTCCCTGTATACGGGCAGGGCCGCCAAGGTCGCAGAGCTGCAAAGATGCCCCACCACTACCGAGACCTTTGGGTCATTCGCCAATTTGGTGGCGACGGTAGCCGCCTCCTTGGGATCACAGAGCTCGTCTTCTAAGACAATCTCCACCTTCTTACCGTTGATGCCGCCGGCAGCGTTGATTTCCTCTCCCTTCAGAATCGCCGCATTCTTGATCCCTTCACCGAACGAGGCCAACTGTCCGGTAAATGCGGCAGCCACAGGGATCTTAATGGAATCCGCCCACGCGACGCCGGTTAACAGGACCCACGCAAACAAAAAACATACTAATCTTTTCATGGCATTCTCCTTCAGGATTTATGCCCCGGTTAAATCCGCTCCGCTCTTCATTGGCCGAATTTAACGGGGTAAAATTGTTGATTGTTGATTGAAAAAACCCGGAACCCCGCAATCCCGTTTTCAGCAGGGCAACCTGCAACTCGCAACACCTACGCCTTTCTCTTGCGGACCATATCCTTTATCCTGTTTATATGGCCGCGCCCCATACCCTTGACCTCGCAGCCCAACTCAAAATATTTCTCGATCCTACGGTCATCCAGGATCCCGAAACAGTCCACAACTGCCAGAGGGCCACCGGCCATGCGGACGACCTCTTCCGGCTCCACCTCCAGGTACGGCTTGTGTCGAACAGCAAAGATGACCGCATCAGACCCTTTCAGGGCCTCCTCCATGTCTGACGTCATGGAAAACCCAGAGAGGTGTTCCTGGTTGCGGAAAAACCTCGACCAGCTGGCGCCCACCGCTGGGTAGGAATCCTGTTTTTCAAGTTCCCACCAGTGTTGCACGTACGGATCATGGGCCTTGATATCGGCCCCCATTTCGGTCAGTTTTCGAACAATAATCTCTGATCCGCTGTAGCGCGTGTCCCCTACATCCTCGCGGTAAGAGGCACCCAGCAAAGTAATCTGCGAGGCGGCAACAATGCGCCCCATGTTTCTCAGTGCGTCGCGAACCAACTGGGCCGCATGCAGTGCCCGGGTGTCATTGATGTTGATGGCCTCAGGGGTGATCTTGAATATATTATCATTCTCAAATCCCATCAGATGCTTGTAGGCCCAGAGACCCAGGCCACCATCCTTGGGGAGACAATACCCCCCGATGCCGGGCCCTGGAAAGAGGATATTGCTGTGGGTGGGGCGGACCTTTATGGCATTGATAACCTTGACAATGTCAACCCCGTTGGTCTCGGCAAACAGGCACCATTCATTGAGAAAGGCCAGTATGGTGGCCCGGTAGCTGTTTTCCACAATCTTGCAGGTCTCACTCTCAATTGGCCTGTCAAGCACGGTCAGGGGATACTTTTCCACATTGAGCACATCGGACAGAAAACGGGTAACTTTTTCTCTGCTTTCCTGGTTGATCCCGCTGCACACGCGCCAGAAATCCCTCACCGATTTCACATACTCTTTCCCGGGCATTACCCTTTCGAAGCTGTGGGCCAGCATCGGTTCTTCATCAATGCCCCGTGCCTTGAAACCCTTCTTGATGAGGGGATAGGCTATATATTCGGTAGTCCCCGGGGGTACGGTGGTTTCTATCAAGGTCAGACAGTGGGGGGAGATCTTCTCTCCAATGATTTTAAAACTATCTTCTAAGGCACCTATCTCTGCAAAGCCTTTTCTAAGGTTGCCCAACTCCTCCTTGAGAAAATCGCACTGCACATCAACGACTAACACGTCCGCCAATTTGAGGGCATCATAGGTGAAGGTGGCGGTAAGGGTCTTCTTCCCGGTGACGCATCGCTCGATCAGCGGTGCCACTTCCGGGTCCTCTGCCTTTACCGGGGAGATGCCGCGGTTGAACAGCGGGATCTTCCAGAAGCTGCGGGGACTCGGCCGCTGCATGCCAATGACAAACTTATTGGGTTTCCCGGTTCCCCTGTTCACCGAGTCGGCCACTACGCCGGCCATGATCGCTCCCACGAATCCGAGGCCCATGACCACCACGATCTCGAACCCCTCCCGGCGCCGGGCCTCCACGACCTCTTTCAGTCTCTCGTATTCCAGTAAATAATCTTCTTCTTGCGGGAGATCGAATCTCTCCCCATCCGGGCTCACTGAATATTCCATATAATAGCCTCTACGTTATTAGGTAATAGTTCAGCCACTAAGGCACCAAGACACCAAGATTACTTGATACCGTTTTTAATCAGCAATAGATTCTTCTCTTTTTGATAGGGGTTTAAAATTCATGTCCTTCCTTTGAGCCTTTGTGCCTTAGTGGCTGAACTGTTACGTTATTTGTTATTATTGATGAACCTGTAAAAGCCCTCTGGTCTCGCGCAAAGGGGTACAGGGCAGGGCCGGAAGATCGTACTGGGGCGGCTTTCGCGTGAAGATTATTGAGTCTCTCTGACGAGTCGAAAACCGGTGGTTTCATACCTGCTGGCGGGGTTGCTAAAGGTCCTGTTTGCACAGCGGCATCGATATCCGACCCCATACCAGCTTCCTCCCCTGCGGACCTTATCAGTTCCGGATTTGGACCCTCTTGGGTCCACCGCTTCGCCTGTTTCATAGCGTTCATACCAGTCCTGACACCATTCCCAGGCATTCCCCTCCATGTCATAAAGGCCCCAGGCATTCGGTTTGTAGGTTTTGACAGGGGCAGGCTGATCTGCTGGCAGTCCCTTTGATTGAGCGGATTTCACACAGATATCGATCTTTAAGGTATTATTGCCATACATCGCCTGGGTGCAATCAATCGTCTTGCCCCAGCTATAGGCCGAGGTGCTGCCGGACCTGCACGCATATTCCCACTCCGCTTCCGTTGGGAGCCGGTAGGTGCCCTGATTCAGGGCATTTAATTTTCCTATGAAGTCCATGCAGTCCGCCCAGGAAACTCTCACCACCGGCATATCCTCTGTCCCCTTTTTCTTGAAGAGAAATTGTTTTCCCATGACGGCGCGCCACTGCTTTACCGTCACCTCCGTCGTCTGCATGTAAAAGGATTTGCTGATCGTCACCTGATGTCTTTTCTCATCCCCGTCACGATTCAATTCATCCGTAGGACTCCCCATGGTAAAAGTTCCTTCCGGTATCAGCACAAAGTCCATGCCTAAGGAATTAGTGAATGTCTTTTCATCTGCCAATACATGGAATGCGGAGACGGTAATTAGGATGAATGCGGCAAGAAACAAACCTGAGAACCGCGCCGAATTTCGTAGCATGTTAAACATGGTCATAACACCCCCTATCTTGAGACCTTTGCAAAACGCCCCTTTCGCTCTCGGAGGCATAGGCCCGAGTATACCAACAGGAAACCTCTGGGCCGGACTCCGGCTGGCCTACGCCTCTGAGAGAGGCTTGACGTTGACCGGAATTAAGCATGTTTCAAGGGTCTCATCTCTTGTAATGGAGAGTGAAAAAACTGAGAAACCGTTTCTTGAAGATACGGTATCAAAAAAATTAGATGAGGGGAAGTGAAAAAGTAACCGTTCACGGATTCAGGGTTCAGCCACGTCTCTGGCCTGGACCGCCCTCGCAAACGCCTCAAGACATCCCCGAACCTTTGAGGTGATCTCCGCTAATTTTGCCGGCAGAAATTCTCCGGTTCCCTGACCCAGGTATAGATCCTGATTGACCTCAATCTGAACCGCGAACTTTCCTCTGTCGGCTATTGCGTGGCCATAATGGGTGGTAATAAAACCTGCTGAATAGGGGTCGTTTATGGAAACAGAAAACCCGGCCTCCAAAAAGGTCTGTTTCATCAGTTTCAGGATCGTCACAGGGCAGGTGGTGCTCCCCAGGGCCGGGCTCATCTCGCCCTTATGATCCCCATTGTTACTCAGGACGATATCCTTTCTTTTTTTGCCCGCATCCGGGGCTTCTGAAGGCCCGACGCCGTTGAGGGAGTGACAGTCGATCAGTCCGATGATATGCGGTAGCGCTAACGCATCTCTCAGTCGATCATGATAAGGCCAGTAATATTCCCTTAGCCGATCCCCGATCTCCTTTTGATCCGGGACCATACCCGAATGATAGATGATCCGCCCAGAGTAGTCTATTCGAGCAATTACCCCTTTAAAATCCCGGCGCTCCGGGTCCCTGTTCAGATCCACCACTACCCTGCTCCACTGGGCGCACAGAACGTCCCCTGCCTCTAAAGATCCGAAGATCTCTCTCGTCCCCCAATCTATGGAGTCAGCAATTTCAGCATCGCTGAGAGCAAGGGCCGGCTTCACCCGATCAGGGACCCGCCCGGAGCAGTGCGGAACAGATATGACAAATGGTAGTCTCACAGCACATCTCCTTGCTGGATGCTGGATGCTGGATGGTGGTACACATCACATCGGCTGTGCCCATATCATAATCGGCTTGTTTCAGCCATTCATCGTGTTTACTGACCATCCATTCCAAACCTCATTATGAACAAGGCTAGACCTCATTGAAATTCACGACTGAAAGGATATTACCCACGGCCATGTTCCCAGGTCAATCCTTTTCTTAAATCACGTCCGGCATTCTGTTACTGGGGTCGCCCGTTAAAGTTTAGGGTGGTTGTTGACTTTTTTCGATATCTGCGCTTTAAGGAGGCAGATTCAGAGAAGTCACACGTATGGAAGGGGAGGGTTTCCCATGGGGAACAGTCGGTCGAGGCAGAAGACGGATGTGGTGGTGAACGCGCTTCGCCCTTACGGGACATCCATTTTTACGGAAATGACCGTCCTCGCCAATGCCCATGGCGATGTAAATCTTTCCCAGGGCTTTCCGAGTCCTTCAACCGGAAGGGACCTATTATCTGGTGGCCGATATCACCCCCTCGAGTTCGATGACGATCTGGCCCTGTATGCCAAAACCCATCAGATTGGCCTGCTTCATGAGGACCAACATTACGATCCTGGAGATCGGACGGCGTCTTTTCATCTAAATGACATGGAAGCGGCGTGTCTCATCTGTTATGATCTACGTTTCCCGGAGCTGTTTCACTCACTGGCAGACCGGTGCGCCGTCATTCTGGTTATTGCGTCGTGGCCGGGTGCGCGTCAGCGCCACTGGGACATCCTGCTGCCAGCCCGTGCCGTGGAAAATCATTCCAAATCGTTAGCTTGGCCCCCTGCCGAGTAACAAGTAAATTGGGATACTT
Organism: Desulfobacterales bacterium; assembly: GCA_014382905.1. Lineage (GTDB taxonomy): Bacteria > Desulfobacterota > DSM-4660 > Desulfatiglandales > Desulfatiglandaceae > JACNIU01. The sequence goes on from JACNIU010000228.1 coordinate 34,752, forward strand.
CGGTAAAAACAGGATGAACAGGAAATTCCACAAGGAAAAAAATCCGATCATTATCTTCGTGAAAGACCGTTTCAAAAGAAAGGCTTGCGGTCTTGCCTGTTGATATTTCCTCTGTAGATAGCCGAAATATTGATTAGGTGGGTTTTTCTCTTGACGGGAAGGAATTTTTGGGCCATTTTAGGTGAAAAAAATTGGAAATTAGGGAGTTTTTCAACCAAAAGGATATGGTAAAGGGATATAAGACAGATCTGGTGATGAGATTGACCGGGGCGACGTCGAATCAATTGAAGTATTGGGCGCGTATAGAACTCGTTGCACCTCAGATAAACGGAAGACGCGCTCACTATTCATTCAAGGATATTGTGAAGCTGAGGGTCCTTGTTTCCCTTCGAAAAAACGGTTTAAGCCTGCAGAAGGTTCGCCTTGGGATCAACCGCCTATCGGAGATGCTTCCGGACGATGAACCGCTTTCACGATTGATTATCTATACGGATGGCATGGACATGATCGTGGTTGAGAAAGGGAAGTATTTCAGCGCGATTACCAAGCAGCGATATTTCCAGTTCGATACCGAACAGATCGGAGCAGAGATCACGGAACTGCAGCAAAACGGCAAGCGACTCCCTTCAGCGCAAGCAGTTTCCCAGGCAAACGACTTTCCCTTGTCCCGACAGGGAGAAGGAAAATGGAGATCACTGGTGGGGTGAGTGCCTTTCAGATTGTGAAGAAGGAATTGCAGGGGCTGGGATATGCCGGCAGTCTGTTAGAGAAAACGGAACTGGACTGGGAAGGGAGGGATGATAAATAGGTCAACTGGTATTAGGCAGCAAAGATTTTGGACAGCCAAAGCATCGAATCTCTGGAAATTTGGGAGGTGCAATAATGACCGGCGAATGGAAAGAGGTTACACGGAGGCACGTTGATGATTGACATCGATAAACAAATTGCCTTCTGGCGTGACAGTGCTGAAGAGGACATGATCGTTGCACGTGACCTGGTACATCGGAATCGTACCCGTCATGGCCTATTTTTCGCCCACCTCGCCCTGGAGAAGGCCCTGAAAGCGCATGTGTGTCGTGTAACCAAAGATATCGCACCCCGGCTGCATAACCTGGTTCGTTTGGCTGAACTGGCTGAGCTTCAGCCTAAACCCGCCCAGATGGACACTCTAGCCGAAATGAATTCATTTAACATAGAAGGTCGTTATCCTGATACACTGTCAGCGCCGCTCTCTCAGGAGGGCGCCAAACACTATTTGACCAGAGCCGATGAGGTGTTTCAATGGTTGATCGAACTATTGTGAAGAGCGTCCGAAATTACCTGAAAACTGTTCAAAGCGAGGGAATTGCTGTGCGGTTTGGAATCATTTTCGGCTCTCATGCAGCCGGCCATACGGGTCCCTGGAGCGATATTGACGTTCTGGTCGTCTCTCCCCTTTTTGATGCTCCGCGCAACCGGCGGGACGTTGATCTCCTTTGGCGAGTTGCTGCAAGGTCCGACAGTCGAATCGAGCCGATTCCATGCGGCGAACGACAATGGAATGAGGATTCTTCAAGCGCCATTGTGGAGATTGCGAGGCGGGAGGGGGAGACAATCCGCATTGATGAAACCGAGCAAAATCCCTGAGCGATATGGTATATAGCCGAGAATCAACGCATCGAATCTCTTGAAATTCTGGAGGTGCAATGATAGCCGACAACGAGAAAGAGACTGTAAGACCGATTGAAGAGGTGTTGAGTGAGCTTGCGAAAGAAATTCCGCAGGAAGAATGGGACAAACTTCCGGAAGACCTGAATGATAATTTGGATCATTATCTGTATGGGGTTCCTAAAAAATGAAAAAGGTTTTTGCTGATTCTCATTACTGGATCGCTTTAGCCAAGCCGCGTAATCAATGGGCGGATGCGGCTAAAGCTGCAAAGGCATCATTGGGAGAGGCATTAATCGTTACGACGGACGAAGCGTCTTATAAGCGGGACGCTCTTTAAGACTTTAGTAACTTGTGAGGTCACTGTAACTTATTGAATTATCAAAGAGCGTCCCGCTGTGTATTAGTTCTCTCTTCGACCAAGTCACTATACGTACTGCAAAGAAAAACTGTCAGCGATCTTTTCATGCCTTGCCTATTTATCAGTGCCTAACGCTGGGCATGAGTGGTTGAGAAAAGCGCAAGTTTTTCTCAATCCATCTCCATGCCATTGTTGGCCTATCCCATTGTTTTTCTGGCTGACCGGACTTCGTAGAGAGCCTGGTCTTCACAAACTTGCATATGACCGGTATTGTCAAGAATCATTTTTTCAAATATCAATTCTGTGTTCAAAAAAAGATTGCCGCTTTCTTTTTTTAAGAATTGTGCGGCCATACGACAATATTCGGGATCAATGTCTATCCCTATGCTGTTTCTTTCGTATTTTAAAGATGCCACCATGGTTGTTCCAGAGCCACAAAAAGGGTCTAGAACTGTATCACCCTGAAATGAGAACATTCTAACAAGACGGGATGCGAGTTTAATCGGGAAGGGGGCGGGGTGGTTCCGGGTTGATGCCCCAGTGATATTCCAAATTTGTTGAAACCAGGCATTAAAATCCTTCTTATCTATTTTGCTTAATTTTCTCTGCAATTCAGTTGGTTTTCGATAGCCGCCTGGTTTTCTCTGCATCAAAATGAATTCCATATCATTTTTAATGATTGCATTGGGTTCATATGGTTTCCCTAAGAATTTAGAACCATTTTCAACTTCGAAGCTGGCATTTGCTATTTTATGCCAGATAATGGGATTGAGGTTATCAAAACCGATTTTCCTGCATAAAACACAGATATCAGAATGCAAAGGAAAAACAAGATGACGTCCGAATTTCCGTCTTGATACACACACGTCGCCCACAACGCATACTAACCTGCCCCCCGGAACAAGCACACGATGTTACGGGTCAAATCTACGTTTGACTCTTATTAATTTCTGACAAAGGTCAAACGTAGATTTGACCCCAAGTCCAAAGGTCAAACGTAGATTTGACCCCAAGTCCATTCTTACGTGCTCAAAACGGGATCTGGATAATAAAGGAAACTCCTACATGCAGGCTTGAGGATATTTCGGCTCTTCTAAAAATTGATGCATCTTTACTATATCCCGAATAATTCCTGGCATCGAAACGTTCTCATATGCCTTACATCATCCAATTAGCTGGTAAGGCCTCTGAAGTGACAGCTGAAATTCTTACGACCACAACATATAGGGCCGGTCAATTTGCCTCTTATTCGGTTGCAGGAAAGGACTACTTGCATAAGTCCTCTTAGCACATCCCCTCTGTGCCAATGATAGTGAGACACTTCCCCCCCAATAGTTTAGTGTAGGGCG
>JACNIU010000417.1 GCA_014382905.1 Desulfobacterales bacterium
AGGTAGACCGTGTGCTTGAAAACAAGACATTTGATTCACTGACCCCGTGCGAATGTACCGCTACTGAATCGATCACCATCGGCACAAACGTCAGGATCGAGTCCGGCGCCACTGTCACCTTTAAGGCCCCTAAAGTCAACCTCCAAAGCGGGTTTCATGCGAAAGAGGGTGCTGTGGTTAAGATAAAACAAGAGTGACGCGAGTCGAAAAACCTTTATTCCTTGTGAGGCAACCAGGCCTTGAAAAAAGGTCCGGCCATTCTTCCCTCTCCGAATTCCGATCATGAATCAAGGCTACCAATGACACGTTTCCCCTCACATATTAAGTTATGCCCCTAAGTTTCTCCTTGGCATTTGATTGACAAATCAAGAGGATAAGGATAAACTTAACTGAGCTTTTATAAGGTTCAGTTGATCCAAAACGGCATTCAAAGAGGAATGTGCCAGATGATTCAAAATCCGCTCCTGGTAGATGAATTTAAAAAGGCCCAGATAAAGGCATCTCGGCCGGATTACTTCCGAAATCTTCGCGTATTTGAAGGACTTTATCGTGAAGCCAACGCTCTTGGCGTTTTCCCCCTGAAAGACCCGCTGGAAGGGATTGAGGTAGATATCCGGCTCGCAGGTGTACTTAATGTTCAAAAAGCTTCTTAAGAAGATGGCCTTAGAACTGGATCGACGGGGCATCCCTTACATGGTCATAGGAGGCCAGGCGGTCCTCCTCTACGGAGAACCGCGATTGACCCGCGACATTGATATCACCCTGGGAATCACCACGGAAAGGCTTGATCAAATATTGGAAATGATTGACGCTATTCAATTGAAACCCCTTGTGGATCCCCACGACTTCACCCTCCAGACAATGGTGCTTCCGTGTCGAAATCATGAAAACGATATCCGTGTCGATTTTATCTTTTCCTTCTCACCCTATGAGCGCCAGGCCATGAAACGGGTCCGTCCCGTGGAAATTGCAGGCGCTGCTGTGAAATTCGCGTCGGCCGAAGACCTTGTGATACACAAGGTGTTTGCGGGAAGACCGCGTGACATGGAGGATGTGAGCGGTGTTCTCATCAAGAATCCGGAAATGGATCTCAGCTACATCCGGTATTGGCTGAATGAACTTTCAAAGACCACGGCCGAGCCCTTCTTAGATCGTTTTGAGGACATCCTGAAAGGAGCACGCTGAAATTTCAATAGATCAACGCTCGGTATTTCACCGTTAGACAGTTAACAATTAGATCTTGTGCAAAAAGCACAAGAAAGTTTTTCATTGTTTTTCTTTGCGCGAGGCCTCTTTAGTTCCGGTTTATCCGGGTTAGGTTGAATGTAATCATTTCAAAAAAGGGAGGGATGGGCATTATGGCAACGGATATTTTGAAAGGCAAGAACATCCTGTTGGTGGATGACGAACCGGATATCTTAGAGACCTTAGCAGAAACCCTTGATGAGTGCGATATTGAAACCGCCTCCACCTTTAAATCGGCCAAAGAACTCTTAGAGAGCAAGGTGTATGATGCCGCTGTCCTGGATATTATGGGCGTCAGAGGTTTTGACCTGTTAGAGATTGCCACGCGCAAAAAGATTCCCGCATTAATGCTCACGGCTCATGGATTAAGTCCTGAAAATTTGTCAGGGTCCATTAAGCTTGGAGCCAAATCTTACATCCCAAAAGGTAAGATGAGTGATATAGATATCTTTCTTAAGGAGATGTTCCTGTTACAGGAAAAAGGGATAGAAAAGTCAGGCAACTGGTTTGCCCGTCTGAGCTCCTTTTTTGACAGCCATTTCGGCCGTGGGTGGAAGGACAAAGATAAGAAGTTCTGGTCGGAATTTGATAGGACATATCAGGTTTCCAAGGAGGCAACGTACTTATTTCCATGATCTTAGCCCAACGAGACCCTGGGAATTCCCTTGATAGCTTAACAAAATATTGACGGTCTCGTAAAAAGTCAGATACCGAATTTATCTTACTTATAACCCCTTGATTTTACTACATGTCCGTTTTATTTTTTGTGAATTTTGCCTGCCCTGTGGAATGCGGAGCCTATTCCTCTGGGGCGCCTTTTTGCCTGCCCAGTTAAATCGCAGTTCCCCCATTTAACCGGGGCGGCTTTATCAAATATTGATAGAAAGCAGATAGAGCAGGCCTGTGGTAGAGGAACCCGAAATGACTATTTCCTATGAAAAGGACCCAAGAATAGCCGCTACAGGGAGAAGAGAAGAGGACCAGAGCGTGCGACGCCGGCTCCGTCGGTACAAACAGGCCTTCCATGTGGGTCAGGTCATTACCTCGGAAACGGATAGGGATGCCCTGTTTGAGGTTATCATTCATCAAACCAATGAGGTCCTGGAGACTGAGAGGAGCACGGTATTTCTGCACGACGATAAGACCAACCAGCTCTGGTCACTTGTAGGGGTCGGGCTTAAAAAAAGGGAGATACGCATACCATCCGATTACGGGGTGGCCGGTTGGGTCTTCCAGCATCGCATTCCGGTGACCGTCAATGACGCATACAAGGACCCGCGCTTTTACTCTGAGGTGGACAAGAAGTCCAGGTTCAGGACTAAAAATATCATCTGTATTCCCCTTATCAATTGGGCCGGCGACTGTATCGGCGCACTTCAATCTCTTAACAATAGCGCTGGTGATTTCACTGACGACGACAGGGAATTATTAACCTTTATATCCAATTATGTAACTATTGCCTTAGAAAACATGCGGCTTTTCGAGGAGCTGAAAGACCTGAATAAGGCGAGGGAAAGGGCGATTAATCACCTGTCACATGAGTTGAAAACGCCACTGGCGCTTATCGGGGCCATATTTGACCGTTTTTTCAAGGATCTTCAGGAAGGAGATGACCCGAAACTTGTAAAGATGATCAATAGGGGCACACGCAATGTGGACCGGTTGACAGACCTTCAGGCCAAGATTGATGACATACTTAACCTGAGAGCTTTTGAGGAAAAGGACAAAATCAGCCACATCGTTGAGTCTGCCGCCGGGCTTGTGGAGGAGTGCGGAGAGGATACCGATGCGCAACTCGCCGAAACCCTGGTCCTTGTCCAAAAACGGATCGAATCTGTTTATGGCATTGAAGAATCCCGTGTAGAAAAAATTGTCATCCATAAGTTGCTGAATGATATATCCAACGAAGCAATATCATCCATGCAGGGAAGAGATCTGGAAATCATCAGGGGTTTTGAAGAAGGACATGTCGTGAATGCAGACGAAAAAGTCCTGAGGAAGGTTTTTGGAGGCCTGTTAAAAAATGCCATAGAAAACACGCCGGATGAAGGTAAGATCGAGGTGAGTATCAGATGCACGGACCATGAGATCTGCATCGATTTTCGTGATTACGGCCTTGGAATCAGTCCTCAAAACCAGAAGTTGATCTTCCAGGGGTTTTTTCACACCCAGGCTACAATGGACTATTCAACAAAAAGACCGTACCAGTTCAATGCAGGGGGGTCCGGTTCCGATCTCTTGCGAACAAAGGTTTTTTCGGAACGTCATGGATTCTCGGTGGGGTTTGAAAGCACGAGATGCCAGTTCATACCATATGACACAGACGAATGCCCGGGAAAGATCTCTGAGTGTCGATTTAGCAAGGCAAAATCAGACTGTTTTTCTTCAGGCGGTAGCACCTTTTCAGTGAGGTTTCCGATCATGAATCAAGACTAACGACGACACACTTCCACTCACAAATTAAAATATACGCCTAACTTTCTGCCAAGATTTCATTGACAAATCAACAGGATAAGGATAAACTTAATTGAGCTTTTATCAGGTTCAGTTGTTACGAGCCGGCATTCAGAAAGGACTGTGCCAGATGATTCATAACCATTTATTAAAAATGCCAGCATTGGCAAATCTAATAAATGCCGATTTAGAGAGAAGTCTTGCCTGCGCCGAGGTAGTTGAAAAGCATGCCTGCAAGGCCGACCGGGTGATGGTCGTTTCACCCATGGTTGACAAGTATGCCGGAGCCGCGGCAAAGGACGTGGATATCGAGACTGACACCAACCGTCAACAATTTAGTATTGTGTCCCCGGTATTTAGCTCCCCTTTTCTTCTCTTTATCATACATAGGCATCTTGCCACAGGTTCGTAATAAAATCTTTCCAGGGAAGGATACATATATCCCCATCTTTTCGGGGGGTATCTTCAAGAGAGACCAATATATAGTTCTCTAAGAGTGCTTCTTCCTTTATTGCAGTCAATCCCTTGAAGTCTTTTCTTGTGATATTTTCCTTCCCTTTTACCTCAATCGCTGTTTTTCCGTTGATGACAAAATCAACCTCAAAGCCTGAAGTCGCCCTCCAGTAACACAGATCACAACCCCCTTTGTAATCGCAGTAGCTTTTTATCTCATGATGGATATAAGCCTCAAATGCCTCCCCAAATTCCGGAGATCTCACCTTGAGACCCCGACGACCTTGCAGAAATCTGGCGACGCCTATATCGAAAAAGTAGAATTTCGAAGTGGAAACCGGTTTTCGTTTGACGGATTTCCGCCATGCAGGCAGATCATCGCCAAGCAGCGTGTCGCGTAGAATCTGAAAATATTCCTGCACGGTTGATCTTGGAACCTGTGCATCGCTTGCTATGTTCGTATAATTAATCATTTTACCGTTACACAGCCCGGCTACAGTGAGAAATCTGCTGAATGCAGGCACATTCCGAACGATGGCTTCCGCTGCAATCTCTTCCCTTAAATAATTTCCCGCATATGCCTCCAGATCTTCAAATGGTGCATCGGAAAAATAGATGGAAGGGATCAGACCTGTATCTAAGGCCTTCAGTAATTGGAAATCCCCTTTTAACTCTTTGAGAATAAAGGGGCGCAGCCGCCTGGTTCTGGCGCGGCCCCCCAGCAGGTTCACACCCTTATTTCTCAGTTTCCTGGCGCTGGACCCTGTAAGGAGGAAATGGATCCCTTTTTCTTCAATTAAATTATGCACTTCATCAAGCAGAATCGGCAGCTTCTGAATCTCATCGATGATAACAACCCTGTCATCGTCTGTTATTTCCTGGCGAAGCCTTTGGGGCGCCCTGCTTAATTTCAGATACACATCCGTTTGAAGCAGATTGTAATACCTGTATTCATTTAACGTATGTTGAATCAAGGATGTCTTTCCCGTTTGGCGTGGCCCGAATAAAAAGTAGGATTTCTTTCGTAAAATCTTTAATAAATCCAATTGCCTGTTGACATACATAATCCACCCCCATAATAATTGCCATAAATACCGTCAGATATCATAATTATTGCCAATTTACATGTCAAATATCACGCAGTCAAGACCTTTCTTACCCTGGGGAGGAGGGGCTCTGCCTGTCCCAAATGGCCAACAAATGTGGCTTCAGCAAGCGGGTGTCGATGCTACGCAGGACCGGAAACACAAGAATGCAAGACGCTTCTCTCTGCCCGGATAAATCCTCTTGACTTCAGACCTTCTAATGAGGGGGGGTGCGTTTGTGAAGCCCCTTAGTTTTGCCTGCTGGGCACGAGATGTCGGCTGATATTCTTGGCCGTAACGGCAACGGGCCCAGAAAAGGAGGCTTCCTGTTTACGCTACTCGGCATTTTGGGCGGTGTGGACAAGAAACGAGGAACGGGACATGCCCCGCTTTTTTGCCATGATGTCGATCTGCCTGAGGGTATCTTCCGGCACAGTGATATTGACCCTCATGGTCTTGGGCCTTACGTCCGGAATATGCACTACCATAAATGCTGTGGCGTCAGCATAGTCGGGATCATCCGTTATGTCTTCGAGGGCAGAAGGTTTGGGAATGGTTTCGCCATCCCGGAGCATCCCTTTGATATGAAAGGGCAGGGCCTGCTGGGCCATATCTTTTGCCTCGTCAATGGTGCTTCCAGCGGTGATGCATCCGGGGAAATCCGGGAACGAGACACCATAGTCGCTTTTCGGGTCTTTGTGAACAACAGCAATATAACTGGCCATACTAACCTCCGGAGCTAAGTAAGTTTGATGCCGGATTGGTACTCAATACTTTTGATCGTCCCAATGGGTATGTCCTTTTCAGGATGAGGAACAGTTACCCTCCCCTTTTTCACGGGATGCCGAAACTGGACATGGGAACCGTCCTGGTCAATCTTGTACCATCCGTCCATTTTGATCATTTTGATCACTGTCCTGCTATTCATGTGTGTATTATTACACACTCGGGTTCGTTATGTCAAGCATGTAACCCATGAAGCATCATGCAGATTTTTGTATCGCTGATCGGTGAACCTGAGCATTGATTGACGCCCCGGTTAAATCCCCAAGGGGGTTCCGCAACAGCGGGAATTTAACAGGGTAAAATTAAGAATTGTTGAAGAGTGACGCAATAGAAAGAAGCCTTTTCGCCGCCCCACCTGTGCTATTTCAAATTCAGGCACCGAATTTTTCTTGTTTGTAACCGATTGTTTTTGTTACATGCCGTTTTAATCCACAGATTTCGCAGATTACACTGATTACTCTAATCACTTGGAGTGCGATGCGAAATCTGTAGGGTTTAATTCCCCGCAGCTTGCTGCGATAGGAAAGATAAAACACTCATTTTGATACCCCGCTGCTTGCGGCGGGGTAGTTCATTTTTTGTGCATTTTGCGCCTTTTTGCCTGCCCAGTTAAATCTTAGTTCCCTCATTTAACCGGGGCGGCTTCATGAAACCTGTTAACGGTTACGAAAATATTTTATTGCATCGTCGTGTCAGAAGGTGTTAGAAGAACTTGCTATGAGAAGAAGAAAGGTTATTGTTTACGCGGTAGCATTGCTGGTTATAGGCTTTGTGGTGTTTCACGGAGAGAACTTATCTTTTGCGGGCGAAACTAACCCGCCCCGGAGCGGCCAGACGACATGCTATGATGAGGCCGGTAAGGTGATAGATTGCTCCGACAACCCTACAGACACCGATACAAATTCAGAGGTTGCCATATGTTCCGGATGCTCTACCTCCGTCGTCAAAGTCTTCGACGTCGTGATTACCAACAAGATATTTATCTCGGGCACAAATTGCGAATGCGTCGCATATGAATCCATCACAATTGGCCCCGGCGTGACCGTTGAAAACGGCGCCAACGTCACCTTTTCGGCACCAAGAGTCTACCTACAAAGCGGCTTTCAGGCAAAACAAGGTTCTGTCGTCAAGATAGAGAAATGGGAGGAGCCACCGATTCCTCCAGGTTGAAGAAAACAGGTGTCAACAATAAATCTGCGGACCCGATTCCATTTGGTCTGAGGGGGGGGAAAGGCTCCCATTTAAAAAGAGGAGGTTGTTAAAGATGAAATGCCCACATTGTGAAAAGGAAATTCCGGGTTCTCCCTGCCCCAAGTGCGGGGAAATGGTCTTTGAGGACGCAAATTATTGTATGGCATGCGGGGATCCTTTAAAGGAAGAGCTGGAAGGGGCACCCCGGGACGAAGACGTTCTTGAAGATGATGACGGGTCTGATTTCGAAGACAGGGTGTTGTGTCCTGACGGGATGTGCACAGGGATCATAATTGACGGAAAATGTACCGAGTGCGGGAAGACCGAGGAAGAAGCGGCTGCGTTAGAAGATCAAGAAGAGGCCCCGGCAGTGGAACCGGAGAAAACGGATCAAGAAAAAAAGGAAGAGAAGGGCGAGTGAGAGGTAAAACGCATGTATGAACTGAAAACAACCTCTCAGTTTGCCGCAGCACACCAGTTGAGAGGACTTGCACACGGATGTGAGAACCTGCATGGACATAACTGGAAGATAGAGGTGTGTGTTACGGGGAGCAAATTGGGAAACGACGGTCTGCTGATCGATTTCAGGCTGATAAAGGGTGAAACAAAAAGCGTATTGAATGAACTGGACCATAAGTTTTTGAACGAACTGGAGCAGTTTAAGAATGTCGAACCATCGTCAGAGAACATTGCGCGTCACATTTTCGAATCGCTTTCAACGAGACTGAACAGCGAAACAGTCAAGGTAAGCAAAGTCACGGCATGGGAGTCTGATTCTGCTTGCGCAAGCTATTGGATAGATAATTGACGATTGATGATTGAAAAACAAGGGGTTGCAGGATACTGAGTCTCGGTCAATATTTTTGCATTGTTTTTCTTTGCGAGCTTTGTTTACCCCGTAGCTCCGGAAGATGGTACTGG
>JACNIU010000167.1:0-2939 GCA_014382905.1 Desulfobacterales bacterium
TGGAGGGAGAGGTGTTTTTTCTCTTGACTCGCCCTTTAATGGGTGACCCCCACACGTTACCCTGATCAGATGGAGAGCGGGGTTTTTTGTTCTTCCGGTACCCAAGGCAATAGCACTTTTTTGGTTTTAGATAGATGCTGAATTTTATCATTTCATGGACGTCCCAGAGGCCCGAAACAAATCAACATTGAAACAACGTCCCCATTCTCATGCATGGTGCAAACATGTGGCAAAATGTCAGGCAAATTAGCGTAGCCAGATTGCAGTTACTGTCAAGATAACACAACCTGTTGAAATCATGAGATATCATCTGGATGTCCTCAGTTCGACTTTAGCCTCTCTCACTAATATCCATGGTCTTTTTCATCGGGCACATCCTCGGTATCCGAACTGAAGCACTCAGGGCAGCTATCATAGAATTCACCCATGAACTGGTGCCCACACGAAAGGCATTTCATCCTCTTCTTATCGCTTCCGGTGATCTCATCCTGGGCATCGTCACTCAGAAAAAAGTAGGCGCTGACCGGGTTGGCGATGTCCATCGGATCGAGCCTTCCTTCGGAACCACCCTTATCCGGCATGGACCCGTCTCGATGTGAGGCATGGTCAACATCGCCATATGCTATGGCGTCGTCATATTCCTCATTGTATTCATCGTCCCAGTCCATCAGAAATCTCCGCGGTTTTTCACCTTCATGGTTGCTGGACCAATAGAAGTTTACGCTTTTGTGGACGCTCCGTGCCCCACATTCTACGCACCATACCTTGCCTTTCCCTGAAAGACCTCCCTTACATGCCATGCAACGAATGAGGGTTCGGGATAGTATGCGGGGCGCTGGGGTGGCCGCAAGGATTTTTTGTGGTACGCTGCCAGCCATTCGGTGAACCCGTGGGTGCCATGGGCGCGGTCCGATACCTGGATGTAAAGGTCGGGGGAGACGGTGAAGGCACCTCTGTCAAAGAGTTTGTGATGGAGGGCGCAGAGCGCGATGCCGTTTTCCTCGGTATCCGGCCCGCCAGCCTGGTGCCACTTGATATGGGCCGCTTCCAGGGCCACAAGTGTATGTCCCATCCTCACATTGAATCCGCACACCGCGCACTGGTGTTCATAGGCCTGGATGATCCGGTCACGGAAATAGGGGTCCCTTTTCTTTTGTTCCTTCGTCTTCAATTCCAGGTCCAGCCCAACAGCCTGAAGAATATCCTCGTGAATCGAAGCCGGAAAATTGGCTTCCAGGATGTCATTCGCGATCTCCTCTGCCGCCGACGGATCTGAAGACACCATATCGAAGATTTCCTTCTTGAATCCGCCAAGAACGTTATTTCTTATCAGATCGCCTCTTTTTGCATCCATATTGCCGGTCCGCAGCTTCACTTCTTCCGCATTCTTCAGATCCCAGATGCCATCGTTCTGAAGACGCCAGAATGGGTACTCCGGATGATAGCTCTTTCGCGTCGGCCCAAAATCAACCAGCAACTGCTTCAGTTTTTCATCCACCTCGATATATGGGATGAACCTGTCCCTACTTCTCAAACCTCGAGCCAGAGCATAAAGCAGCAGAAGCGGTTTGTGGGGAGCACGCTGAGCGCCTCTCTTCCACACATTGATGCCTTCAATCAAGGATTTCAGTTGCTGTTTGTTCATCTCAGTCTGTGGCTCGACCAGTCCATGCTCACCCGAGAAAAACATACTCTCTGTGGTACTGAAGGAACCGCTGATCCGGAGCGAATCGTTTTGGCATGGTCAATCGGACCCCTTCATAGTCCAGGACCAGCCTTGTCTTTTTTATTGGCATATTGGCAATTCTTTGTGCCACCACCACCCGAAACGAATCATCTATCGTAATCAGCCCCTGATCAAAGGCCCGGTCATGAAGGGCATTCAAACACAGACCGTTTCGGGGATTTACCCTGTTTCTCGCATCTACCGCCCAGGGAACGATATGGCTGGCCACAAGAAGTTCAGGAACTGCTGTGCCCGTAATGCAGCAAGCCTTGTTGTAAGCCGCCAGCACTATCTTCCTGAAAAAGCCCTGATTGACCCTTGTCCTTACAAGGGCCTCCCTGGATTTCCCTTCCGGCAGCGCGTCCAGATCATCCCAATCCGCTGTTGGCCGTCCTAACAGCTCCGAAGCCCGCCGCTCGCTTTCATAGGCCATGGCTTCCCAGTTCTCAAAGAATTCCTTCCATACCTCTTTGTCCAGCCTACTCACGTTGGACGCGCCTTTTCGCGGCAGCGACTCGTCAATGCTCGCGAAGTTGGCCAGTTTGTAGCTGACCGATCCAGGTGTTCGCTCCAACCTTTCGGCCAATTCAATGATATCAGGATTTCGCATATGAATTCTGCCAAACGGGGTTTTGCAATACAAATTGATGGCAAGAATCAATTCGTCTCTGGTCCAGGGTTTGCGTTTGTTGACATCCATTATGGCATCTCGGCTAACCTGAATATCAAGATCACAATGTCTGGTTCTGCCGCCGTCCCGCTCCTGGAATGGCCTACAATAGGCTACAATTTAAAACTGTTACAGAGTTACTGAATTACAAATGGATGCCCCCCATAGGGCAGGGCACCCGGCGCGGCTATCCTGGCTTTTCTCCGGATGGACATTAAATAAATCATTGCGGCATGTATACAAATGTGAATATGTAAAGGGCGTCCCGCAGGCCCTAATGATTTGATGCTGAATTCAGGATCTCTTCGCCTCATTTCGTCAGCGATAAGTGAAGTGGCGGGGGAAATTTTTTTTTTGGTGTTGTTTATTGTTGTTTTCGTCGTTCTGTGTCCTCTTTCTGGGTTCTGCGCTTTTTCTTTTTTTGTCCTATCTTTCTTCTTGATCCGTTCTCTAACCACCCTTCTCTCAAGAAAGTGAAATCAATCCACTACACATATGGCACTGGCGCCGCTGAGCCATTCATTCACTCTACTATAGTTTTTT
>JACNIU010000167.1:2949-8105 GCA_014382905.1 Desulfobacterales bacterium
GGAAATTCTTTTTGTCGGTCTTTTTCAGAATGCTTTTCAGGAGTCTGATCGCCTTTTCGGTGTTCCGGTCTTTTTCTTTAGCCTCCATATCTTTCCTGATGAACCTGTCAACAGGCACCATTTCGAAAAGACAGTCAATAAATTCCCTTACATTGATGGCATGGGCGCCGAAGATCATTTCATCACCTTCAATAGGGTATTGATTGTACGCCCGCCCGTCGTAAGCGGAAACCGACCCACAGATACCAGCGGCAAGCCGTTTCCTGAGTCTCGGAAGCGCCTTTTCACCAAAATTCGGGCTTGATGGAGCGTTTGCCAAAAAAGTCTGAATGACCTGCCTGCGAGAGAGAATCGCTTCACCTTTCCTTCCGCACCAAGAGAAATTTATAATTTTAGTCGCGGTAGGAATGCCGGTTACCCGGCACCCCCCGCACAGATCCGGACTTGAGGAACTACCTCATCCGGCTCCTACCTCGGGTAATAACGCACAAACGCTGCTATGCAGGGATTGGCTACCCCCAACAGACTGCTTGCCGTATCTGATCAGTTCACTTTACAAGTCAGAGTCCGAATGTAGGTGATACCCTTGGCTGTATCCGCCGTTTCCCGCTTCGTGCCCGTTTAGGGTTCACCATGTCCGAGCCTTCCCCGGCTTTGTGTCCGGAACTTGTTTCACTGAACAGATTCCCCTTGGTCAGCCCCCTTTCCTCCACCCTCTCCGCACACTGCAGCGCACCGCAACACTTGTTCGAAGGCTTCACAGGTACTATTGGGCTGTCCGACTTCCCGCAACCGTTCATCGCCGTCGTACTCCTTAGATTCACGACGCGGACCTCGCACTGCCACATGCTAAGGCCAGTTCACGGGATCTCCCGGTTCTCGTGCATAGAGTGTCCACGCATGCTCAGGGTCTCTGACTCCGCGGGGCCGGTGGGCGACTCGCTGTATAACGCCGCACACCGTGTTGCCTTCCCCATCGTCCAACAAAGTCGGCACCCCGGAGAGGTGATTTCGGAGCTCAATGGCTGGCCTACGCTTCCCCTGCTAACGCTTCGCCATGCCATTACTGGTCATCGACGCATAGCTCGGGGCCATGATGGTTCAGCTACTCCTTTCATGTAGGGCTCTTTCATCCCCTACTCTATGCCGGTTTATCCCGGCGCTTTCTGGACCTCCCCCATTCACACTATAAGAAATGAATTCAGCATGTTTTTGCGACGGTTGCCGTTAGTGATGATGGAGGGGATGTTTTTTTCTTTCATAGCTCGTTCCTTCAACAGCGAAAGAGTGTAACAATTTGAATTTTTACAGAGAAAGCATTTTGGTTCCAACGGGCTTTGGCTTTGTTTCTCAGTGCGCTTTCTTAAGATGCTTCTGAATCCTATCAATTCGAATAAGCTGATTACAAACAGGACAGTGACGCATCGGTCGAACCTTCTTGGGGTTGCCTATCGTCTTCACCGCGTTTGCATTGGTCTGGTTGAAGGTAGGGCCAATGGAAAGGCCAGCATTCCGCCGAGGCTGAGTATTCCCATCCATTTTGTTCAGCATTTGTTGAAAATCTGCCCGTACGCTTTCCGATTCAGGAGTATCAAATTCCACGAATGTTGATTTGCCGCCCCATAAATATTCAAAATGACGGAATGCCAGCTGTTCACCGTAAGCATTGATGTTATCAGCGACGTTTACAATGAGACATTTTTCTTTTCCGCCGTTTAACGGTCCTCTTAGCCCACGGCCAATCATCTGTTGGTACAAACCCCTGCTGTAGACAGGCCTTGCGATAATCATGGCTCTGATCGCCGGCGCATCAAAACCGGTGGTCAAGACATTGTAGTTGGTGAGGACCCGCATGTTGCCATTTTTGAACTCTTCAATATAGTGTCGTCTGTGCCGCATATCAGTTGCGGATGAAATTCCCTGAGCGGGGATTCCGGCAATGGAGAGCATTACTGCGAGAAGGTGGGCATGATCCACTGAAGCGGCAAAGGCCAAAACAGGCCAGTTTTTCGGAAGGGAAGCGATGGCATCCAAAATGGTTTTGTTTCTGGTTGTGTCTTTTCCGAGACGATGTTCCACGGATGAGGGCAATTTCTTGAAGTTTTCAAGCTCTTCCATCTCTCTTGTGTCCAGGTTAATAGAGATTCCAGGAAGAGATTTATGTTCCACCAGCGAAAGCACTCCCATTTTTTGAAGTAAGGGGTACGGATCATCATCCGGTAACACGCCGTGATCAAAGCGATTGCTTCCGTAACGATTGACCAACCTTTCGGTTTCCGTTTCATCTTCCCCACCGCGAAAAGGAGTGGCGGTTAAACCGATGAGATGCCTACTGGTCTGGGATCTGGAAATGCCCAATTCTGTTAGAATTGAAGTATACGACTTTGTGGTTGAACCGTGGGCTTCGTCTATGATGACGCAAAACGCTTCCTTGAGCCATTTGAAGCTGAGGGAGCCTACCCGGTGTATCAGGCTTTGGAAGGTGGCTACCACAAGGTGATTCCTGCCGGGTGCTGAAGTTACCCTATCATTGGTTGAACCCCATAGCCGACTGATGCGCAGCTTTTTCCTGGGGCCGATGGCTTGCCAGATTTCCCGCCAGGTCTGTACCGCCTGCTCACACAATTCGTCGGATTGGGCGATCCAGATCATGGTCTTTTCATTTTCTGATTCCCGAAGTACATTAATCAATGCTTCCGCAACAACCCTGGTTTTGCCGGCGCCCGTGGGCAGGGACAACAGCCCACGATTTGGCGACTTAGACACAACGGCTTCGGAAATCTTATCGGCGATCGCCGCCTGAAAATCGTGGAGCGGTTTCAAAGAAATGGGGCCGTCAACTTCCAGCATGGATTCTCGGCTGATTTGTTGAAACCCGGCGTACTCTCTTGGAAATCCCAGCTCTTCGACAAACTCTATGGCTCTTTTACTACCGTACCAAGCTGACGGTGGGTTTAGGTCGGCTGCAGCAAAATCATCCGAATGAATCTTGAGTATATTCAAACCGTGGATAGCGAGAGCGATGTCTGATGCCCTTTCGGATGAAATGGTTTCCCATTTAGTCTCAAAAATTCTGGCATATTCCTCTGGAAGCTTCTTAAAGAGATTGGCTTTGCTGACAGCTTTCGCTAATTTACCGGATATGCCGGGAGTTTTCCGAATTTGCGCCAATATTTCTTGTCGATCGCGCCTTTCAAGATAGTCCAGGACGTGCTCTGGGTCTTCATCACTGAAAGAAAAGCTGAATCGTTCGGCGATGCAAGCCAGAAGGTCTTTGTGATTCATATCCACATCATAATAGACGACATGGTCTTCAATGAAAAAATCTTGTTTCTTATGTTCAACATGATTCCTGTCGATCTCGGTTTTCACCAGGATCGAACGGCATGGCTGAAGTTTCTTTTCCCTTATTCCTGGCGGTATATGTTTTGAAAGACCTGGGAAAATATCCAACAGCGGTGCAGCTTCCTCAGATGCTTCCCATTCTATTGTCGTTTTGGGAGGTGGATTTAAGCCCCAGTTTTTTTGCAGCAGTTCTGCATCTTCTTTTCTTGCGACAAGGATAATGGGATGAAGTACCGATTGGCATGAACTTGCAAGCGTTTCATCATACGTCACACTGATTTTCGAAGGGGATCTTGACGAAATCTGATGGCCTATCCGGCACAACATGGTATTGGGTTTAGGTACTCCGGTCAGTTCAGCAGCCTTTAAATAAAACTTGGTAACAAATTCCTGTCTATCCAACTTCAGCACACGGTCAAAGGCTTCTTTCCATAAATAATCAGGGATCTCCTCCAGATTTTTTGGCATCCCCAGCCGAAGCGCAACAATAGAAGAACATTCTTTTGCGACAGGAAACAACTCTTCCCATTGTGCAAGCCCAGGCCCCACACAAAACTGGAATTTTCTTGGACCCAGTGACGTCGGCAGCTGCCCAAAATTGATGATAAGCCATTGCGTCGGAGAAAAAATTTGTGCAGGCGCGTAATTATTGGAGGTCTTATGTCCCATCTTCCAGGGTTGTTCACTTGCCAATGCACTTAAAATGATTTGTGAGAATGCAGTTTTGCTTTCATCGGACGTTAACGAAAAAAAGGGATCCAGTGGTCCAAATGTTTTGGTTTGGTCGATAAAAACCAAATAGTATCGCCGAGGGTTTTTTCCTTGAGGAAGCGTCTCTAAATACATATCTCTTACACTTTCCAGATACCTATGATACCAATTTGATTCGCCATATTCATTCGGAAGCGGCTGGTCGGGTTTCGGAACTTCAAAAACCCCCAATTTATCAAGAAGCTCCAAATCTTTCCGGTGAAATGCTTGATCAACAGCGACATTCGCATCCCTGCTGCCATTGCCTGGAACAATACTCCCCGGCATGAGTGTTTCTGTAAGTCTGCAAAACCTACCTGCAACAGTTTTGACTTTGAGGCGATCACGGATTTGTGAAAGTATATGGGATGCATCAATTACCGATATTTCTCGACATAAGCGCCAAAATTCGATCCATTGCTGCTCTCTTGAAAAACTGTGTACACCTTTTATGTAGGATTCGAGCCTGGTTTTAGAACTTATCTCCGCTATTCCATGCGTCTTCAAGATACGCCAGGCCTCCAAATCCTTGGCTATAGATGGATGAACAGAAATCATGTGACCATCCATTATGAAATTCTGAAGCGGCAAGAAGACATTATTGGTGTCAAATGAAACCAACATGTTTTTTGAGGTCAAAATGAATTTCGCGGATTTCAAATATGCTTTTTGCGCGTCGTTACTTTCCTTCATCAATTTTTCGAAAAGCGATATTGCCGTTATCGATACATCCGGTGTTTTGGGTCTTGCTACAGCCTCAAGCCATTCTACAACGGTTTTTTCCTTTGCTCCGAGGCGTTTTGAACGAAATCGACGACTTTTCGTTTTCTCAACAGAAACATGGCACCATTGTGGGTGACTGATGTCATTTCCAATTTCTTTCAGCCAATTACCTACCGCACTAGATTTAACGACTTCTTCTGGACGTAGGCTAATGTCAGTAGGGAAACAAAGCTGTGAGTTCGTATTGGGAATGATCTTCTTTGAGGATAACTTTGTATAGCGCCCTGTTTCTGAGTTCATGTCTCAAAAGTTGGATCTAATTACACTACATGGTATGG
>JACNIU010000129.1 GCA_014382905.1 Desulfobacterales bacterium
ATACGATTTCGACGGGGACCTGTATCGCCTTTGCAACCGAGTGCTTTCTAAAGGGGATCATAGACGAGAAGACCACAGGTGGGCTTAAGTTGGGGTGGGGTAAGAGCAATGAGATAGTAAAGCTTACAGAGATGATAATCAATCGCGAAGGATTGGGCGATATCCTTGCCGACGGCGTCAAACGGGCAGCGGAGAAAATCGGGAAGAATTCGGCTAAGTTTGCCATGCACGCAGGCGGCCAGGAATTGCCGATGCATGACTCAAGGCTGGATCCGGGTTATGGCATTGCCTATCAGTGCGAGCCCACACCGGGGCGTCATACCATATCGTGCTTCCTCTATGCGAGCCTGTTCAGCGTAGAAAAGCTCTTCCCCGGGGCTGGCCGGATGGTGAGGAGTGCAAAGGGAAAAGTGGCGAAAAACATCCGGCGCTACACAGCGGGTACCTTCTATATGCAGCTTATAAACAGCAGCGGCATGTGTCTTTTCGGGGCTCTTACCAGCCGGATTCCCATCGTGGAATACCTGAACGCGGTTACCGGATGGGGCCTGTCTGCTGATGACTACTTCAGGACAGGCGAGCGGATCCTGAGCCTTCGCAAGGCATTCAATGTGCGGGAGGGGATACGACCTGAGGACCAGAAACTGAACGACAGGGCCACAGGCAGGCCGCCGTTTGCAGAGGGCCCGTTAAAGAACGTCACCATTGATATGGATGCGCTTCAAAGCGAGTTCTTCCAGGCCGTGGGATGGGACTCTGCCACTGGCGGTCCGACCCGGAAGAAAATGAAGGAACTCGGTATAGATAACCTCTGATATCACTTTTTAAGTTTGATAGTCCGTAATAAGTCAAAATCACACGCAAAGGGCGCAAAGTTTACTTATTAATATTAGAAGATATTTTCTTGGCGTTCTTGGCGCCTTTGCGAGAGAATATAGTTTTTACGATTACATCAAGTTTACGGTCATAAGTAGATCAAGGGGATATGGCGTTTATGATGGCAGGCCTAAAATATCTGTACGGCCTCTACAGGTATCCGGATGCCTACGTCATCCCCGATGTAAAGAGACCTTTCCCGGACCTGATATCCAGGAAGGAGCACATGCATTTGAACCCCCGCATCAATGGTTGCCCTCACGCGACCGGGCTCTTCGGTCAATTGAATGATTCTTCCCCTGAAAACATCTTTTTCAAGGCCTATATCCTGAGCGCTCAATAGCCTGATCTTAAGCGGGTTGATGGCCAGTCTCACATTTCCGGTCTTTTCCGTATCCACCAGGAAGTTTATATCTTCATGAATTTTACAATATTTATTCCCCTCCTCATTTCCCCGTATGTTTCCGCTGAATATGTTTTCATATGTACTCGGAACCACCTTCCCGGCAAAAAGGGAAATTACCCTCCGGGAGAGTCTCGTTGCCTGAGCCATATTATGGGTGGTGAATATGACGGAGATCTTTTTTTTATCGTTTATTTCTCCTATGATGCGCTCAATAACGCCCTGGTTTTCAACATCCACATTTGCGGTCGGTTCATCAAAAAAGATCACTTGCGGAGAACAGACAAGGGCCCTGGCAATAGCTACTCTCTGGGCCTCTCCCCCCGACAATTTTCCGGCTGCCGCATTTACGAATTCGCGCATTCCCACCAGATCCAGGGATCCATCAATAATCCTTTCCCGCTCTTTGGTGGCCACTCCTCTTATCTTGAGGCAGAAATCCAGGTTTTTTTGAACCGTGGTGGAAAAAAGGACCGGATTCTGTTGCACCATCACAATTTCGCGGCGTAAGGTGGTCAGATGCTTTCCTGAAAAAGCGATATCCATACCCTCATATCTGATTTTTCCTGAGGTGGGGGGGATGAGGAGGCCGAGGATTTCGAGGAGCGTGGTCTTTCCCGACCCATTGGGTCCGAGGAGGGCGTATATAACACCCTTTTCAAGGTGGAGTTGAGGAATGTCCAGGACACGCCTGCCGGAATAAACCTTGGTAAGATCGATCAATTGGAAGAGCATTATGCCCTGCTTCTCCCCTGGAGGTAGTTGAAAAAGATATTCATAACAAAACTTATCAAGAGAAGGACAATCCCGAGGGCTACGCCCAGGACAAATTCCCCCTTGTCATATTCAAGGGCCATGGCCGTTGTCATGGTGCGGGTATACCCCTTGGCGTTACCCCCGAGCATCATGCTGATGCCGATTTCAGCAATGACCCTTCCGAACGCGGCAATGATGACGGCAAGAATTCCGAACCGCGCCTCCCTAAAGACAACCAGGCCGGCCTGGAAAGGGGTTGCGCCAAGTGTCATGGCGGTTTTTCTGTACCGCTCGTCAATATGGCTGATGGCGGCAATGGTGAGCGATACGATGATGGGAAAGATCAGGATCACCTGTCCGATGACCATGGCCGTCTGGGTATAAAGGAGATCAAGCATCCCGAAAATCCCCTTCCTGGAAATAAAAGCATAGACCAGCAACCCTACTACGACCGTTGGCAGGGCCATAAGCGAGTTGAATGTTGTAATGACGGCCCGCTTGGCCCGAAAATCCTTGAAAGCGATAAAGAAGCCCGCTGGAATCCCCATAATGCCTGATATCAGCGTTGAACTGAGACTTACCTTGAGGGATACATAAATGATAAAATAGAGATCAGGATCAAAGGTCCACAGGAGGAGTATGGCGGATAAAAGGCTGTCTATCAGGAAGTCCATTGCTTTATGGGTGTAAGGTCCCGGGCGGATGGCCTTTAGAAAATGTTAATGTGTTACAAAGATTCAGAGGTTGTGCCATCAATATCATAAACAGCCGGTACCGGCCACCGTTTTTCTGGTGCCGCAGGGAAGATAGGAGACAGGCCGATCATTCCCGAAGGGAGGAGACTACTTGGCATCGGGGGAAGCATCGGGAAAGAAGGCCTGATGTCCCTGGATTCGGTATCCGGCAATGAGGGCCTGTGCCTTTGGTGAGACCAGCCACCTGGCAAAGATGTCGGCCCACTCGAACCTAACATGCGGGTGCCTGGCCGGGTTGACCGGGATAATCCCGTACGGATTGTAGAGGTTCGGATCCCCCCCACACAAAATCTCCAGGTCCAGCCCCTGTTTTCTGCCAAACTTGTACTTCAGGTAGGTTCCCCTGTCTGCGAGGATATAGGCCTGTTTTTCCTCAGCATAGGTAAGTGCCTTTCCCATCCCCTGTCCGATGGAAAAGTACCGTTCCCCAAGCCCTTCCGGGTGTTGAAACGACAGTGTTCGCTTTTGTCCCTTTTTGACGATTTGTGTGGTGTCGGTCTTGAGGGACACGCCACTCGCGCTCCAAAGGGCCTGTTCTTTGATGTGGGTACCACTGTCATCGCCCCTGGAGACGAACTTCGCTCCTTTCTCGGCAATTTTGCGAAACGCGACTGGTGGTTCACTCGTTCCCTTGATTTCCGCAGGGTCGCTCGCAGGCCCGAGAAGAACAAAGTCATTGTGCATGACGCCTAACCGGTAGACGCCGTAACCGTCGGCGACGAATTTCTCCTCTCTGTCCCTGGCGTGGACAAATATGATGTCTACATTCCCATCCATCCCGTCCCGTATAGCGGCCCCCGTGCCTTTTGCAAATACCTTTACAGAGATTCCGGTATCCCGGGTAAACGCCGGAAGCAACACATCCAGGAGACCCGAATTTTCAGTGCTGGTGGTGGTGGCCATCTTGAGCGTTTTCGATCCGCCAAATGCGGGGACAGAAGGCGTTAAAAAAACAAGAGAAATCACAACGAGTAGGATTATTTTCACAGCAGCTTTTTTTAAGTTCATCTCACACTCCTTCTCTCCTTAGAGGGCCAATTCGACGCGGGTCAGAATAACATCGTCTCCTTTGCAGTGTGGGGGATCTCAGTTTTTCTTTGCGGATGACCTCGGGACTCTATACAAAAAGGTGTTTCTTATAGTTTATAAGAACCCATCTTGTCAAGACTTTTCTTAGGCGGCCCACTTAATGTCTACGGAAACGCTAAAGACTTACCATAACTAACCGATGATAACCAGATAGCTGGCCATTTCTCGTTTTCTTGCGTGTTTTTCAACACGTAACGCGTAACTCGCAACAAGATATTTCACATCAGAACACCCTGTCTGTGTAACAACGACCCAAATTGTCGATATGGCCCAGTTAAGCGCTTATATGATTCTGTCCCCCACGAGGTTAAACCGTTTCCTGTTGACGGTGGTGTTCTTCCTTGATTAAATCCTTCTCACGTGTAAAGATGTGCACGATCTGGATGGACAGGAAATCCATCAGACCATCCGTGGAAAGGGGTTTTGGTGGATGACGACTTCCCTGCAACTGTTTTTAGGGGGCAGGGAGTTCTGGCAGGTATTGAGAGGGAGAGAGATTGTTTCGGATGAGAAGATATGTAAACCAGATGGTTGGAACGGGGCAGTTGGCGGCTTCTGCGGTGGCATGGGCTTTCTTTGTGATGCTTTTGGCACCCGGGTCTGCTGTGGGTGGACCGCGGGAAAAGAGGGAGGCGCCGCCTGCGCTGGTAGAGGTCTCAGCCGTATTGGAAAAAATGGTGGTTACCCGGGTTGAACTTGTCGGGACCGCAGAGCCGTGGTCGGAGACGGTCGTCGCCTCGGAAGAAGCGGGGCTGGTCCGGAAGATGTTTGTTGATGAGGGAGATAAGGTACAACAGGGCCAGACCCTCTGCATACAGGACGCATCTCAGCTAAAGCTGAATGTTGAGGCCGCAAGGGCGATGGTTGCCGAGGCAGAGGCCAACCAGAAGCGGGCAGCGCGGGAATTGGAACGGCTGAAGCGTCTTTATTCCATTAATTCCGTGTCAAAAAAGGCGTATGAAGACGCCCAATTCGAGGCAGAGGCTGCTCTCAAGCGGGTGGTGCGGCTCCAGGTCGAGCTTTATACCCTTCTGGATCAGATGAAAAAGAAGGTGATTTATGCGCCTGTTACCGGCTCTGTCGTGGCACGTCATACGCTTGCGGGCCAGTGGCTGGGCAAGGGGGATCCCGTGGTGACCCTGACCGTTTTGAATCCGATTAGGGTTATGGTCCCGGTTCCAGAGAGATACGTATCCAGTTTAAACAAAGGTGACGCAGCCACGGTCACCTTTGACGCGCTCCCCGGCCGGACTTTCAAAGGGGTGATCAACGCGATTATACCTAAGGCGGACCCGGGCGCAAGGAGTTTTCCGGTGCGGATCGAGATATCCAATCCAGACGGAACCATCAAGGCCGGCATGTTGGGCCGCGCAACGTTAGCCGTTGGGAAACCCCACAAGGCCATTCTAATCCCTAAAGACGCCCTGGTGTTGAGTGGAACCGGGAAATCCGTTTATGTAATCAACGATCAAACCGCGCATCTCATTCAGGTAAAAACAGGCCCGGCCCATGGATCGCTTATTGAGGTAGAAGGGAATCTAATGGTCGGGCAGAGGGTCGCGGTCCGTGGTAATGAGCGGCTCGTCCCGGGCCAGCGCGTGACGGTTGTCGACAGCCCGGGCAGCACCCCAGCAGGCAGTCTTTCAAAATAGTGTCTCTGCTGATATTGGATGCTGGTTGACTTCCTTCCGCCTTCAATCCCGCTCGAAAGCGGGAAAACCCGGAACCAAAGAGGGATTTTACCACGAAGCACACGAAGGGCACGAAAAGTCAGTTTCTTAGTAGTTTTATTGTGCCTTTGTGTTCTTCGTGCTCTTCGTGGTGAACAATTTTCTGCGCGCTTTGACCGAAAAGTTATTCATAAGATATTTTCCGGCCAGCGGCTGGGCGCATATGCAATCGTCAATCAACAATCAACAATCAACAATCTCTACTGCCCATGAAATTAGCTGACGCCTCCATAAGACACCCCGTGTCCGTGATCGTGGGTGTCTTTTTTGTTGTCCTTTTCGGCATGCTGGCCCTGTTCAGGATTCCGGTCCAGCTTACGCCCGACATCACCCGGCCTCAGATAACGGTCACGACTGTGTGGCAGGGGGCCTCCCCGCAAGAGGTTGAGCGGGAAATTGTGGACAGTCAGGAAGAGTATCTCAAGAGTGTGGAGGGCCTGGAGCGGCTCACCAGCGAATCGCGGGATTCGATGGGAAGTGTTACTTTGGAGTTTTCTGTGGGCACGGATATCGATGCGGCCCTGCTCAAGGTGTCTACCAAACTGGATCAGGTCCGTTCCTACCCGGATGGTGCTGACAGGCCGGTCCTGGTATCTGCAAGCGAAAATGCCCCTCCTATCGCCTACATGGTTCTTCGCCGCATCCGGTCTGACGCCCCTCCCGTCTATACATTAAGGAATTTTGCCGAGGATTATATCCAGCCCCGTCTTGAACGGGTTCCGGGAATCGCCAAGATAAATGTTTACGGGGGACGGGAAGAGGAGATGCAGGTCGTCTTTGATGAGATGGGCGTGGCGGCCCGGAGGTTGACGATCAGGGAGATCGCCCAGGCCCTGTCTGCAGGAAACCAGAACATTTCAGCAGGGAGCTTTGATGAAGGGAAGCGACGATACCTGGCTCGTACCCAGGGTGAATACCTGAAACCGGAAGATGCCGAAGAGGTCGTCATAAAATATGTGGGCGCTGTTCCGGTCAGCGTCAAGGACGTGGCCAAGGTCGGCTATGGATTCAAAAAACAGGAGAGCGTAACACGCCATAAAGGGGAAGCCACCCTGGTCATGAATGCGATCCGTCAGGCCGGATCAAATGTCCTGCAGGTGATGGCCGGGCTCAAGGATGGAATCGCGGAACTCAACGAGGGCATTTTGGCGGAGCGGGGGCTTCAATTAGAGCAGGTTTACGATGAAACCACCTATATCAACAGCGCCATAAGCCTCGTTCGACAGAACCTGTTTGTAGGCGGTTCGTTAGCCATTATGGTCCTTCTCCTTTTTCTTCGGAGTTTTTCATCGACCCTCATCGTGACCTTGGCCATCCCCATCTCCATCATCGGCACCTTTTTGATGTTAGTCCTTTTCGGCCGGACCATCAACGTCATCTCCTTAGCCGGATGCGCTTTTGCCGCCGGTCTGGTGGTGGACAACTCCATCGTGGTCTTGGAGAACATATACCGGCACCGGCAGATGGGGGAGTCACGAGTGACCGCGGCCCTGTCCGGCACAAAGGAGGTATGGGGCGCCATATTGGCCAGCACCTCGACCACATTGGCGGTTTTTCTTCCTGTTATTTTTGTCCAGGAGGAGGTGGGGCAGCTCTTCAAGGATATCGCTGTGACCATCTGCTTTGCGGTTTTTTTGAGCCTGATCGTGGCGATCACGGTGATCCCCTCCTTGGCGAGCCGTATTATCACCGCTGCTGACTGGGAGCAGGGTTCGAACAAGCGGTTTGGAGGAGGTCTGAGGGGGCTTTTCGGGCTTACCCGTGTTGCAGCATGGTTTGCCGAGGGCGTTGCCGCATTTGTCTACCGGGTGTGCGGCCGTGTTTCAGCCCGTTTGATGGTGGTAGCCGTGCTGGTCGGCGCCGCTGTTGGCATGGCCTGGTTTCTTGCCCCCCAGGCGGATTACCTTCCGGAGGGGAACAGAAACATGATAATAGGGATCGTCATCCCCCCGGCCGGCTACAGTATAGAGGAATATGAATCTTTTGGCAGAGTTGTTGAAGGAGAGCTGAAGAAGTACTGGGAAGCGAATTTAGAAAACGCATTGGATGGTCCCCCCATCGAAAACGTTTTCTTCGTAGCCTACGGCCAGCGGGTCTTTATGGGGGCCAGTACCAAAGACCCGCTGCGTGCCAAGGAGTTGATTCCGATACTAAAGCGGGTTCTCGGCAAGGTGCCGGGGATGATTACGGTGGTGAAACAGACGAGTCTTTTCGCGCGGGCCACCGGGGCCGGCCGATCCATTGACGTGGATATCAGCGGGCCGGAACTGACCCGGTTAATGGCACTGGGCCAGCGCGTTTTTGGCGATATACTGGCGCAGATCCCGGACTGCCAATTGCGTCCCATTCCGAGTCTCGATCTGGGAAACCCTGAGATACGCATTATTCCTGACCGGGACAAGGCCGCCAGGGTGGGTCTGACGGCCCAGGAGATCGGTGTGAATGTGGATGCGTTGTTAGACGGGTTCAAGGTGGGCGAGGTGCG
>JACNIU010000153.1 GCA_014382905.1 Desulfobacterales bacterium
GAAAGTTCTATAATATCTATCGGTACGAGCTCATCTTTATCGGGGTCATATATCAAAGGTTCAGGACGGCTCTGAACGCTTATTACCCTTCCCGTCTTTTTATCAAATTCAGGGATGAAGGTCCTGGAGACACAGTAGGAGTGGCCATTCCTATTGAGGTATAAATCAACCTTGCCATTTGGTTGGAGTATGGCATTCAAGCGGCGGAGGAGAATGTCAAGCTCTTCTTCACGATCAGCAATACTCAGCACGGACAGGTCCCGCCCCAGTGCAAAGCTGATGAAATCAAATATCGCGGTTTTACCAGAATGGTTCTCGCCGATAATGCAACTAAAGTCTGGAGATAAACTTAACTCCAGTCCGTCAAAAAACCCGCCTTCAATCGTTAGGCCAAGTAGTTTATATTCTTTTGAATCACAGGGGGAGTCCTTTGATATACAGGTTCGCGGTTCACAAGTGACCTGTCTCAAACCCCTCACAGCCCTGCTTCCAAGTTTAAGCCAAACAGACCCATTCTCAATTTCATCAGGGAATTTAGCTTCTCCAGGAGGAATAGGTGCCAGACAGTAATCGGTCGCCGATACTACTGAAGGGGGTGCGCTGCTCAGGATATATCTGTTTTGCCATTTGCCATCATCATCAAAGCTGATGAACTTTACTTTATCGTCACGTATTTGAATTAATCCAATATTACCGGATTCCAGCCAAGTCATTTTGGTAGATATTTTTCTTGCCTTATCCAGGAACCCAATATCATTGGAAAAAGGATGGGGTACAATCGTTATGCCACTGGCATCAGTAATATCAGTTAGAACCTCTGAACAAGTTTTATCTCTAACTGCATCTTTTGCAGAACCATCAATAGGAAGTTTTAGCATTCCGAGAAAGTGGTTTTGTTTAGACTCATCGAAATCAGTGTCAAAAATTGCTATGATATGAGCACCTTCCTCTAGTGTGATCTCTATACCCGGTAGCACAATCAGGTTGCCATCTGTTCTTCTTGATGCCACATTTTGAATGGGTCTAACATACTTAAATGTGTTGTGGTCTGTGATAGCAAGCAGTGTTAAACCTGCCCTAATTGCTGCGTCAACAATCATCTCGGGGTCTTGACCTGATGCATGCACATGCAAATTTACTTTATGCCAAGTAGTACCAGGAGAAGCCTCCAGAAAGCCTTTCAATTTGTCCAATCTGGATTCAGGCATAATCCTCCTTTCAGTCCATTATCGCCTTTGTAAATGCATCAATGGCGTCTGCATAAAATTCAATGTTGACTTTGGTTGCCATTTCGTCAGAGAGCTCAAATAATTGTTTTCGGATGATATAGACATCAATAAGGTCACTGCCCCTTTCTCAACAGCAAGTTCTGCAACGGCAACCGGATTTGGGACCATTTCAATCGAACCTCCAAGGTTCAGTTCAGTATCAATCAATTCATCACTTGAATGCCAACGCACTTGTGACGGATATTGATAACACCATCATACTCTGAACGGATCTTCGCTTCATTATTTCGGGTAAACATGTTCAATTTATCCTTTACGAAGGATAAAGGCTCTGGCGATCCATTCTCTTTTAGGTCATTGTGCTGCAGAAAATCCAAATCGTTTAATTCTTCTTCTCCATCAAACAAGAAACTCTGATACTGTTCACGCCTCGAGCCATCTTCAAATTCAATTGTAAAGAGATATCGAACTGTCAGGCATGAGGGGATACTATCACATCTGACATTCAACAATTCTCCTGATACAGATTCGTTCTTGTAGAAGACCAATAAGGCATCTATGAGGGGATGTCCGATCCCGAGTAAATCTACCTTTTTCTTGCGGGTAGCCGTTTTTCTGGAAAAGGTAACGTTTTCATAGCGAGATGCCACATCCGGAAATTTCTTTAGCGCCGGAGGAATAGTTATTTGAACCAGATCACCTGATGGGATAAAGCTTCCTCCTAAGCGCAGGATCGCCTTTTCCGTGAACCGTTTCAGGTCTTCCAGCGTAAACTTCCCTTCAAGTTCCCTGTAGTATTCCAGGTTGAAAGTTGACAGATCCAGAGAGAGTTGTCGGAGGGCCTCACTTGCATCTTTCGCTACCTGAATGGCCCCGGAGATCTCTTGTTCAGTTCTTTCGTAGTTCCGATTTAAAAGAGCCTCCCTATACAGGGACGTATAATTTGTGCTTGATCCTAAAAATCCAAGTATCTCCGATCGGAAGTCTTCGCTCACATCACCTGTGATAGTATCCACTTTACCAATCGTCATTGCTATCTCAAAAAGCTTTTCCTCGAGAATTGCGTAAACCTTCTCTTCAATGGTTTCCTCTGCAACAAGGTGGTAGACTTGGACGGTTTCGGTTTGGCCATATCTATGAATCCGACCAATTCGCTGCTCAACCGCCATAGGGTTCCACGGCAGATCATAATTAAATAGAATGCGACAAACCTGAAGGTTGATTCCCTCACCTCCTGCTGAGGTGGAGATTAGAAATTGGGCACCGTCTTCATCCCAAAAGGACTCGCAAGATGCGATTTTATCTTCTAATGGACCACCCTTAACGATTGCTATCTTCTCAGGGTCATAATATTTGCCTATCTCATCTTGAAGGAAATAAAGGGTTTCCAAGTATTGGGTAAAGATGATCATCTTTTCATTCTTATTTTCCCTCCTGATCTGTTCAATGGCACGAATTAATGTGTCAAATTTCCGGTCAGGTCCTTCATCTACAAGCTCTATAAGCTCTTTTATCTTTTCCTCCTCATCAGGGATATTGGCCGAGGCTTCAATGATTCCATTCCCCGACTCCATGACGTCCAGAGCCCAATGGGTGACTTCTTCCTCAAACCGGGGCCTTTTCATAAGTCGTTGTTTCAGTCTGGTGATATATGAATCAGCTTCGGTATAGTCAATGTTGGCCTTCCGATAGGAGAGTAACTCAGCAACTATTTTCCGCATTTCTTCTTGAAATTTTATGATTTTGGATGAAATTTCTGGCCTGGTTATGGCCCCATAGGCGCCACTTTCGAGAGACATCTGTTTGCGAGCATAAAGAGCAATAAGGCGGCGTCTAAGGGCCTGTTTGATGGCCCTCGGGCTGGAGGACATAATTTTTTGAAATGTGGCCATAACAAAGCCGACAGCCCGTTGTTGTTTGGTGGTTTTGTCTTCTCCTATGCCGGCAGCATCATATCCTTCTCTTAAGTATTCGGTCAGCCTATCGTAAAATCTCTGCTCACGCATGGAGAGTTGAAATTTTTGGGTATGTACCTGCCTCCGCATAAAAATCGGATTGCCCTGGGCATCTGTAGCTTCCTTTTTTGTGCGCCGAAACATGACCCTGCCAAGGAGACCTCTGTGATCCAGCATTGCCTCCGGTTTTTCAAAAAGCTGATCATCCAGGAGCTGAATCAAGGACCAGAATTGGTAGGCATCTCCCTGGTGAGGGGTAGCCGTCAGAAAGAGGAAATCACGTCCTTTACCCTTGGTTTTCTCTGCCAATCGGTAATTCTGGGTGACATCTATCTTTTTGCCATAGCTCTTCCTGCTCAAGTGATGGGCTTCATCAAAAACTATTAAGTCCCAGTCCGGCCCTGTCATCATTTTTTCCAAACGTTGCGGTTTCTTGATTGTGTCTATGGAAACTATTACTAAACTGTGCCGCTCCCATGCGTGAGGATTAGCATCAGAAAAGTCCCGACCAAATATGTCAAAAAAAATCCTGAAGCAGTCTTTCATTTCGTTCTGCCAGTTCACAGTAAGACCTGCCGGGCAAATGACTAATATTCTTTTAGCTTCTCCACGTGCCAATAGCTCCTTAATAATCATTCCCACTTCAATGGTTTTCCCAAGGCCAACCTCATCGGCAATCAAGAACTTTCGTCTGCGGGCGCTAATAATCTGATGGGTTAATAGAATCTGGTGAGGAAGAAGATCTGTCTTGCTATTGGAGAGTTCACCGCCCAAATTTTCAAGGGGTAATTTGTAGGCCAATTGTTTCAGGAAAAAATCCGTCGGGTGATCTGATTCACCCTTTTGATACCGCTGAAAGATATCAGCGACCGGCTCTACGCGACTCTGGGGGAAGGTTTCAAGAAACCTTTTACCATCTTTTTCAAAAACTACATCAACCTGGTATTCTCCCCCATGGGCTTCAGCCACTTGGAGCACGGCCCCAGTACCCAGATCAGGGCGGTATGGAATTTTTACTTTTGTGTCTTTTTTGATTTCCACTTAATCATCTGGTTTTATCTGTTTTTGTTGCAGCTATCTGCTCAGCAACCATTTTTTCTCTAACCAAGCGAAGAAACTCATCTACTGCATTTTCATAATTATCCGGCAGGAAACTCTCAATAACTTTTAGCTGGCTGCCATCATGACAATGTTTGGGAAATGTTGAGACATTTCGCCATTTTTTGTGAGGGGCATTGTCATGACGGTAGATTGCATTCCTGACATTTCGTTGCTCCCAGTGGTATGAATAGCTGCCATCAGACGAATACCAGATATCTACAAAAGTATTGTCGATTAAAGAAAGTC
Organism: Desulfobacterales bacterium; assembly: GCA_014382905.1. GTDB lineage: Bacteria > Desulfobacterota > DSM-4660 > Desulfatiglandales > Desulfatiglandaceae > JACNIU01. Next base: position 4,532 of record JACNIU010000153.1, read on the forward strand.
GCAGTTTCCGAATTCGACCGGCCGTCCCTTGGATTAGCTCTGCGGATTTTAAAATATCAGAAAATCTAAGCTCAACATTTCTTTTAATCCGCTTATAGTGCTCTGATATCATTCTCTATCTCTTTAATTTCCTCTTGAATGTTTTTGATCTCAATCAAATCTTCCCAGCCGGGATGTTCCGGCGCATTGCCTTCTGTAATTTTCTGATTTAGTCCTTCCACATTGGAAGTCCGGTATCTCGACAAAATTTCAAAACGCTCAATCTGAAGCAATCTTTGTTTTTCCTTAAGATTCATGATTACGCCCGAACGAATAAATTCTTCAGCAGACACAGCATATTTTTGAGATATTTTTTCTACCTGAGAAAGAGTGCTCATAAAACCTCCTCTCCCGAATAATCGGGATCAAAATATTGAAAATGCCTAATCAGAAATAATACAATAATTTTTAACTCGATAGATTAAAGCCGGTTGTATAAACGGGAAATCCGCGGATTTCTCGTTTTATGGGTGTGCCGAAGATGAAATCAAGAGGGAGAGTTTCCCCTCGATATTCCACCCAGAAAGAGTCCCCCTTAACCAGCCTGCCTTTGCAGACGATCTGAACCTCAATTTTTTTGCGTTCAAGATCATTTGCTGAAGATTGAAGGACCTTATGGATATCAAGGGCAATGGCGCGTCTTGTTTCCCGCTTTGTCAGATAAAGAACATCATCAATGCCCACAACCATGAAAGAAGAATACCTGACTATACCCTCAGGTCCGGCGTTAAGCTCCCTGAGAAAATCGAGAAGACCGATCTTTTTCTCATAAGGGTCAATGCCATCCTCTCTGTAAATCTTCAGGTAACGCTGTTCTAAGATTTCATAACCTTTCATCTCAAACCTCAATTATGCTGAGGACCTTATTGACCGGACCCTGAAAAGTGGGGTTTTTATCCAGCAGATACTCAAAAGAAACCCGGATATTGGGAATAATAGGCTTAAACTGGTTTAACCACGTGACCAGGTTTTCCCCTGCCTCAGCAAGTCCCATGAGGTAATGGAGGACATCAACTAAGGCTACATTATCAAATTTGGCCTCCTCCAGTTCAGGGAAAAGCAAGAGCTGGTCTAAACTCTTTGATTTGGTTCTAAACAATTTCGTCAGGTCCTTATATCGCTCAACCGGGAGCTTTACCTCGTAAGTCCTGCCTCGTTTGGCTCGGCCCTTTCTAATCACACCAGCCTTAATGAGAACCTCTGGCTCCATAATGCCCCTGGTTGTCTTATGCACTTCATCGCTCTTGATCTCTTTCCTGTCACAGAGGCAGGTAAGATATATGTAACTGACAGGATCAACATGCTCCAGTTCTGAAGGAAGAGGTTGTTGGGTAGTTACAATCTGCTCCACCATCATGCGTATGGATGTTAGGGCTTCTCCAAGAGTCACCACGTCGCCTTTATAATCCACGATCATCCCGTAATATTTACTGTAAAGCTCAAGGCATTTGCCAATAAGGATTATGTTGACATCTGCAGGAGACAGCCTTTCTTTCCCATATCTACCAGCTTCAATTAGCTCAATCTCTTTACGGGCCTTCCTTCGAATCTCCTCTCTTACACCGGCCCAGGATCGCTGCTTGATCTCTAATTGTCCATTCCGCTTCTTGCAGACATGGATGAGATCGTACGAAATTGACGATTTACCCATGAGATGTAAGGTGTTCTCTGCTTCACTGTGTATTGGGTAAACTGCTGCTATCATGAAGCCCGAATTAAAAACAGATCTAAGAAGCGATTCCCATGCACTTCCTTCCTTATGATGAAAGGTGAAAATCATCAAACCGCTATCTTCAAGGACTCGATGACATTCGCTAAAAACTTGTGTAAGTCCCTCTTCAAAATCCTTTGCGCTCTTTCCCCTTGTTGGGTTTTCTATGATCTCTTCTGCCTTAGGTGTAGCTTCAGGACTAAATGCAGGATAACTCTTTGCAAGCACAAGCCTTAACCAAACATAAAAAAAATCAGCAAGTTCAGCATAATTGACATTGCCAGCGTAAGGTGGATCAGTGATTACAAAATCTACTTTTGAATCCATGATTTTTGATGCTGAAGATTTAGCATATAAGCAAAATTCTGTAGAAGTTAATGGGTCTCGAAATTCTTCGTGTCTATCAGACATTTGGCCAGAATCATTAGGTTTCATAGAAAATGTTTTACCTTTAACAACTTTCATAAAGGTGTTGATGAATGTTTGATTTCCAAACTTTGTTCCCCAAACATTATTTTCACAAATTGTTAACTTTGGTTGATAATCATGTCGAGCAAATACACCAGCGCTCAAAAACCTTGTTGAGTGGTATCGCGTGAATAAATTACTCGTTTCAAGTGCACTAAAAAATGCCGTTAACAACATTTCCTTCAGAACCTGATCATCTTCTTCCCCAATACCATTCAACAGCGTACTCAAGCACAACAACTGCCGTGGGTTGAACATCTGATGCCAATAGCGATAATGGTGCGCGATCAAACCTGATTTCGTCTTCTCACCTACTGGAATTTCGCCTTTCGGATATGGCAGATTCTCTTTCTCCGTTTTCCACCTCGTTTCAGTATTCTGGTACCTCTTAAAATCTGCAGGGTTAGTCCTTTTGAAAAATTTACCCCGATTATTATGGATATTGCACGGATGCGAAACAGCCTCTTTCCGGTTCAGGGCTTTGCCATACATATTTAACTGCCTGGTCTCCCCCGCACATTCCGCACAATACCCTTCGATGGCATAGGGTTTGGTTGGAAAAAGTTGATCCTCAGGAAGCTTTCGGATGGAATTAATAATTTTATCTTTGGTTCCACAGGAAGGACAAACGAAGCTTCCCTTTTCGGTGTTACCTTTATTGGGATTGTAGTCCCTCGAACATACAGGGCAAGGCACCTCTTCAGGTAAGGTCCCCCGATATTGCCAGACGGTATAGCAATATGGACACAATAAAACTGTCAGAGGGACTTTTTTCCTTACTTTCTTTAGATTATTTGGATTTGAACCGTGGAAATCGTTATTCTTTTGGCACCAAGGGCATATGACACTATGGGAGATTGGATCATAAGCTGCCCAGCGTTTATTCGTTCTTTTATCTCCAGCAGCATCCCGTGCATTATTTATTATTAGTGATTCTTCGGCTACTAACGATGCTCGATATAGGTCTAAGTCGAACGTTTTTTTACACTTACTGCATTGATAATCCGGCACATACTGGACAGAGGGGGACTTCTTAGCAACAATATAATTTGGAAACAAAGGAACTCCTTTTCTGCAAGTGGGGTTCGTACATATCGCTGATTTGACCCAGAAGGTATAAATGATATCCGCCTCTTCACGACCTGCCCCGCAACATGGACATTCGGTCTTGTAATGACTGAGTAGTTCTTCTTTTACAGGCTTCCCACTCAAGGTGAGTCGTTCTTCCAACCTCTTGAAGGCAGCCTTTAGTTCCTCGATATCTACTGGCTCCACTTCTGTCTTTACGATGAACCAGGCCACAG
>JACNIU010000055.1 GCA_014382905.1 Desulfobacterales bacterium
TCAACACATTTCCCCTTTTTCTAAGTTTGTTACTGAAGACATTTGGGAATTATTAACCCCTTAACTTTCTTCGACGCTCAACAACCTCTGCTTCTTCCCCATTATCGGAAATTCTTTTTATATGGTCACGGTCTTGAAGTCTCTTTCTGATTGTCTTGCAGTATTCTATCTTGGTTTCCGTCCCGAGCCATTTGCGGTGGTATGCCTCGGCCACAGCATAAGTTGTACCTGAACCACCGAAAGGATCAACTACCAAGTCCGCAGGGTTTGAAGATGCAAGTATGCACTTTCTCACCAACTCTACCGGTTTTTGAGTCGGGTGTTTTTCTCTTTCCCATGAGTTGTTGGTTAAAGTTGGTATTTCAAAAACATCTTTTGGCTTTGCGCCTTTTGGGTGAGGGGTCCACACATATTCCTTACCATTACCATATTGAGAACTTTTTGCTTGTGGGTGGTGCGGGTATCTAAGCGTGTGGACATTATAGGGGACCCTTACTTCATCAACATTAAAAATTATTTTATTGCTTTTCCTAAAATGCAATAAGCTTTCATGCGACCGTCCCCAGTCATTAGCAAGATTAGCCTTGTTACGGTAGTACCAAACTAGCCACTTACACCCTTTGAAAAGACTGCTTGCGGCCCATTTTAGGTCAGCTAATATCTCAGAAAACCCGCAAATATATAGGCTGCCATTAGGAGCAAGTACTCGATGAGCCTCTCTAATCCATCCCATGCTCCAATCTACGTATTCTTTTTGGGATTCAAAAGTATCCCATTCAGCCTTTTTAATGTTATAAGGGGGATCAGCAAAAACAAGCTGAACAGAGGTAGTCTTTAACGTCTTAAAGAAAGTTATAACATCATCACTAAACAATTTGCCTAGGTCTGTTTTGAAAAACGGTTCAATTTGGTATTGAAAAGAGTTGGCATAATCAGTTATATATAGCTGCTCTGCCTCTTTTATTGCAAATTCAATCTGATCTTCGCTATAAATGCGATAATTATTGATAGGGTGTCTCTGTGAAGGAAACTTGCCTGCTTTATCCCATCTTCTTAAAGTTTCAGAGCTTACCCCAATTTTTTTGGCGGCCTGGCTGATTGTAAGGTAATTTTCCATAGCTCTTTACCAAGGTTTAAAAGTTTTTAAAACATTAAACAACATTACACAAAAACCTTATACATTAAACAACATGATCAGGTCAATGCTTTTTTTAAAAATATTTTAAAAATAACGTCGTAATAAAGTATATCTATTTAATTTAATTGGATATAACCGAACAAATCGTTTCACTTGACCGCAAGAGGCGCGGGCCTTTGAACGCCCTTTCCGATAAAACGCACCGGAAGACTCTCAAACTCTTTCCTTCCCCTTGCGGCAAGTGAACTCAATCGTTCGGCTGAAGGAGACAAAATATGAAGACAATACGGACATTTACAGCTACAGGCGTCTTCGACTACCTGAGAATGGATCTCGTTCTGAACGAGAAGTTGACCTTTTTGTACGGCCTCAACGGCTCTGGCAAAACCACAGCTCTCAAACTCATCATGGCGCTCCTTGAACCATCGCTGGAACCACTCGCAAGAATCCCGTTCAAGCGGCTAGAACTCCAAGGGACAACACACAATCATGGGGATGTCACAGTAGTGGCCACAAAGGACAAGGCTGGCACACTTGAGCTGAGGTGTTCGCTCGTCCCAGATGAGTCCTTCAGAGTAATGCTTGCCGGCGTTGATGTTGATGAGATCGAGCTGCAATCCCGTGAGACACGCCAGAACCCTGTGCTGACTGCTCTCTCGGACATCGCATCACCAATCTTTCTCGGCATTGATCGAAGGTTCCGCACCCCTCGCATGCCCGTCCACCGACGGCGCCCTCCCTCGCCACGTCAGATCGCTCTTGAATTCCAACGTGAGCGTAACCTTGAAGATCCTTCATTCGATCCAGGACTTGGTGAAGTGGCATTCGTGATCGAGGACTTCACGAGTCAGCTTCGGCGTCGACAGTCTCTAATCGACGACCAGTTCAGAAAGCAGATCCTTCTGGACTCGTTTGCCTATGTCGACCCGACGACCCATGGATTCACCTTCGAGCCTTCCGAAGAAATGTTCCAGGCCTTCAGGGGAAAGAGGGCGGCGATCATGCATACGTTGAAGAGCTTGGAACTCGCTTCGGAAGAGTTCGAGAAGCGCTCGGAGGAGTTCTTCACAACGATTGAGAACGTAATCGGTACGATCAGAAGATTGATGGACAAGAAGGGTCGTAGAGGTGAGCCGTCTAAAGAGTTATCCGAGGCGCTCACCGCGTGGTTTGTCAATCAGTCGCAGGTCGATCGGATCGACCGCCTTTTCGATGTGGCCAACAAGTATCAGGCGGAACAGGAAGCTGTATTGCGTCCCCTCAACGAATTTGTCGAGTTGATCAATAGATTCTTCACTCAGACAGGGAAGGAAGTCTCGATTGATCGAGTTGGCGAAGTCAGGATCCGAATGAAGAACAAGATCTCATCACTTCAAGCCCTGTCCTCTGGAGAGCGGCAGATGTTCATCATGCTGGCGCATTTATCACTCAACAGAAGCCTTCTAAAGGATGGTGTTTTCATTGTAGATGAACCCGAACTCTCTCTCCATATGGCGTGGCAGGACATGTTCGTCGAGGCCGTAGAAGCCGCGAATCCCAAACTGCAGATTATCCTAGCCACCCATGCGCCAGCAATAATCGGTGGTCGAGACGCGCTCTGCATCCCGGTTTCGTCAGTGGAGGTGGAGTAGAATGACCACACCTGAGAACACGCCTCCGGTTTTTCCCCAACGCGCACTTGCGAGCAAAGCTGTCCTGTATCGTCCTTTGCAGGACATCGACATCTATGTCGAGGATGAGGGCTCAGCGGTATTCTATACCGAGCTGCTTAAACGACTTGTCGGGCGGGATGCCCGAATTGCCGCGGTTGTTCCACTTCGTGGTCGCGATAACGTGATAAAGAAAGCGCAAGAGTACTCTGCCTCACGGCCTGCGCTTTTCCTGATAGACGGGGATCTGCATTGGCTTGCGGGCCTTTCCTTGCCAACACATCCGCACATCTATGTGCACCCATGCTATTGCGTCGAGAACTACCTATTCTGTGAAAACGCCATGATCCAGATTGTTGTGGAGAATCAAGGGTCGCTCAAGGAGTCTGACGCCAAGCTCGCGCTTGACTGGAAGACAGTACGTGATCGAATCGAGAAACACCTCGTCCCGCTGTTTATCGAGTTTGCAGTGGCTTTCGCACTATGCCCGGAAGTCAAGACTGTTTCTCGTGGGATTGGGTGCTTGCTCCGAAATTCTCGTAAGGGCTCACCGCCTGAGATGGACGAGGAGAAAATCGCCGCTGTTCGACAAGAGGTGAAGGATGAAGTCATAAGGCGTGCCGGCACTGTCGCGTATGAACTTAAGCGCTCTCTGATTGCTGAGCAAGTGAAAGTCCTTGCAGACCCCATTGACGCCGTCTCGGGGAAAGACTTCCTCGTTCCCGTTCAGATGTTCGAGGCGGGCAGAGTGGGAGGGCAGAAAGTGCAGAGGAAATCCTTCGTTTTCCGACTAGCCCGACATTGTCGGCTGGACAAGCTGGACACACTGCGACAAAAGGTTCTTGAAATGCTTGGGCCGAACAAAGCCATGGAGGCGACGGCTTAGAGCCGCGCCTCATGGCGGACGTTAAGCTCAAATCATTATGAAAGATATCCTTATTAAATTTTTACCAGGTATAATATCGGCCATCATCGCATCGTACTTTGCCGCTAGATGGTCATTGAGAAAAATATATTCTGTTGTCAACCGGTGTTGTCAACCGGGATGCCCTTAAAATTCTAAGAATCTTTTTCGATTAAACGATAATCATACTTGCAATTATCCCGTTCTCTACCGGGTATCCTGCACCGGGAACAATAAACTTGTGAAGCTTTCGAATTGCCAACAATTCATGAAAATGCACATCTGTTTTGGAAACTACCATGTCTCGAAAATCAATGATAATGTTTGGAATGATCATCGGCTCCTTTGCAGGAGGATATATTCCTTCTCTGGTGGGGACTGATTCATTTTCTCTTACCTCATTACTCGGAAGTGTTGTTGGCGGAATACTCGGCATATGGATAGCATACGCGCTAACCCGATAGTTGAATGAAATCTGAACGTCAAAAAGGGGCGTTGGTTCCAAAACGACTTAACAATGTGTGTTTTAGAGGGGATAGGGTTTTTGCATGCCAAGATAACCAAGATTTGATGCATCCGGTGCCTTACATTATGTTATTGGGCGGGGCATTGATGGAGTATAGATTTTTAGGGCCATAAAGGATTAGGGAAGATTTTCTTGAACGTCTGACCGAGCTATGTGCAACAGATGCCATTCGGGTGCTAATCGACTATGAGTTTTTGATAAGTTGCCAGAAATAGAGTAATATGTTTAAATCGTTTTGGGACCAACGTCCCCCTTTATTATGTTTGAACTGAGCCAGGAAGAATTTGAAAACTTGAGGGGCCATATTGGCACCTCAAGTTGGGGTGGAACAAGATATAACCCCATGGCATTCACCGAACAGGGTTTTGTATATTGTGGCCAGAGGAAAAGTTCATAATGACCACCGATATGAGATTAGGAGTGGGAATAAGTCAGCGCATTCGACAACGAAGTTACCAAAAAGGACACAACATCAGGTAGTTGTATTAGTTATTTACTTATTGATGGACGTCCCCCAAAATACATACACGATAATGCCACCTATTATAACGCCAATAAATCCACCAGAAAGGACAATGAGCCAAAAATGAATCTTACTGCCTATGAATTGTCGCTTATCGCTGGCGGATTTGGCATCGTTGGAGCCATCCTCGGAGCTTGTATTGGCTATTATTTTTCTACCCGCCTTATCAACCGGCAAGACTTCAACAAAGCCGCTTCCGAATTTCGAAATGCCTTTATCAATCAACTCAACTTTTTGAAATTCGGTGTCAACACTGGCAGCGGGGACACTTCCAATATTGGGGAGTATTTGAAGGCCCACTATGTCGGCTATCATCTGAGCGCCTTTGAGGTTTTCCGAAACTATCTGACCCCCGAAGAGAGGGTTGCCATAGACAAGGTATGGGAGAAATATTGTAATTTCGCACAATATTCCAACAATAAAGATCTTGCGCTTAAAAACCTTAAGGAGATTCTTAAATTTGCTAAACATAAATAAAACTCCACACAACCAGCCGTTTCAGCCAACGCTCAAAAACGCGCGGCTGAACTTGTCGTTATGACGGTAGAAACAATAGAGGATTGAAATGAAGGCACCCACCGATTTAGGGACAAAATTTAGGGACAGGATCATTACCCGATATCCTCCGATAGAAGAAGCCGACATGCCACGCAGTTACGATGTCATTTCGGTAGATTACCGCAATGATGACATTCATAAATACCATGTAATATTCTGGCATCGTCTGTTGAAACGCATATACCAAGGACCTTCAGAAATTGAAATTGAATTCCAATATGGTGGCGAAACTGTTTCTTTACGAAAAACACAGGATATGAACAGTTGGCTTGTGATGGGAATCGATGAGTCTCTCGCGGATAGAATCGAAGCAGGTGAAATTAAAACATCTCCAGTTAATTGGAAATACCTTATTAAACTCCCATCCGGCGGGATTGTGGAGCTAGGCACAAGGGACAGAAATACGGTTTTTAACATTAGTAAGGTTGCACGACCCGAAAAAAGCGAAAAAGAGGACAGCGAGCAAGCAAGGAAATTTATTGACCTTATGCTGGAAGAGGCCAATAGGTTGAGTAGCCAACTGTTTAATCCGATAAAGGATTTTGAAAAAAGGGAAGGCCTAAAACTGTATTTGCTCTTCAACGTCTACCTATCTAATTATGTAAGTGGTGAAACCATACTTAGTATAGCGGAGTCTCAAGAAGCAACCCTTCAAGCCGAGGCGCTTAAGTACGACGCAAGAACATCCGAATATACCGATGAAAAAAAGAGAAAACATATGCATCAATCGATGCTCAGATGTGGCACCTATTACTGCTCAGCCATCACCTACTTTTTTATGGCACTGGAAGGTTTTGTAAACCTCGTATTTCATGCTTTCCTGAAGAATGGCTTCAGAGACAAAGACTTCAATATTGAGGAACGGTTTGATCTTGAGCAAAAACTTCGGTTTATGACTTCTCTATGCAACGGGTTTGAGGAAAACAGCGTTTTGTCCTCAACAATTCTTTCGAAGTTTAAAACTTTGAAAAAATATCGAAATAACCTTTTCCATTCCAAAGTCGAAGAATCCCTGAAAAGTCTAGTTTTTGTTGAAGACGGTTTCGTCTACAACTGCAATCTGGATGAATATAAAGACCGCTTCTTCTCCCCTCTAAAGATCAAGATGACTGTTAATGACGTTATTGAGGTCAAAAGGATTGTGAACGAAATAGTCGACAGCATATTGAACTTAATGAACCAAGATACGAAGACGCAAACAGAAGAGTATATTTTGAAGGATCACGTTATTCGAATTATTGTCACGGAGACAGGGGATCTCATTTTGGGAACAAAGGACGAACACCTTCTTGAAACTGTCATAACAAGCGGTTGAAGATGGATCGGCAAATCCGCTCTGCTCCTTTGTCGCCCACTTAACCGCCCCGTTAGATTCATACCGAAATGAAGAAAAATCAATTCACCAAAACCTCCGAAGCATTTGAAAACGGAGCAACAGTGAAGGCCATGCGGGCACTCGATCAATCTCCGTTCTTGAAGGCAATGCAGGCCATAGAGGACTCTCCGGCATTGAAGGCCTTGCGTGCGATGGAAGACTCACCTGCACTAAAGGCCATGCAGGCATTCGAGCAGTCTCCGTTCTTGAAGGCAATGCAGGCCATAGAGGACTCTCCGGCATTGAAGGCCTTGCGTGCGATAGAAGACTCACCTGCACTAAAGGCCATGCAGGCACTCGATCAATCTCCGTTCTTGAAAGCAATGCAGGCCATAGAGGACTCTTCGGCACTGAAGGCCTTGCGTGCGATGGAAAATTCACCCGCATTGAAGGCCATACGGGCATTCGAGCAGTCTCCGGTTCTGAAATCAATACATGCCATAGAGAACTCTCCAGCGATGAAGGCCATACGTGCGACGGAAAATTCACCCGCATTAAAGGCCATGCGAGCAATGATAAGTTCCCCGGCGGTTCTGGCGATTACAGAATTCAATAATGCCCCTTTTGCTAAAACACCGATTTTTGAGCTATTTGAACGCTCTCTTTGGGCGCAAAAGAGCCTTGATGATAGTGAAAAGGCTTCCTTCTTTGGTATTGATCCACAAGTCGAGAATGAAATTGAACAAGAGTACAACAAAGGGAGAGACTTTAGATTACTTTCCGAGGGAGCTAAGGAAACTATATCATATATTTACCATTATTATTTTTTGCCAGTTTTGTTGAGTTGCATTGCTGCTGTTATCATGATGAATGCCCAAATTGCTCAGCAGAAGTTCAGCGATACAAAGTCGAAGGCAGAGGTACGTCGTTTAACAAGACAACCACAGGAAGATCTCATCAAAGAGATGTTAATTGGCTATAGAGTTGTCACCGGTGACTCGCTCAGACTGAGAGCAAAGCCAAGCATGAAATCTGAAGTCATCAGTACTCTCCCTATTGGCACGCTTGTTAATGTTATTGATAGCTCCAATCGTAAATGGCTCTATGTCCAAGTGGAGCAAGAGGATAAGTTCATAGAAGGTTGGGTATCGCGACGCTTCACAACGAGTTTCAAATAAGAATCTAACATCGGGGTGAACCGGATGCGCGAAAAAACCGCCGCGCACCTGTTACCCCGGCCGTAAACGCCCCAACATTTTGTGGTCACTCATTTGATGGACTAACAGCACATGATGCATCCTTTCCTATATTACCCATCTGATGGTTTTAAAAGGCAAAAAGTGAAAGATTGGTTTGGTAGCCTCGCATGATTTTGGCGGATCGGAACTTGTCAATGGAAATGAGACACCTCCATTAAGAATTTAGTGTCGCAATGG
>JACNIU010000279.1 GCA_014382905.1 Desulfobacterales bacterium
TGCTGGATGCTGGATGCTGGATGCTTGATGCTGGGTGCTGGATACTTGATGCTGGATACTGGATACTGGGTGCTGGATACTGGATACTGGATGCTGGGTGCTGGATACTGGATACTGGATGCTGGGTGCTGGATACTGGATGCTGGGTGCTGGATACTGGATGCTGGGTGCTGGGTGCTGGATACTGGATGCTGGATGATTGGATGACTGGGCACTCGTTTTTCTGACCTCCGACCTCTGACCTCTGGACTTTGTTTCTGGATGCTGGGTACGCGTTGCGGGTTGCAGGTTTCGGGTTTCTGGGCTCTGACCACTGACCACTGAACACTGAATAATGAAAGGAGGTATTGCAATGCCGATCGGAAAAAAAGGACAGCCTATCGGGAAACGGCTTCTGAAGCTGCGGAGAGAGAAAAAACTGACCCTGAAGCACCTGGCCAATGAGACAGGTCTGGCCTCAAGCTTTATCTCCAAGATTGAAAAAGGAGAGGTGATCCCGCCTGTGGCGGTTATTTTGCAGCTTTCAAGGGCCCTTGAAATCGATTCAAGCATCCTGCTCGAGGAAGAGAAAAGGCGTGCAGGGAAAAAATCTGCGGAGGACTATGAAAAGCGGACCGAAGCATATTCCTATGAGACCCTGACGCCAGAGGCACGTCACAAGCACCTCAAGGCATTTAAAGTGTTTATTGACCCGAAATCAGAGCATAAGTCGATCAGTTACCAGCACCTTGGCGAGGAGTTCCAGTATGTGCTCAAAGGGAAGATAGAGGTCATGGTGGGGGAAAACAAGAATATCCTCGGCCCCGGGCAGTGTCTCCATTTCAATTCTTCCATTGTTCATAAACTCAGGAACATCAGCTCCGAAAAGGCAGAGCTGATAGTGGTGCTTTATACTCCCTGAACCTAAACTGGATAAGCCGGATAAGTGCCTAAAGTTTGGAGTTTGGAGTGCCTAAAGTTATTTTTGGAGAATTTCTTTCCTTTTTTCACAAGACCTATTAACTGCCTACCAGTGTTTCGATCGTGGATCTAAGTCTCGCCCTGTGGAGTTCTGGGTGCGGAGCATGAGGATAAAATGGCCTATCAACTGAATGAAGAACAGCGGATGATACGGGCAATGGTCAGGGATTTTGCGAGGGAGTCAATCCTGCCCACTGCTGCCGAGAGGGATAGAACCGGCGAGTTCCCGGCGGAAAATCTCAGGAAGATGGGCGAATTAGGTCTCATGGGGATGAACGTGCCGCCCGAATACAACGGCGCCGGCGTGGACACTGTCAGCTATTCCTTAGCCATGCAGGAGATCGCCTATGCCTGTGCCTCAACGGCGGTGGTCATGTCGGTTCACAACTCGGTTGCCTGCGGGCCGATCTATCTCTTCGGCTCAGATTATCTAAAAGAACACTACTTAAAGGTTTTGTCCACAGGTGAAAAAATCGGATCCTTCGCCCTGACTGAGCCGGGTGCCGGTTCTGACCCGGTCAGCCAGAAAACGAGAGCGGTCAGGGATGGTGACAGTTATGTGATCAACGGCACCAAGATGTTTATTACAAGCGGTAAAAACTCGGATCTCACCGTCGTTACAGGATATACGGACAGAGATAAGAAGCACCGCGGTATCAGCGCATTTGTGGTGGATAAGGGGACCCCGGGCTTTTCCGTGGGCAAAGAGGAGAAGAAAATGGGCCTTCGGGCCTCTGACACGGTGGAATTGATCTTTGAGGACTGTCGGGTGCCGGCAGAGAATCTGTTGGGCCAGGAGGGCGATGGTTTTCGTATCGCCATGGCCTCTTTGGACGGGGGGCGGATCGGGATCGCTTCCCAGTCGGTGGGCGTGGCCCAGGCTGCTTTAGACGCTGCCGTGAACTATGCAAAGGAGCGGGTCCAGTTCGGGAAGACCATCTCCCAGTTTCAGGGTATTCGTTGGATGATAGCGGATATGGCGACCCAGATAGAGGCGGCCAGGTTGCTTACGTTTAATGCCGCTGCCATGAGGGATCTGGGTGAGAATTTTTCATCTGCCGCTTCCATGGCAAAGGTCTTTGCCTCTGAAATGGCCAATAGGGTAGCCTATAATGCACTTCAGATTCATGGTGGATATGGATATATAGAGGAGTTTCCCGTGGAAAGATATTACAGGGATGTCCGGGTATTTACCATTTACGAAGGCACTTCGGAGATCCAGAGAAGGGTGATAGCCAACCACGTGATAGGGAAATAGGCACGATTTTGGATTGCGGATTTCGGATTTGAAGAAGAAAGCGATTTTAGTGAATTCATGATTTATGCACAATTGGAAAACCATTTTTTTCAGTATCAAGCATCCCGTATCCAGCATCGACATTATTACCAATACTTTTTGTAAAGGAGGAAGGAAATGGCAAAAGAAAATGCTGTGGTAGCTGTTTACAATACCCACACTGAGGCGGAGGCTGCTATCAGAGAACTGCAAAAATCAGGGGTCGACATGAAAAAACTGTCCATTCTGGGTAAAGACTACCATGCCGAAGAGAATGTGGTGGGGTATTATAATGCAGGTGACCGCATGAAGTTCTGGGGTAAGTTGGGGGCCTTCTGGGGGGGGCTCTGGGGGCTGTTATTCGGGTCGGCCCTCTTTTTTATCCCGGGAATCGGACATATCGTGGCCTTGGGACCGGTCGGGGGAATGATTGTCGGGGCCTTGGAAAATGCGGTGATTGTCGGCGGCCTCAGCGCTTTGGGAGCAGGCCTTTACAGTGTTGGAATTCCAAAGGACAGTGTCATCAAGTATGAGACAGCGGTTAAGGCAGACAAATTTATTGTCATCGTCCATGGCTCAAAAGATGATGTGACCAAGGCAAAGGAGATTATCAAGTCAACAAATGCAGTGGAATCCGAAGCCCATTACGCGTAATTAGGTGCAAATTTTTTCTCTGCCGGCAGGCCGATCCTGCCGCAGCTTACGTTAAGAGGTCCCTCCCCATAACCATCCTACTGCTGTTTTATGTTAACTACAGATCCTGTTTCCGCATGAAACCCGCTCTGTATCTTCACGGTAGGGGCCTTGAATGTGATGTTAGCCCCGCTCTTGATTGTCACGCCTGTGCCGATGGTGATGGAGGTGTCATCGCTGCACTCACATGTGGTACCTGATGTAAATGTAACATTAGTGAGTTCCACCGGGCTGCTGGAACACGCCGTGCATCCTGTTCTGAGAACCACCTTTTTAGTCAAGATATTTCCGGCGGTATCGTAGGTATACTCAATCTCAGTGGTCGTGCCATTCGAGTACTGAACCCCTGTTAACCGACTTGAGGCATCGTATTGGTAGGTGACGGTATAGCTGTCGGCAAAGGATACCGCAACCAAAGAAAGCCAAAACCAAAAGAAAACCGAAAGCACCGAGAAAAGCAGGAGAGGCCTTCTGGAATATCCTTTCGCAATAATTTCCATTTTTCATTACCCCGCTGGTTGAGCAGAATATTTCTGTGCCTTGCCGATAGTCAAACCACAGTACAAAATAAACGTTGGAATATGTTTTGAACCGCAATTCAGCCTGATGCCGGCCATATATCTTGAGGTTCATTAATGTGCTTTAATCAGGATTCTCAGCGCATAGGCTTCTCGTAAGGCATCTGAAATACCCCCATATCAATTGTGAGAGAAGGGTTAGGGTATCTTACATTAGGGATATCAATCGGTTCCCTAAAATACAGCCAACTTAAAAAATACGTCGTGTCTGACCACGCGGAAATATATCTTCCAGCATTCTTCCATCCAATGGCGCCAAGAGCGGTGACAAATCCATCCCAGTACTCTCCGGCGCAAAACTTTAGGCTCGCAGAAAATAAGCTGTAACCGGGACTCACATATGTAAGAGCTTTATCGGTCAAATAGAATGGCGAGTAAGGATTAGGATTGTTCAGATTCTCCACATATTGATGACAGAAATTATCCATAAAAGATACAGTGAAAGTATATTGATATTGCGCCTTTGGGCTTAGCGGAGGCCGCTCCTCAGGTCCCATATCGCCCCATGGACCCATCGTCCCTGATGGATCAATCAAATTAATCGGATTATTGGCCACATACGCATAGAGATTCGTTTGTTTGCTTTCGAACCCGATGGGATCACGCTGCAAGAAACGGCCGCTGACGGCATCGTAGTAACGGTTTGTCATAAAATAGAGATCATCGCCCTCATCCATGACGCCAAAGGCGCCAACATACGTGAAAGGGGTTGTGACGTCGCCGCTCTTTCCCGCTACAGCGCCGTATGGCCCATAGGCGTAGGCCGCTACCACGGTCCCGCTTTCATCAGCCAGGGCCAGCGTGCTCCCAGACTTGTCCCTCAAAGGAAACAGGTAGTTGCCCGACCCGTCTCCCTGGGCCACCAGCAGGTCGCCGGCATAAATGTAGACTGCACTCAATTGTCCTGATGCGTTGGTCTCAAAGAGAAGACGACCCAGGTGGTCGTGGTGCAAATTCCGGGTGTTGCCCCCGGATTGGATCCGCACCCGGCGACCAAGACCGTTGTAGAGATAGGCGCGCGCAGTCCCCCCCAGTGTTATGGAAGTGGGTCGGTTCTCCGGATCATAGGTCGCGGAAAAGCTGCGCGAACCGGATATGGCAGTCAAATTGCCGTCGTCATCATACGTGTAAGAGCTTGAGCCCATTGTAATTAACTCGTTGGCTGCATTATAGGTTGCAGAGACCGAGGTTGCCTGGAGATCTGGGGCCAACGGACGCACACCGCTTTCACTCGTAATTCGTCCGTCTTTGTCGCGGGTGCAGGTTTGGCTTATAATGGTGGATGTCCCTTTGCTGCTCTTGAGACTGGTCAAACGATGGTTGGCATCAGCTGTATAGGTGCTCGTTACGTCATTTGATCGGGTTTCTCCTGTCAGATTCCAGACCGCATCATAGGCGAATGATATGAATTCGCCGCCAAAATCAACACGGGTCAGTCGGTTTAGATTGTCATAGGAGTAGGTCGCCGTCAAACCGCCGGGGTATGAAAGGGAAGCGATGTTGCCCCCGTCATCGTAGGCCAGACCCAGTGACTTCCCTGTTGGATAGTCAATCTGCGTCACCCGGCCTGCGGCGTCATAGGACATGCTCGTGGTACCCCAACTGTCGTTCACAGAGGAAAGATACCCATTGGTGGTATAGCTGTAGGTTGCCACGGCGCTACCCTCGTGCTTTTTCTGGGTGACACGGCCGTCATCATCGTATTCATAGGAGACGATCTGGCCTCTGGCGTTGGTAAAAGTCGATATCCGCCCCAACGCGTCGCGGGTAAGGGTTCGGGTGGTTTTATTCAGAGGGTCAGTCACCGATAGCAGACGTCCCTCCGCATCGTAGCTCATGGCTGTAGCTTTGCCATTTTCATCCGTCACGAGAGCAAGGTAGTTCCGGTCGTTATAGCCATAAGACGCCGTTTTCCCGCCGGGTGCGGTGCTGGACGTGAGGCGATGGGCAGCGTCGTAGCCTAAAGTGGCGGTCCGTTGAAGCGGTGTAGTCAGGGAAGTGCCTTTCCCGTCGGCATCGTATGTCATTGTGGTTGTGTTGCCCATTGCATCGGTTTCACTGGTTACCCACAGGAGGGCATTGCGGCCCGTCGTGGTGGTATTGCCTGCCTGGTCCGTGACCGTTGAGAGGGCGCAGCAGTCATAGCCGTAGCTGATGGAGTTGCCGTCCGGAAAGGTGGTTTTGGTCACGCGCCGGTTGGCATCGTACTGAAATGAGGCCGTGTATGCCCTTGGATTGGTGATGGATGTCATCTCCAGGCCCTGGGCGTCGTAGCCATAGGTGGTGGCCTTTCCGGTAGGGTCTGTTTCGCTGATCATATTCCCCTTAGCATCGTAGGTGAAGTCCGTCTTGGCACCGTCCGGAAGCGTGGTTCTGGTGATCAGTCCTTTGGCATCCCGCGTGTAAGTGGTGGCCCTGCCGAGGGGCGTCGTCTCGGAAATGAGATTGCCGTTGCTGTCATATGCATAGTTCCAGCTTTTCCCCATCGGATCGATCATGAGGGTCAGGTTATCGTCGCTGTCGTAGGTGAATTGGCTGACAGCCCCCGTTGGACCAGTTTGCCGCGTGACATTGCCTCTGCTGTCGTATTCATACGAGATCTTGGAGCCGTCGGCAAAGGTGACGGACGACGGGAGCCCGTCGTCATTGTAGGCGGTGGTGGAGACGGCGACGCCGAGCTGGTTGGTGACCGTGGTGGTCTTCCCGTCGCTGCTGCCGTATTTCATGGTCCCGCCGCCGGGTTCGGTGATGGTAACCAGACCTGAATCGTTGGCCGAGTACCCGGTGGTGTGGCCCAGGGCGTCAACAATGCTGGAGACGTGCTTCCAGCCCCCGCTTTCGTCATATGAAAATGTCGTGGTTTTTCCCCCGGTGGATAAAGATGTCATGGCATGGTCTGCATTGTAAGTGAATGTAGAGGTATTCCCGGCCAGATCGACAGACTGCGTGAGATGGCCGTCGCTGTCATAGGAGTAGGTCGCCGCACCCCCGCCGGGTACGGTCATGCTGATGCAGCGGTCATTGGCATCGTAGGAAAATGAAGTGGCCCTCCCCGCCACGTCGGTCACACTGGCCAGGACGCGTCACCATTATATGCCAACACGACCGTATTGCCGTTTCGGTCTGCGATAGAAGTCAGACGGTACACCTGGTTACCCTCGGCGTCTGTCCCGGCATGATCGTAACGATACTTAAGGCGCGAACGCTTCTCTTCGATCAGGTAATAGGATTGGGATACGATACCGGTAAAAATTCCCTCCAGCTTGTCAAAACGTCCCTTGGAAATCGGCTGGTAGGTAACGGTAATGCTGCTGTCGGGGTTGGTCACCTGACTGCTGGGAATATAGGTTTCCCACTGACCGGAGCCCTTGGAATAGAATACCGTCCCGTTCTCGTCGCCGCTGCTGCGCATCCGGGACTCATAGGCGAAACTCCAACCCTTGCCGAACATCCCGGATTCTGACGAGGCGCTGTTCCAGGTGCGGGTAAAAGCTACATCAGACCCCAATCCACTGGTAGCGAACTCCGTATCCTGCACAACCAGGTTCAGGGTAGCGGTGTTCACCCAGTACCCGGGTAGGCCTGGATCGGAGCAGGAGCAGGCGGCCGGACCCTTGCCACATACTCCCCCATCGTACATGGTGAAGGGATTTTCTTTGGGATTGCCATAGTTTTCAGGGGAAGAGGTGGCAGGCGGTGAGAGTAAATCAAGCGTAGGGAAGATCGACGTTTCTACACCGCAAGAACCAGGCTTTTCGCTACTCTGTTGGTACTTCTTCGCTGTTATCCATATGAGCAATTCCGATTGGAAGTGGCTTGTTGGAGGTACGGGAAGATCAACATTGACCGTTAATGATAAGGAAGTTGATGTGACTTTATCGGATTCAGAATATTGCTTAGATATAGAGCCATAAGTGGACCCTCTTTTACCAATTGTAATGGATAGTTCCGAAATCCACGCGTATAGAGGTTCCCCGTCACAACCAGAAATTGAAAGATATCCATACACACCTGAGTCTGCAGCTGCTGAGACGTCAACTGTTACCGTGACGGACGAACCCCAGTTGGCAGATCCGTCTAAATTTACCCATTCCTGGACATCTCCATAGTAACCTATATCATGGGTTACCTCAATATCTGGATTGTCAACGAGTGCTACACCATTGATAGTTGCTGATAAGCTGAGGCCATAGTAGTTCCGGAAGAGAGTGTACGCGTAAGAATCATTTGGCCATGTGAAACAGGCCAACAACAGCAAAATCAGAAAACCAGCCCTTCTCGCCATGGACCGTTCAGTATAAAAGGACCTCCTCGCCCTCCATCGGCGCATAACCTTACCCACAATAGGTCTATCCATAATGCTAAACAAGAACATTCGATAAACCTGAAGGCTTGATGACTTTTTCATGGCCTCTCCTTTGGAATCCCTTCCAGAACTTGGAACATATGAATTTTTGTTGTATGCGCAAAAGTTCTGCAAAAAGTTCTGTGGTGTCCATGTTTGTTTTGCTCAGCTGCTGCAAAAAATC
>JACNIU010000053.1 GCA_014382905.1 Desulfobacterales bacterium
TCTTCTCGTCATTTAAAAAAAGCGTGGACCGTTCCGCATTCAGCATTTTTGTGGCCTGAGACATGACCTTCCCCAAAATAGCCCCGAGATCTATTTCGGAGATCACATCGGAGATCACATCGAAAATTGCCATCTCTTTAGAAGCCGACTTCCTCATCTGCTCAATTAGTTGAGTGCTCTGTAAGACAACCGCAGCCTGGGTCGTCATCTCCTCGAGGAGCGTCAGGTCGCTTTCGTTAAAGCGTCCCCGCTTCTTGTTCAGGGCCTGCGCTACACCGATAATCTCGCCTCTAACCGTCTTGATCGGTACACAAAGTATGTTTTTTGTTTTGTAGCCGGTCTGCTTGTCTATGGAACGATCGAAATGTTCACTCTTATAGGCGTCATGAACAATGGTACCTTTGCCTGTCGTGAAGACATACCCGGCCACCCCCCTATTGTTCAGGATTCTGATTTCGCGTTGCAGATTCCCGTGTGCAATCCGAGAGTACAATTCCCTGGTCTCGCTGTCATTCAAGAAGATCGTGCACCGGTCGGCACTGACCGCATCGGTTGTCATGTCCACAAGTGCCATGAGCATTTCACCAAGCGTCTCAAGAGCCGCTACGGTTTTCGAGACGTCGAGCAGCATATGTGCTTGTAGCAACTTCATGCCTTCTTCCGTTTTTGAACGGGATTGCGTCTGTTTGACAGCCAGTCTTGATTTATCGTTATTCTGTATCGCCATCCTCTAATCCCTCACGAAGAGCCCGGATCATTCCCTGTAATTGTCTGACCTCGTCGCGGTTAACTCGTTTAAGCTCCTGGATTTTTTCTTCATAAACAATTTTGCTCCGTTCCAGTTCATCCCGTAAGGCGTTTATCGTTACTTTGAGTTGAATGATCTCATCGTTTGCATTTGATAGGGCGTTCTGTACGCTTTCGCTTTTCTCATGCTCCATTTTCTCCATTTTATCACGCAGTGCTGAAACTGTAGCTTTGAGCTGGGCGATCTCATCGTTGGCAGTGACTACTGCTTTCTGGACGCTTTCCGCTGTTTGAACCATCGATGTTTGCAGCTCTTCACGCAACGCGACAATCGTTTCTTTTAAGTGCGTATTTTCAGATAGAGCAAGATAAAGCTCATCGTGATCAGGCTGAGTTTTCATTTTTACATCGCTCGTCTACTTGATTAGTGCCTGGTTGTGGCGTTAAAGCACGCGTCCCAAAGGATCTTTTGTGCAGACTTCCATCGCCCTCAATACCACATCCACTTGTTTGGCGTTTAGGTACCCTTGCTCAAACAGTATCGTTCCGATGAGCCTGTGTTCCTTACCCGCCATATCATCACTGACCTGCATAACGATTGCTTCAGCAAGCTGCTCTTCCGTAATAAATCCCTTTTCCACCGCAATAGTTCCAAAACGTTTTTTATAACATTCTCCGGTCATTTTCGTTGTCCGAGCCCTTAGACACCAAGAGGTTTCTTTATGACAAAAGAGCTTTTCTGTTGATTCTGCAAGGCAACTTTTTTCAACTATATCGAACTAAAGGAGAAAATCAAGGAACTTCAGTTAAAAAATACAAAAATCGAAAAATGACGTTAAAGCTGAAAGGGCCAATTTCGCAAATCGGGGGCGCAGACAGGTCGGTTAAAAAACTGTTTATCCCGGCGAATAGCCTGAAAAGGAGCGACAGGCGGTGCAGAAAAGGGTCTGATTCAAAGACAGCTCTGCCGGGCTTTTAAATGGGGGGCGCAATGGTCACCAGAACGCGCAGATCGCTATTGGCCCTTACTCCATGCGGTTCACTGATATCAGAGATCAGGACATCGCCCGGGTGGGCAGGAATGGTTGCACCCGCTTTACCCAGGAATTCCCCCTCTCCCTCAAGCACGGTGATGCTCAACTGGCCCTCGATCTCATGAGAATGAATCGGGAGTTCCTGACCGGCCTTGAAATTGAAATTCAAAATTTTGAAGTAGGGGGAATCATGGACCAGCAGTCTGCTCATGTGCAGATCATTGAAGTCGTTTTCCTTGAAAAGCTCAATCTTTTTCATCATTTCCTGCTCCTTTCAATCCCGCGTATCGCGGGAACCGCTTTTCCCTTCCTTATCCCGGTCCGTTCCAGGATTTCTCTGAATCGTCGACCTCTGAGATATCATAAACCGTATTTACCTTTTTCGCTTTAAGACCGCTGTTCTTCTCAGCCTCAGTGAATTGCTCACCACGGAGACCGAACTCATGGCCATGGCTGCAGCGGCAAAGACAGGGCTTAACAGGATCCCAAAAAGGGGATACAATATCCCGGCGGCAATCGGAATCCCGAGACTGTTGTAAAAAAATGCCCAGAAAAGATTTTGTTTGATGACCTTCATGGTCTCAAATGAGAGTCTGATGGCATCCGGAACCGCTTCAAGGTCATCTCTCATGAGCGTTATGTCGCTGGCCTCCATGGCCACGTCCGTTCCCGCGCCGATGGCAATACCGATATCCGCCGTTGTCAGGGCGGGCGCATCGTTAATCCCGTCTCCCACCATGCCGACCACATGGCCTTCTGCCTGCAATCGTTTGATCTCATCAGCCTTTCCGCCCGGAAGTACTTCAGCCAATATCTGGTCCATGCCAAGGGGTTCACCGATGGCATGGGCGCTTTTCTTATTATCCCCCGTAATCAGGACCGTCCGCAATCCCATGGTCTTGAGGGTGGCAATCGCGCTGGCAGCAGAGACCTTTGGTAAATCCAGAAAACCGATGAGACCCACCACCCGGCCAGCCTCTGCAACAAATACATATGTCTTACCTTCTCTGGCAAGCCGGTCGGCCGCCTGCTCAAGACCATTCATACCCATCCCCTCTTTTTCCATGAGCCGCCGGTTGCCGAGGATGCATACCTTTCCGTCAACCGTCCCCCTCGCCCCGAGTCCTGACAGGGCCTCAAACCCTTTTACTTCCTGAGCCGCAATGTTCTGCTCGCGGCCTTTTGTAACAACCGCATGGGCCAGAGGGTGCTCTGACACGGATTCAATAGCGACGGCGATCTTAAGGATATCCTCTTTTGTCTTATCTCCGGAGGATAGGATATCCGTGACTTCGGGCGTTCCCTTTGTCAGGGTACCGGTTTTATCAAAGGCGATTGTGGTCAGTTTATAGGCGTTTTCCAGACTTTCACCCCCCTTGATCAGGATACCGTTTTCAGCCCCGATACCTGTCCCCACCATGACGGCGGTGGGTGTGGCCAGGCCCATGGCGCAGGGACAGGCGATAATCAGGACCGATACAAAATTGAGGAGGGCCCGGCTGAAGATGGGTTCAGGGACCAGAAAATACCAGATCACAAAGGTAAGGACCGCGATACCGAAAACAACCGGCACAAAGATGGACGCCACTTTGTCCGCGAGGCGTTGTATGGGGGCCTTGGAGCCCTGTGCTTCTTCCACGAGCCGGATGATCTGCGCAAGGGCGGTTTCAGCCCCCACCCTGGTGGCCCTGAAGGTAAAACTGCCGCTCTTGTTGATCGTTGCCGCAAAGACCTCGCTTCCGGCCTCCTTGGCAACCGGGATACTTTCCCCGGTGAGCATGGCTTCATCAACCGCCGAAGACCCGGAAACCACCACGCCGTCAGTGGGAATCTTTTCACCCGGCCGTACGATGATCAGGTCGCCCTTGATGACCGCCTCTATGGGGATGTCGGATGTCTTGCCGTCTCGGATGACACGGGCCGTCCGAGGCTTGAGCCCCATGAGTTTTTTAATCGCCGAGGAGGTCTTCCCCTTGGCCTTTGCCTCCAAGAGCCGGCCCAGAAGGACAAGGGTGATGATCATGGCCGCTCCGTCAAAATAGACGTGTGGCGAAATGCCGGCCCCGACAAACAGCCGTGGTGCAAATGCAGCCAATGAAGAATAGAGATAGGCAGACAGGGCACCCACCGCCACCAACGTATTCATGTCCGTGGTCTTTTGCCGGGCCGCCTTGACCGCCCCGGTGACGAACCGGCTGCCCACCCAGAAAACCACCGGGGTGGTGAGAACAAACAGAAAAACGAGCACAATCTGTCTGGGGATAGGGCGAAGGAAGGGGAACCATGACTGCATGGAGCCTGCAAAAATGATGATACTCAGGACCACACCGGCCAAAAATTTAATCCGCAGCTCCCTGACTTCCTTGATCCGGGCCGCCTCAATCGGGTCTTCCAGAAGCTCCTCAGAGGCCTCCAGGAACTGGTACCCCGCATCCGACACCTTTTTTCTGAGGGCCTCCAGACCGGCCCAATCGGCCCTGTGGACGACCGTGGCCCTCCCGGTGGCCAGATTGACCGCTGCATCGGTGACGCCATCGATCGTTTCAAGGGTGGATTCCACACGCCGGACACAGGCGGCACATGTCATCCCGCCTATGGAAACGGTTGTCTTCTGAAGAGCCGGTTCCCCTGACTTATCATCGCCAACCACCTCATAGCCCAGAGCCTTGACCTTTGCAGCCATCTGATCCACGCTCAGTTCTGCCGGGTCATACTCAACGGTTGCCTTTTCAGTGGCAAAGTTGACGGCCGCCGAAGATACACCGTCGAGGTCTGCGAGTCCCTGCTCAACCCGGCGCACACAGGCGGCGCAGGACATCCCTGAGATGTTGAGCTGGACCTTTTCAGACAACCTGGTAACCTGCCTTCTTAACCGCTTCCCGAACCGTGTTCATATCAACGGGCGTTGCTTCATCAAAGGTGGCTTCAGCCTTTTCAAGATCCACTTTGACATCCTTGACCCCATCGATCTCCCCTAAGGCCTTCTGAACGGCCATGACACAATGCTTGCACGACATTCCCTGTATCTTTATGGTAGCCATATCATCATGCCTCCTTTTCTGGAATTTTCGCGTTATACCTTATACCGCTTCCTTTTCAGGATCTCGCCGCGCGCTCTGATAACCACCTCTTCCATGGGAATCTCTTTTCGGGATGCTTCGAGTGCCCTTTTTACAATCAGGGGTAACCCTGAGCAGCAGGGGACTTCCATGACAACGATGGTAATCGTGTGAATATCGGCGGTCTTGAATATCTCCGTAAATTTCGTGATGTAGCCTTCAACATCATCGAATTTGGGACACCCCACCATGACCACCTTTCCTTTTAAAAAATCCTGGTGAAAATTGGGGTAAGCCACGGGGACACAATCGGCTGCAATCAGAAGATCCGCCCCTTTCAGGAACGGTGCGGTAGGGGGGACCAGGCTGATTTGAACCGGCCAGTGAGAAAGGCTGGACACACCCCTGGACGGTGAATCTCCGGCCACGGTCTCCGTTGCAGGAGATTCAGGAATAAAGGTCTGGATCTGGGAGGAGGGACACCCGCAGGCCAAAGGCCCATCGACCGGTTTTTCCGCCTTTTCCTTTAGGTACGCCTCTACTGCTTCCTCATCAAAGTCCTCTGCTTCGCGATCCACGATTCTGAGCGCGCCATTGGGACATTCGCCTAAACAGGCGCCCAGACCGTCGCAGTATTTCTCCGCCACAACACGGGCCTTACCATCTACCACCTCTATGGCACCCTCAGCGCACGAAGGGACGCACTCCCCGCACCCGTCGCAGCGTTCGTCATCTATCTCAATTATTTTTCGCATTACTTTCATGGTGTTTTCCTAAACCGGACAAACCGGGAACAACGTTAAAGGTTAGGGTGACTCGCTGGCTCAAAGGGCTAACAATGTTTTTTTTGCCAGGCCCCTGCCGCTCTCGGTCAGGAATGAGGTCTCTATAATATTAGCTAATTTCTCTTCGTCTAATGGATCTTCTTTTTGTTTTTCTTCCAGCTTCGCAAGCTGGTCCGCATCATAGACGCTCATGAAATTAATGGTTTCGTCACTCCCCGGATGGTGATGATGTCCGATAATATCGGAGACCTCATCGATCAGCGCTTCTTTGGCCCCAAGCTTGGTCAGGATCTCCCTCGCGATGGGCGGTCCTTCCTCCTCCCGGTATTCGGCTGCACTGCTCTGATGTTTTTCCTCGGCCGCCTTGATCCCGATATCATGAAGATAAGCAGCGCAGAGTATGACCGCAAGGTTGCCGCTTTCTTCCCGGCCGATCTGCTCGGCATATCTGGCCACACGGCTAACATGACCGATCCGCTTGAAATCCTGTCTGAAGTACCGTTTCATCTCAATGGCGACCCTGTCCTTGAGCAGGTTCTCTTTCTGGGCAAGGAGTTCAGGGGGAAGGTTTCCGATACACTGATCCGCATACTGGCAATAAGACGCGCAGCCGAAATCAAGCCCCGGATTTAGAAAGCGATGACCGCATTTTGAGCATTTGCGTGTCGGGTCATCCCTGAAGAACTCTACTTCATTCCCGCACTTCGGGCACTTGACCTCAAAAACCGCCCCCGGCTTCCAGTACTGGCTGTCTTGTCCTGGGCATTTCATTGGTTTTCTCCTGATGCTGAAACCTGAAACTGAGAATATGGTATTCCAGTTTCAAGTTTCAAATTTCAGCTTTATTTGCCGGCCATCATGGCCTCGATGTCCGCTTCGACCTCGGTGATCGGTTTGATACCGAATTTCTCCACCAATACATTAAGTACCGTCGGGGAAACAAATGCCGGTAGCGTCGGCCCTAAACGAATACCTTTTACTCCAAGGAAGAGAACGGCTAAGAGAACAGCAACCGCTTTCTGTTCATACCATCCGATATCAAAGGAGATCGGAAGATCATTGATATCATCAAGCCCGAAGACCTCTTTTAGTTTCAGCGCAATGACAGCAAGCGAGTAGCAGTCGTTGCACTGCCCTGCATCGAGCACCCTTGGGATTCCGCCGATATCACCAAGGTCCAGTTTGTTGTATCGATATTTTGCACACCCTGCGGTCAGGATAACCGTGTCTTTGGGAAGCTGCTGGGCCACCTCAGTGAAATAACCCCTCGATTTGTGGCGGCCATCGCAGCCGGCCATTACAATAAAGCGTTTGATGGCCCCTGACTTGACGGCATCTACCACCTTATCTGCCAATGCGAGTACCTGGTTATGTGCAAACCCTCCTACAATCTTGCCGGTTTCAATTTCAGTGGGTGGATTGCAGGTCTTTGCCAATTCGATCATTTGCGAGAAATCCTTTGCGCCCCCTTCCGGTCTATCCGGTATATGCTTGGCGCCCGGGTATCCGGTCATCCCGGTGGTAAAAATCCTGTCCAGATAGGTATTCTCCTTCTTGATCGGAATAATACAGTTGGTTGTCATCAGGATCGGCCCGTTGAAGGATTCAAATTCCTTGTTCTGGTGCCACCACGAACCCCCGTAATTCCCTGCAAAATGGTCATACTTTTTGAATGCCGGATAATAATTGGCTGGAAGCATCTCGCCGTGGGTATAGACATCAACCCCGCTCCCTTCTGTCTGCTTCAAGAGTTCTTCCATATCCTTGAGGTCATGCCCACTGATAAGGATCCCCGGGTTGCTACGAACACCGATATTCACCTCTGTTATCTCGGGATTCCCGTAGGCGCTCGTATTGGCCTCATCCAGAAGCGCCATGGTATTCACGGCTGTTTCTCCGCATTTCATGACCAGGCCCACCATCTCATCTACAGAGAGATCCTTGGTGGTCGAGGCCAATGCCTCCATGATGAACTGGTAGATATCATCCTTTTCAAATCCTAAGATAGCCGCATGATCGGCATAGGCGGCGACCCCTTTCAAACCAATGGTGAGCAGCTCCCTGAGGGAACGGGCATCTTCATTCTCGGTCGTAAGGATGCCGACCCCTTTTGCCTTTTCTCGAAACTCCGCCTCATCATCCGAGAACCAGACTGCCGCATCATGCAGATCACCTGAAAACTCCGCCCCGTTCTTCGCTTTGTAGGCGGCCAGGAATTTGTCTTTGACCGCTTCCCGGACCTTCAAGGCCTCTTTGATGAGAGAAATGTATCTCTGATCATCCCAGTTTACATTCGTGATGGTTGAAAAGAGGGCTTCAGCAATAAATTTGCCCCAT
>JACNIU010000161.1 GCA_014382905.1 Desulfobacterales bacterium
GTTTAAAAAAAAGCCCCATGCCTGACATTGCCACAAGCAAGAAAACTGGTAGCAACGATGCTTCCTCATCATTCAATTGATCGGGCATATGCCTTGAAAGTAATAAAATACCATACTGACCGTAATTATATCGCTCAAAAGTCACATAGAAAAAGGGCAAGAGCCGAAGCCATTTTATTAAAGATTAATGTGTCGCTGTAGTATTATTGAAAAGCGAGTATACTATGTCTGCATCCAAAAAGCAACCTTTTTTAATAATATAAAATAGTTAGACCATATCCAGACTCTCAAGTTAATGACATTGAATTTAAACATCCTATTTGCGCCGCGACGAGAACAAATTGTCGATATGGCTTTGTTTAACACCCAACCATCAGCGTGAGGATGATTGACCATGAAACGGGTTAGGAAGAACTTTGTCGTGACGGTGTTGCTGCTCGGCGCAGCCGCGGCCCTTGGCCTGATGATCTCCAGCCGGCTTCAGGAGCAGTCGGGCAAGGCTGGAGCCCGTCAGGCGTCACGATCCGTACCCGTGGAAGTAGCGCCGATACAGCGTGGCCCGATCGAGTTGCACCGCACCTTCAGCGGGACGTTGGAATCTCCTGCCAGGCTGGTGGTTGCCCCGAAAATCAGCGGGCGGATCGAAGGGTTAAACGTTGATCTCGGGGATACAGTCCGCCGCGGCCAGGTTGTTGCAGAACTGGACGACGATGAGTATGTCCAGGCGATCATCTTAGCCAAAGCTGACATCGAGGTGGCAAAGGCCAACCTGGTTGAGGCAAAAAGCGCGCTGGAAATCGCCGCCCGCAAGCTCAAGCGTTTTGAGATGCTTCGTGAGCGCCGCGCTACCTCAGATTCCGAGTTCGATTTAGCAGAAGCGGATCATCTGGGTAAGCTGGCACGCCTCGAGGTTTCCAAGGCCCAGTTGACAAGGGCTGAAGCATCCCTGGAGACCGCAAAGATTCGAATCGGCTACACAAAGGTGACTGCGGGCTGGACCGGTGGTGATGACTACCGTGTGGTGGCCGACCGGTACGTCAACGAAGGGGAGACCGTCTCAGCCAATACACCGCTTTTTTCGATCGTCGAAGTAGATCCGATCATCGGCGTAATTTTTGTGACCGAGAAGGACTATATACATCTGAAGCGGGGGCAGGCCGCCACGTTGACGACAGATGCCTATCCCGGCAAGCAGTTTCAGGGCCGGATTTCCCGTATCGCCCCCGTCTTTCGGACGACCACGCGGCAGGCAAAGATCGAGCTGACCATCAACAACCCCCAACAAAGGCTCAAGCCCGGGATGTTCATCCGTGCCACGGTGGTGCTCGACCGTATAGCTGATGCGACGATCGTCCCGGGGCAGGCCCTGACCACACGTGATGATAAGGACGGCATTTTTGTGGTCAATGATGATGGCCAGTCGGTTGCCTGGCGTGAAGTAAAGGTGGGAATCCGTGAAGGCAACCGTGTCCAGGTTGAAGGTGAAGGACTCTCCGGCTATGTTGTAACCCTGGGACAGCAACTGGTAGAGGATGGCTCGAAAATCACAATTCCCGGTGACAGCAGCAAGACCGATTCCACCCCCAAGGAGGCCCCTCGGAAATGAGCCTGCCGGGATTCAGCGTTCGGCGACCCATCTTTATCACCATGGTGACGCTGATTGTCGTGATCCTCGGAGCCGTCTCTTTGAGCCGGTTGCGGATTGACCTGCTGCCCAACATTGAATTGCCGACACTGACCATCAGAACCGAGTACGAAGGGGCCAGTCCCGAGGTCATGGAGCGGCTGGTCACCCAGATCGTTGAAGAGATCGTTGCGACGGTGCCGGGCGTCGAGGAAATGACGTCGCAATCGTCCGAGGGGAGCAGCAGTGTCCGGGTCAGTTTTGCCTGGGGTACGAGTATTGATACGGCCGCTCTGGATGTCCAGGGTAAACTCGAAGACGAGATCAACGAGTTCCCCGAAGACATTGTGCGGCCCCGGATCCGGAAGTTTGATATCGCCAGTTTTCCGGTCGTCCTGCTGGGAATCTCCAGTAACCTGGACCCCGTGGAACTGACGCAGTTGATTGAAGACCAGATCCGTTACCGCTTCGCCCGAATTCCCGGTGTAGCGCAGGTTGACGTCTGGGGCGGCTTTGAACGGGAGGCCCGGATCGAACTGGACCCCGACCGTGTCAGGGCATTGGGTCTCCCAATGGATCTCATTCTCCAAACGATTCGCGACGCCAACCTTGATCTTCCTGCGGGCAAAATTGATGATGGCAGATATGAGGTAACCCTCAGGGCACCGGCCGAGTTTACAAACCTTGATCAGATTCGGAATACGGTTTTAGTCGTACGGGACGGTGCTGCAGTAACCCTTGGACAGATCGCTAACGTCAAAGACACCTATCAGAAGCTTACGCGTATTGTCCGCGTCAATGGTGAACGGGGCCTCAGGGTAGCGATTCGTAAACAGGCCGATGCCAACACCGTCGAGGTCTCCAGACGTGTGCTCGATGAGATTGATGCGGTCAATAAGGCCTTTCCCCAGATCAAAGTTGTTCCGGTCATTAATCAGGGTAACTTTATTGAGCGTTCTATCGCCAATGTCGCCCGGTCGGTGCTTTACGGGGGCGGGCTTGCAATCATGGTGCTGTTTTTTTTCCTGCGCAATATCCGAAGCACCCTCGTGATTTTCATGGCGATTCCGATTTCTGTCGTTGCAACCTTCGCGCTCATCTATTTAGGCGGTTTCACACTGAACCTGATGACGTTAGGGGGGTTGGCGCTGGGTGTGGGGATGATGGTGGACGGCTCCATCGTGGTTCTGGAAAACATCTTTCGTCGCCGGGAGGAAAACGGTGAATTGGCATCGATCGCATCGGTTGAAGGGACAAGAGAGGTTGCTCCGGCAATCGTCGCCAGCACCATCACCACGCTGGTGATCTTCCTGCCGTTGATTTTCGTCCAAGGCGTATCCGGCATCCTGTTCAAGGAGCTGGCCTACGTGATCATCTTTTCACTTGTCTGCTCGTTGATGGTATCGCTCAGCCTGGTTCCAATGCTGGCCTCCAAGTTCCTGAAACCGTCAGAAGAGAGGTCCGAAACACGGTCGCGATGGATTGGCCGATTCGTCTTTGCCTCGGGCGCCTTTTTCACTGGCCTTAACAACACCTACCAGGACCTTCTTCGGTATGTGCTGAACCATCGTGTGACGACCGTTTGCATGGCCGCAGCGATGCTTGCCGGAAGCCTGCTGTTGCTTCCGATGATCGGCAGCGAATTCCTGCCGCCCAGCGACGAGGGCGAGGTTCGGGTCACCGGTGAGATGGCCATCGGCACCCGGCTGGCCCTTGTCGACCAGCAGACCCGTAAAATAGAAGAAATTGTGTATGCTGCCGTACCCGAGGCCGTCTCATCCGTGGTTAGCATCGGTGCGTCGGGGTGGCGGCCGGATGCGGCTTCCGAGGGCCAGATCAGTCTGTCCTTGTTACCGTCATCCCAAAGGAAACGCTCCAATACCGAGATTGCGGAAGATCTGCGTCGCCGGCTGACCGGCAAGATCCCGGGCATGGAGATACGCACCCGGGCGCCACAGGGTCAATTCCTGTTGGAACGAATTTTAGGCGGCGACGAGGGTCTGGCCGTCGAGATCAGAGGCTATGAATTCGATAGGCTTGACGCCTTAGCCGCCCGGGTCGCGACATCCATTGCATCGATCCCGGGCATTACCGATATCGATACCAGCCGGGAAGGCGGTGTTCCACAGCAGCAGATTCGAGTGGAACGTGATAAGATCGCCGATCTAAACTTAAGCGTGCGTGATGTGACGAAAATCCTGGAAACCGCAATTGCCGGTTCCCAGGCCGGAGAGTACCGGACGAACGGCAACTCTTACCGCATTCTTGTGCAGCTCAAAGATGCGGAAAAACTCTCGCTGGAGGAGATCCTCAACCTTACCTTGACTACCGGGTCCGGTGACCCTGTCGCGCTGCGAAATATCGTTATGACTGAGCCAGGCACTGGCCCGATCGTGATTGACAGAAAGGATCAGCAGCGGGTTGTGACGCTTGAAGCGAACGTCGCAGGCCGTGATCTGGGTTCCGTGGCTTTGGACGTTCAGGCCGTGCTGGACCAGATCCCGCGTCCCGTGGGGTATGATCTTATAGTTTCGGGGACGTTTGAAGAACAGAAAAAGGCATTTCGTGAACTGGTGATGGCGCTTGCGCTCGCACTGGTCCTTGTATACATGGTGCTGGCCTGTCAGTACGAGTCCTTTCGAAATCCCCTGGTCGTCATGTTTTCCGTGCCCGTGGCAACGGTGGGGGTCCTGGTTATTCTGTTTCTGACCGGAACGACATTCAATGTACAGTCTTATATCGGCTGTATTATGTTGGGCGGAATCGCCGTCAATAACGCCATCCTCCTGGTGGACCAGGCCGGTCTGCTGAGTCGTGGTGGGATGCCTGTCCGGGATGCCGTGATCGAGGCAGGACGTCGGAGGCTGCGACCGATTCTGATGACCACGTTGACCACGATCCTCGGTCTGCTGCCATTGGCCTTGGGGATCGGTGAAGGTGCGGACGCCCAGGCCCCCCTGGCAAGGGCGGTCATTGGCGGCCTCACCGGATCGACCCTGATTACGCTGGTGCTCATCCCGGCGGTTTACTCGCTGTTTCATGCCGGAACGGGAGAGAAGCGGGAGATCCGGTAAATTCATGAAATAGAGCAAGAGAGACCTGGAAACTCGTGACCTCGATGAAATCATGCTGAATAGAAGAAAGAAAAGGCCGCAACCTATTAAGGTTGCGGCCTTTTGCTGTCATCTGGTTTTGCGCCTTATTCATTTGGTGCCGAAGAGGGGACTCGAACCCCTACAGGCATCCGCCCACTAGACCCTGAACCTAGCGCGTCTACCAGTTCCGCCACTTCGGCACGAAAATGAGGTTGATATTTTTTAAACATAGATATATCATTAAACGTTTTTTGTCAATATTTTTTGTCATGTTCTAAATCGCACGGTTTCCTGGCCATGACCCGGTTTTGGTTTCGAAACAATCGAGATATCTGAAGAGCTGACAATAACAAACGCACACTCTCGGCCAGGGTCGAGCCTCTTCCCGAGGCGTAGGCGCTACGAGCCCTTAGGAGCATTTAACTAACAATGGCCATTATTTCTGATCTAAATCAACTTAGACAACCTCTCACAAACCCTGTGTTGACCATCGGCAATTTTGACGGCGTGCACAGGGGTCACCTGGCCCTTTTTGACAGGGTAAAGGAGCGGGCCAAATCAATCCGTGGGCAATCCGCACTGATGACCTTCAATCCCCACCCCATAAAGGTCATGAAACCCGGCAACGGCCCCCCGTTGATTACCCTGACGCAGCAAAAACTGGAATTGATAGCGGATGCAGACATTGATGTCATTTTCTGTATCCCTTTCACAAAACGATTTGCAGCCATCTCTGCCCGTGACTTTATACAAGATATCTTAGTCCGCAAAATCGGTATTAAAGAGCTCGTTGTGGGATATGATTACACCTTCGGTCACGGTCGCGAAGGGAATATCGAACTTCTCCAGGAAATGGGAAAAACGTGGGGGTTCATGGTACATGTGGTAGAACCGGTTCATGTCGGAGACAAGCTGGTTTCAAGCACATCAATCCGCAATCTGGTCCAGGACGGGAACCTCTCCGAGGCCAGGGAGCTGTTGGGCAGAGATTATCAGATATGTGGAACCGTGGTCAGGGGGAAAAACAGGGGGGGCAGGCTCCTGGGTTTCCCGACCGCCAACTTGAAGCTCATTGATGAATTAGTTCCCAAAGGGGGCGTTTATGCGGTAAAGATTGTCATCGGCAATCAAACATACAACGGTGTGACAAACATCGGCTACAATCCGACCTTCGGGACAGGCCCTTTTTCGGTTGAGACCCATCTGCTTGATTTTAAAGGCGATCTGCTTGGGAAAAACATCCGTATCAGATTTATCGAGCGATTAAGGGATGAACAGACCTTCGGATCTATCGAGGATTTGGCCGGCCAGATCGGACGGGACGTGCACAGGGCCAGAGAATTGTTCAAAAACGCATGAAATGCCTTGACAAGAATTTCTTATTTTTATTATAGAGCAAGGTCAAAAACTTAAACGGAGTTCGACTTTCGGCTTAGGGCTCACTCAAAAATAAGTTCGCAGAATTGACGCTCAGATTTAGATCGGATTTGGTTGCTGCGATTGAGTGAACCCACAGGAATAGTGAACTATTTCGAGGAATTCACGATTGAGTAGCGACCGAAGACGGCCTGAAACTGAGATGTAAAAATGTGAAGTCATTTTTGAGTGAGCCCATAGGTCTAATAGAGATATGAATGATTCGCTTTTCACGTTTCCGAAAGGGGGCGTACACCCCCCGGAAGCAAAGAAACTCTCGGAACACTTGCCCGTTGAAGTCCTTCCCATCCCCGAAGAGGTTGAAATCCTTCTCAGCCAGCATTTCGGCACACCTTGCAAGCCTTTAGTCACAAAAAAGGATCCGGTCATTGAAGGAGACCTGATCGGAGAGGTCGAAAAGGGCCTTGGGGCCAATATCCATGCCAGTGTGACCGGGACGGTAAAGAGTATCGGCACCTCTGCCCATCCGGTCTCGGTAAGCGTCCCATCCATCACCATCCAGACAGACCCGGAATCCAGACCCAGAGAGTACTCGACCTCTGATTGGAAAGATCTTTCAAGAGATGAACTGCTTGGAAGAGTGAAAAAGGCGGGGATCGTCGGAATCGGTGGGGCGGGATTTCCCACCCATGTAAAGCTCTCCCCGCCTCCTGAAGCAAAGATAGACACCCTGATATTGAACGGGGCAGAATGCGAACCTTATCTCACCACCGACCACCGGCTGATGCTCGAACATACGGCCGAGGTCATTGAAGGGGCAAAAATCATTCTGGCAATCTTGGGGATCAAGAATTGCCATATCGGGATAGAGGCGAACAAGCCGGATGCCATTGAGGCCATGAAAAGTGTCTCAGGAAAGGCCTCATCCAACGGGTTCAGCATATCCATCGATCCGTTAGTGGTAAAGTACCCCCAGGGGTCAGAAAAACAGCTAATAGAGAGTATTACCGGTCGGCGTGTTCCCGGGTTCGGACTCCCCTTTGACGTGGGAGTGATCGTCCAGAATGTGGGAACCGCCAAGGCCATCTATGACGCCGTAGTTCTCGAGAAACCCCTGTATGAAAAGATTATTACCATCTCGGGTCACGGTATTGCCCGACCGGCCAACCTGTTGGTCAGGATCGGCACCAAGCTCAGTGACATTGTGGCTTTCTTAGGGGGGACAAAACCGGGTTTTGCCAAGGTGATCATGGGCGGGCCGATGATGGGTTTCGCCATCCCCACCCTGGACATCCCCGTAACCAAGACCACATCCGGGGTCCTGTTCCTGACGGACGATGAAATAGATGCCAGTTCTCACAGCCAGTGTATCCGCTGCGGGTGGTGTTTAGACGCCTGCCCGATGGGGCTTTCGCCAAATGAAATCGGCCTTTACGTGGAGGCGGGGCGTCCTGAAGACACATCCCAGTTCGGGGTGTTTGAATGCTTCGAGTGTGGTTGCTGCGCCTACACCTGCCCGGCAAAACGCCCCCTGGTACAGTTTATCCGTTTGGCCAAGATGAAGGCAAAAAAATAGATCCTTTGTAACACTTTAGCCGTTTGTAAGAAAGCGTTGGACCATGAGGGTCTCTTTCCCAAAGGCCGTAACAAAAATTCTCCGGAGCGTATAGAACGCCCCCTTGACGTTCAATA
>JACNIU010000484.1:0-2174 GCA_014382905.1 Desulfobacterales bacterium
ATACAAAATCTCAATACGTTATGGTTTTTTTAAGAATGGGTATTTAACAGGGCGAGGATGTAACGCGGTCACGGGGAGGCCTTGAAAGAGTTGGGGGTTCAAGGGAGGTCAGAATTTGCCGCCGTGCTCCTTCTTTACCTGATCCCGATGAATCTCCCCGTCTGCGGTCTTGGGCAGGGAATCCACGAAGACGATGTATTTCGGTTTCTTGTACCGGGCGATCTTGGAGGCCACAAAATCGATCAGGATCTGGGGATCAAGCGATTTCCCCGTCCCTAAAACACATATGGCCTTGATGGCCTCACCCCATTGTTTGTCAGCCACACCGATGACACAGACCTCTTCGACGTCATCGTGCTGGAGGATCGCCTTTTCTACTTCAACGGGGTAAACGTTTTCTCCGCCGGGTTTTATTAACTCCTTTTCGGCCTTTCGCTTCACATACCACAGGTATCCATCCTCGTCAAACCGGCCGACGTCCCCTGTGTGGTGCCAGTTGTTTCTAAAGGTATAGGCTGTATCTTCATCACGGCCCCAATACCCCAGGAAAACCACAGGAGACCGGACGCAGATCTCACCCGGGGTCCCCACCGGGACCTCGTTGTCGTAGTCGTCGAACAGCGCAACCTTTGACAGGGGAGTGGGCCTGCCTGCGCTTCCCGGCCTCTCTTCCATGGGTCCTCCGGTGACAGGGAGGGCCTCGGTCTGGCCAAAGGCGGTCCCCAAAACCACATTGGGGACAATCTTTTTGAGACGCATCATGTTCTCCGGGTTGTCTATCCCGCCCACGTGTCTCAGGCTGGAGAGGTCGTACCCACCCCCTGCTGCATCATACTTGTCTAAAATCATCTGCAGGATCGGTGGGAAGTGAAAAAAGCTGGTGCCCTTTTCCTTCTCTATCAGCTTGAGGGTAAGCTCCGGATCAAAACGCTCTACAATCGCATTCTTCCCTCCGGCGTGCATGACGGCCATTGCCATGGACAGCGCGGCAATGTGGAATAGCGGCAGGATACAGATGTGGCAATCGTCCGGCCCGAGATGGTTCCCGATCATCATCTGCAGATTACAGTGGACCACATTGGACTGGCTCAGAAGGGCACCCCGTGGTTCTCCGGCCACTGCGGCCGTATGAATAATGACAAACCCCGACTCCGCCGGGATGAGAAATTTCTTATCGGCGCCCTCTTCCGAATACAGTCCTTCAAAAGGGTGGAACCCTTCGGGCACCTCTCCTCCTCCGATGGTGTAACACCTTTCGATGGCGTCAATCTTTCCGGCGATCTCTTCAACGGTTTTCCGGTATTCGGGCCCTGCAAAGACAAACTTGGGGGTCCCGTCGTTTAGGACATATTCCACCTCATTCTGCTGAAATCGCCAGTTTATAGGAAGGAGGATGGCCCCCATCTTTGCAGCAGCCCCATACAGGACCATGAATTCATCGCAGTTATGGGCCACAACCCCTAATCTATCCCCCTTCTCAACACCCATCTTCACAAGTCCTGCTGACAGCTGATCGCACCGCTCCTTGAACTGGCGATGGGTCAAACGGATGTCGTTGAAGACGATGGCGTCACGATCGGGATGGCACTGGGCGTTGCGGCATATAACGTCATAAAGCGTAAAATCCTGAGTCAGCATCTTTCACCTCCCTAAATCGTTTGTCGTCTATTCCGATACATAGGGCAGCGGCCAGATCTTGAAGTAATCCCTGATCCTGATCCATATCCCGACCAACCCCTCGGGCTCGAAGATGATGAACAGGATGATGAGCCCACCGAAGACGAGTTCCTTTACCGGCCCGAGATAGATGGTCACGTTAGGATCATAAACCCGGCTCAGAAAGCTCACGCCCAGATCCAGGAGGACCGGCACCAGGGTAACGAAAATAACCCCAAAGATCGAGCCGACCAGTCTTCCCAGGCCCCCGACCAGGACCATAGCTAAAAAAATGATGGAGCTGATGAAGATATAATCCTCGGGGATGGCAGCTCTGAGCATCGAGGCATAGAGGGCCCCGGCAATGCCCGCATAAAAAGAACTGATGGCAAATGAGAGGAGCTTGTAGCGGAAGATGGAAATCCCGATGATCTCGGCCGACACATCGTTGTCCCGGATGGCAATAAAGGCGCGGCCGATCTTGGAGCGCGTAATGTTCTTTGC
The DNA here is from genome assembly GCA_014382905.1 of Desulfobacterales bacterium. Classification (GTDB taxonomy): domain Bacteria; phylum Desulfobacterota; class DSM-4660; order Desulfatiglandales; family Desulfatiglandaceae; genus JACNIU01. The sequence goes on from JACNIU010000484.1 coordinate 2,161, forward strand.
CCCCCACATCAGGA
>JACNIU010000484.1:2531-6142 GCA_014382905.1 Desulfobacterales bacterium
CCCACGCCCATAAAGGCAGCATGACCGAGGGACAAAAGCCCTGTAAATCCGATCAGGAGGTTCAGCCCAATCGCAGATATGAGGTTGACTAAGATAAGATTTCCGATAAAATAGTGATATTCGTTGGGGCCCATGTCGAAAGTCGACCCCAATAAAGAGAGACCCACCAGGATAAGAAAAATGGCGAACCACACCCGCTTGAACCGGGTGCGAAAGATCCTTTCATCTTCCCTGTAGCTGAAGACAGCGGTAGAAGAAAAGCAGTCACTGTAAAGCTGGGATATTGATCGCACTAATCAACCTCCTCTGGTTTCACACTTCACACTCCAAACTTCACACTCCAAACTTCCAACTCCAAAATTCACACTTCCACTATGGCGATGGTCCCGCTGAAGCTGGAAACTCGGCCATCTTCATAACGTATCTCTATTGCCAGATCATGGTGATCCTTGGGCTGGTAAAAATCTTCTATGAGATCATGGTATCTCTCATTAACAAAAGCCCGCCTCACCTTTCTTGTCCTCGTCAGTTCCCCGTCGTCAGGATGAAGCTCTTTCAGGAGAATAGCGAACCGTTTTATCCTGATATTTTCCGGAAACCGCTTGCAGATCTCTCGTATCTCATTTCGCACCAATTCGTAGATCTCTGTTCGCTGGGACAGGTCCTGAAAGGTGGTGAAAGAGATTCCCCGTTTTTTGGCCCAGTTGCCCACGTTTTCCAGATCGATGCTTACGATCGCCGAAACATACGGCCGCTTGTCCCCGCATACCATGGCCTCGTGGACATAGGCGCTGAATTTGAGGCGGGTTTCGATATCCTGTGGGGCGAACTTGGTGTCGTCCGCAAGGGTCATGATATCCTTGGCCCGGTCAAAGACATACAGGTGCCCGTCTTCCCCGAAATATCCGGCATCGCCGGTTCGGAGGAAACCATCCTCTGTGTATCCCTCCTTTGTGGCCGCTTCGTTCTTGTAGTAGCCTAAGTGAGTATTCTTTCCGCGCACAAGGATCTCACCCTCTTCCGAGAGTTTGACCTCAACACCGGGGATGGCCACCCCGACCGTCTCCGGTCTCACATCATCCTCTTTGTGCGTGGTTGCGATCCCGGAGCATTCCGACTGGCCGAAAACCTGCCTGAGATCAAGGCCCAGGGCTTTGAAATACTTGAAGATCTCGGGGGATATGGCACCCCCGCCCGTTACGGCCATCCGTACCCGCCCGAGCCCCACTTTGTTCTTGAGGGGTCGGAGGACAAGAAAATCGAGTATCCGGTAAAGAAAGCGGTTCCACTGCCCTGGCTCTTCTCCGGCCAGCTCCGCTTCCGTACATTTGAGGGCCTTCTGGATCGCCAGGTTGTAAAAGAATCGTTTGACCACATCCGCATTGTCCATGGCCGCCTGGATAGTGGATACGATAAATTCCCAGACAATCGGAGTCCCGCCGAAGTAGTAGGGTTGAAGCTCTAACAGGTCCTTTCGAAGGGTTTCGGTCTCTTCAGGGAAGTTGTAATGGGCACCCACCGTCAGGAACCGGATGACATTATACAACTGCTCTCCAATCCACGGCAGGGGGGCAGCGGAGAGGAGCTCGTCGCCCCTGCGCATTTCCACCATTTCGCCATAGCTCCTGGAGGCCTCGATGAGGTTTTGATGGCTCAGCACAGAGAGCTTTGGTTTGGCCGTGGTACCTGATGTCGTGAGCATCATGGCAGGCTGCGAAGGATCGATCTCCTGGGCCACCTTTAAGAGATAGTCCTTGTGGCCGGATTCCTCCTGTGCACCGATCTCGAGGACCTTGTCAAATCGCTCCAGAAAGGGGTATTCCTCATAGTAGTGGCTCATGCCCCTGGAATCCCAGACAATCACCTTCTCTACCTTTTTCCTGATCCCTTCCCAGATGACGAGGATCTTATCCACCTGTTCCTGGTCTCGAACCACCAGGAACCTGGCATCAGAGTAGGAGATCAGGTACTCCATCTCCTCTGGCATACTGTCAGGGTATGCACCGGTGGGGAGACCGCCGGCGGCCATACAACCGAATTCGGCAATAATCCATTCGGGTTTGTTGTCCCCGATAATCGCCAGGTTGTCGCCGGTCTCAAAACCCAGCGCCCTCAGGCCCAGGGCAAATCGTTGGACCTTATCCCTGAACTGGCGCCACGTCATGGGACTCCATACGCCATACCTTTTCTCCCGTATGGCCACCTCGTCGGGCATTTCCTCCGAATTCTTTATAATGAGACCCAGTAGCGTATCCTCGAGCATGATGTCCCTTACCTCTCCTTCCGCCTCCCAAGATATGCCTCGATGACCTTCGGGTCCTCCTGGACCTCCTCGGGCGTGCCCTCGGCGATCTTGGTCCCGAAATTGAGGACACAGACCCGGTCCGACAGGTCCATGACAGCGGCTAAGTCGTGCTCGATCCAGACGATGGTAACGCCCAGGTCCCGATGCACATCCAGGATATAGCTGGCGATGTCTTCCTTCTCCTCGACGGCCATTCCGGACATGATCTCGTCCAGCAGGAGCAACTTCGGTCTCATGGCCAGGGCACGGGCCATATCGACCCGCTTTCGAACCCCCAAGGGAAGAATTCCTACCGGCGAATAACGGAAACTGGAGAGCCCCATAAAATCGATGATCTCTTCCTCGATTTCTTCCCGATGCTTTATTTCATCGCGGCCGATGTTGGGAAGGCGAAAAAAGCTCCCTAAGAGCGAAAACTTCATCAGAAAGTGTCTGCCTAATTTGATGTTATCCAGCACGGTCATCCCCTGGAACAGCTCCACCTTCTGAAATGTCCTGGCCACCCCTAAGGACGCCACCGTGTGGGGCTTGAGCCTGTTGAGCTCCTTTCCATCAAACACAATTCCGCCGGCCTGGGGCCGGTAATGCATATTGATGCAGTTCAGCAGACTGGTCTTACCCGCACCATTGGGCCCTATGATGGAGAATATGTCACCCTTTTTAACGGCAAGGCTTATGCCCGTCAGGACCTGCACACCCCCAAAGGCCAATTGCAGGCCTTCTATCCTTAACAGCTTGTCTCCGTTCGTTCCCGTCATAGCCATCGTTTTCGTCTCTTGTACCTCTTGGCGTCCTTATAGCTCTTTCGGTCCTTTTTCCCGGACCCTAAATAGAACTCGCGCACATCCTCGTTTTCAAGGAGTTCCCGGGAACTCCCGTCAAGGACGATACGCCCGGTTTCCATGACATAGCCCCGGGCCCCGATGTCCAGGGCGGCATGGGCATTTTGTTCCACCAATACGATGGTGATTCCGGTCTGGTTGAGCTGGCTGATGGTGCTGAAAAGCTCCTCGGTGATCAGCGGCGCCAACCCAAGGGAAGGCTCGTCGAGGAGCAATATCTTCGGTTTTGTCATAAGGGCCATACCGATGGCCAACATCTGCTGTTCGCCGCCGGAGGCATATCCCGCCTTTCTATGTCTCAGCTGCCTGAGAACCGGGAAGAGCCCGTAGACATTCTCCATATCGGCCTTTACCCGTTTGTCCCACCGGGAGAATGAGGCCGCTCCCAGATTCTCCTCTATGGTGAGGTACCAGAAGACAGGCCGGTCCTCTATCACATAGGTGAGCCCGAACCGCTTCATGAT
>JACNIU010000484.1:6459-7725 GCA_014382905.1 Desulfobacterales bacterium
CCAAAAAGACCGTAAGGCCGGATCAGAAGTACGATCAGGAGCAGCAGGTAGGGGGCCACCTCTTTGAAGCCGATAAGGCCCATGGGCTCTATGTAAGCGCCCGCTAAGGACTCGCAGATACCCACAATGATTCCCCCGACCAGCGCACCTCCGATGCTGTCCATCCCTCCGATGAGCACCACAGGGATAGCCCTGAGCCCCACGATGGCTGACATTGAGGAGAGGGCGCCGAAGTTGGATATCATGATACCGGCAACCGCGATACAGGCCGAACTGATGGCCCACACGATCAGCAGGATAAACCGGGCGTCTATGCCGAAGGCCATGGCCTTGGCCTGGTTTTCGGATGTCGCCCGGATGGCAAGACCCCAGCGAGTGCGAAACAGGAGGAAAATAATCAAACCAAATGTGCACAATGAAAGCATCCCCGCCCAGATGGGATCAGACAGAAAAAGGAGAGAGCCGAGTTCCTGCGTGATATCGGGAAGTTCAAGAAAGAACGAGTAGCTGTGTGAGCCGAAGATAAGCTGGACGCCTGCCCTCAGGAAAAAACCCAGGCCGAGGGTGACGATGGTCATTGACAGCGGCGACCTTCCCAAGAGGGGTTTGATGGTAAGCCGTTCCACCAGGGCGCCCACCATGCCGGCGGCAAGGAGTCCTAAGGGAAGCGCAATCAGTAAGGGGATATTGAGATCGAAGAAAAAAATATAGAACAGAAAGGAACCGATGACAAGGAATTCACCGATGGCAAAATTGAACGCCTCGGAGGCCCTGTAAATAATGACAATGGAGAGCCCCAGCAGGGCGTAAACCAGACCCACCAGTATTCCGGAACCTAAGGCCTGAATAAAATCGACCATATTGACCTCCAGGGAGACGTGATTTTTCCATCCGCACAGCGCTGGGCACCTCAGTCAGCTCCCCGACCTGGAGGCCCGACGGGCGGGGGGAACTCCCCCCGCCTTGATTTTGCCATAGTGTCTACCACTTAACCTCATCCACATTGATCCAATCGCTGATGGGAACAACAGCCCCCATGGGAACCTTCTTCCCCTTGTAATCAACCATTTTGACGTTTGCCTTGAAGATCTGCAGCATGGGTATGGTATGGGATTTGTATGAAAATGTCTTGCCGCCGAACATACCGTTAAAATCCCAGACCATTTTATCAAGGGCCTTTTTGACCCCTTCACGGCTGAGATCGCCCGCATTGTCGGCATCGGTCAGGGCCTTCTGGAGCATCAGGGCATAGGTCAGTCCCTCCAT